>NZ_JBFAIV010000004.1:0-387461 GCF_040654875.1 Streptomyces sp. NPDC050610 | reverse complement strand
TCGTCTCCACCCAGCTCGTCGAGGACACCGTCGTCTTCGTCAAGGGCCGCCTCGACAAGCGCGAGGACGTCCCGCGCCTCGTCGCCATGGAGATGGCGGTCCCCGACCTGAGCGACGCGGGGCCGAACGCGCCCGTACGCCTCGAAATGCCGGAGTCGGGCGTGACGCCCGCGTCGGTCGGCCAGCTGGCGGAGATCCTTCGCTCGCACCCGGGGCGGGCCGAAGTGCACCTGAGGGTGCGCGGGAAGCGGAAGACGACCGTCTACCGGCTGGGTCAACGCGTCGAGGCACGTCCGGAGTTCTGGGCGGATCTCAAGGCGGCCGTGGCCGTGACGCGGGTGACGTGACGACCATGACGAAGCCTATTGACACCATCACTGGAACGATCGATCCTAGCGTCAGTTAGAAGTTATAACTAACACGTAGAGCGCTAACAAAGGATCGGTACATGAACGACCGTCAACTGCACGTTGTCCTGGGCACCGGCCCCTCGGGCCTCGCGGTCGCCGACGAACTCCTCGCCCGCGGCCACCGCGTCCGCTGCGTCAACCGCTCGGGCAGCGCCACGCTGCCGACAGGCGCGGCACTCGTCACCGCGGACGTCACGGACGCCGCCCGGCTGCGCGAGATCACCGAAGGCGCCGCCGCCGTCTACAACTGCACCCACGTCCCGTACGCGCAGCAGCCCGAGACGCTCCCCCGCATCCAGGACGCGCTCCTGAAGGCGGTCGGGCCCAGCGGGGCCGTCCTCGCCACCGTCGAGACGCTCAACCTGTACGGGCCGACGGGCGGCGTCCCCATGACGGAGCGCACCCCGTTCGCCGCCACGTCGCACAAGGGCCGGGTACGGGCCCGGATCGCCGAGCGCTACCTGGAGGCGCACAGCCGGGGCGACGCCCGCGTGGTGCTCGGAATGGCCGCGGACTTCTTCGGCCCCCGCACGCTGACGTCGTCCCTCGGCGGAGGCGTGTTCCCGCCGGCGCTGAGCGGCGACCCGGTAGGCGCCATGGGCGACATCGACCTGCCGCACAGCTACAGCTACGTCCCGGACATCGCCCGCGCCCTCGCGACCCTCGCCGAGCGCGAGGACTGCTGGGGCCGGCTGTGGCACCTCCCGGTGGCCCCGGCGCTGACCACCCGCCAGGTCTTCGACCTCATCGCCGAGGAGACCGGCCGCCCCGTCCGCGCCGAGGTCCTGACCGAACCCAGGCCCTGGGGCCCGTTCGACGCGGCGTTCATGGCCGAGTACGCCGAACTCTTCTACTGGCACACCGAGCCGTTCGTCATGGACGACACGGCCGTCACCGAGGCGCTGGGGCTGCGCGCCACCCCCCTGCCGGACGCGCTGCGCGCCACTGTCCAGTGGTACCGCGACGCCTTCGCCGCGCCGACCGGCTGACGGCCGCGCCGTGCCGGGCTCCGGGGGTCAACGACGGGCCGGCCGGGCGCAGCGCACGTGTCCGGAGGTGATCGCGCGCTGGGGCAGGCACAGGCCGAAGGCGCGTTCCAGTCCGGCGAAGAACAGCGGGATGCCGCCCGTCCAATCGGTCTGCCGCTCCGCGTGACGGATGTGCGGGTTGAGGAATTCCAGCGGCGCTTCCGGGCCGAACGGCGGCTCGCCCGGCGTGTACCAGATGAGCTCGTATGCGTCCGATCCCGCGTCGGCGCCGCCTTCGGCCGGGAAGGGGTTCTGGTATTCCCCGTCCTTGCGATAGCTGAAGTCGTAGATGGCCTTGGCCCCCGTCGCGGTCAGCGTGATCTGCTGCGCGGGAGGCGGGTCGAGCCGGCGGGTGAAGGCGTCGTCGAAGTCGTGGTAGCCCAGCCACGTCCACCCGGCCGCTTCCCCGAAAGCGAGCACGCGACAGAGTTCGTCGGTGCCTTCGCGTTCGTCTTGTTCCCGCACCGTGTGCAGCAGCAGCCCGCCGTCGATGTCCTGAGCGTCGGCCCCGTAGGCGAGAGCGACCTCTTCCGCTGTCACGCCCTTGATGAATTCGAGGACGGTGAAAGGCTCTTGTTCGCTCCAGTCGTCGGCGATCCACGCTATGCCGTCCTCGAATGGGGGCTGGCGGGCGAGGAATTCCTCGAACGCCGCCGCCTGCTTCGGGTCCATGTAGCTCTGGCGGCCGATGCGTGCCTTGCTCTCCAGCCAGTCGAGTTCGGCCGCGGACCGCAGCTCGGCCACGGTCGCGCGCTCCCGTGTGAACGTCATCCGCACCTCGCCGGTGTACGCGTACCGGGTGTACGGGCCCTGTCGCTCCGGGCCGGCCGGGCGCTCCTGCCCGCTTCCCGGCCGGGGCCTCGGGCCGGCGTGGACCCGTTGCGCGAAGTGCTCCAGCTCGGCCAGTTCGGCCGCCGCGAGGAGCACGCCCGCCGGTTCACGGTCTTCGGTGACGCCCACCCGCTCACCGGTCTCCTCGATACGGCCGATCACCGGCCCGAAGTCCGCTATGAGATCGCGTAGTTCAATGCAGTCCATGCGCTCGGACACTACTGGGGCCCTCTCCCCGTCCCGCGGGCAGAGGGCCCCACCTGAAGTCCGGGGCACCGCGTCGCGCCCGTCAGCGGATGCCGAAGGACCTCAGGACGCGCCGCTGCTCCGCCGTCACCTCGACGGGGAAGTACAGGTAGCAGACGCCGCCGGGGTTGCCCACCACCTTGTTGGAGGCGTTGTAGCGCCGCGTTCTCAGCCAGACATTTTCCCACTGACGACGTTTGTAGACGCGCCGGACCGCCGCGTTGGTGGGCGACGCCGGGTCGTTGGCGATGACGTCGCCGTCGGCGGTGAAGCCGACGACCGTCATCAGGTGGCCCGCCGTGCCGTAGCCCGCGCCGTCCAGCTCCGTGGCGAGGAAGGACTGGGAGGTGATGAGGGGGATGCCGACGCCGATGAGCCGCTCGGCGTCGTTGAGGGAGCCGAGCCGGGTGACGACGCCCTGCATGCCGCGGTAGGTCGCGGCGTAGGCGGCGTTGAAGGGCCAGTTGCCGCAGCCCTGGTACTGGTAGTCGTACGTGTAGCGGGCGGCGTGGCAGACCTGGGGGTCGGCGTAGGCGGGATCGACCCAGGACAGGTCCGCCGGGGTGGCGCGGCGGCCCCAGTACTCGATGATCATCTGCGAGGAGGTGGGGCTGCACCACGCCTCGCCGCCGTTGTCGTACTCCGGGTACTGCCCCTTGTGGATCTCCTGCGAGTAGCGCGGCACCTTCAGCTCGCGCGCGCCGCCCGGGAGCGGCGTCGAGGCGGGCACGGTGAAGCGGGCGGGCAGGTCGGAGGCCATCGCGCCGAGCCGCCACACGGTGGGCGTGAGCTTGCTGCCCGGCCTGCGGTAGAGGGTGATCTTCAGCTCGTACGAGGCCAGGCGGAGCCCGCCGGCGGCGGCGTCCATGGCGAAGGTGTCCGTGGAGATGCCGCTCTTGCCGTCGCGCTGGTCGTCGACGGAGGTGCGCCGGATGTCCTCGGCGGCGTCGCCGGCGGTCCAGCGCCCCATCACGTACCAGGGGGTGCTGGTGCCGTCCGTGTACGTGCCGTGGAGCTCGATCTGGAGCCAGGTGCCGTGCGGGGTGTGCGCGTTCCACGAGATCACGGCCTCGTCGGCCGGTACGGGCAGGGTGCGCGGCGGGGAGGTCCAGGTGGCGTACTCCCAGGTGGCCCGGGTACCGGTGTGCGGGTCGGGGTAGAGCGCGGTGCCGACGGGGTGGTCGATGACCACGCCCGGCCGGTCGCCGTGCTCGATCCGGGTCCCTTCGGCGGCGCCGCAGCGCCAGTCGCCGTAGCTGGTCCAGCCGTGGTAGTCGATGGCCGCGCCGGCCGCCGCGTCCCCCTCCGTCTCCGTTTCCGTCTCCGGGGCGGCGGGCGGGGGCCCGGCCGGGCCGTCAGGCTTCTGGGGGCCGCGGCGCGGCGCGGCGTGCGCCGAGGAGGAGACGGTCGCGGCGACGACGCCGATGGCGACGGCGAGCACGGTGCGGCGCGGAGTGGATCTGCTGATCATGGCGGGTGTCCCCCAGTCGTCTGCGGATGGGGCGGGAGCTGTGTGAGCGCGGCACAACTATCGCCCGGCTCGGCGTCCTGGGCCAGTGATTCCCCCTATGGCGCGCCGTGAATACGGGTGGCGACCACAGCCAGGGACGACCGGCCCGCCCCGCGTCGGACCGTAGGCTGACCAGGTGAAAGATCCCATCGACGCCGGCGCCCCCGCTCCCCTCGACGCGCTCGCCCGGCGGCTCGAAGCGCTGCCGCCCTCCCTCGGGCCGGTGCGGCTGGTCGCCGTGGACGGGCACGCGGGTTCCGGCAAGACCACGTTCGCGGGGCGGCTGTCCGAGGCGCTCGGCGGGGCACCGGTGCTGCATCTGGACGACCTCGCGACGCACGAGGAGCTGTTCGGCTGGACCGGGCGGCTGCGCGAGCAGGTGATCGGGCCGCTGGGGCGCGGGGAGGCTGCGCGGTACGGCGCGTACGACTGGGTGGAGCGGCGGTTCTCCCGGGTGAAGGAGGCCGGCCCCGCGCCGGTCGTCCTCGTGGAGGGCGTGGGGGCGGGGCGCCGGGCGCTGCGGCCGTATCTGGCGTGCCTGCTGTGGATGGAGCTGCCGGCCGGCGACTCCTGGGAGCGGGGTCAACTGCGTGACGGTCCCGAGCTGTCCGGATTCTGGGACGGCTGGATGCGCGCGGAGCGGTCGCATTTCGCCGCGGACCCCTCACGTCCGTACGCCGAACTCCTGGTGTTCTCGCGGGATCAGGGGTATGAGGTACTGCCGGGGCCCGCCGGGCCCCGCTGAACTGCCCTTGCCCTTACGCTCCGTGAGCGGGTGCGATCGGTCCGTTTTCCGTGGCCGGGCGTTCCCCGCCGAGTGTCTCAACTCCGCTTGACCTGGGGGCCGTACAGGACTTACGTTCTCATTGTGCGGTCCGCGAGGGCCGCCGACAGACGCGAAGCCCCCGGTTGTTCCCCCGTGATCGGGGGCTTCGTTCTGTCCTCCGGCGGCGATTTGCGGCCTTTGCGCACATCAGGCCTTACCCTCAGTAACCACCGCCAGGATTCCCCTTCGCACCGCGAACAGCCGTGCGGCACCCTTCGGTCGACGGCAACTCCGCAGGTACGATGCCAAACGGCGCACTCGGCGGGTCGCCGCACGAGGGCGCCGACGCAATGGTCAACTCCCGTCCACGGCACAACGGTCAGAAAGCGCGGCCAGGCACTCGCCCGGCGGCACGCTACGGGGGCACGGTTTGTGGGGGACGTGATGGATTTCGGCACGCAGGGCTCACACGCCCCGGCCGAACTCGCCTGGCTGCGCGCCGTCGACGCCTACACCATGGGCGCGTACGCGCAGGCCGAGGAGGAGTTCCGGGTCGCGGTCCGCATCGATCCGGCGATGGCGGACGCCTGGCTCGGCCTGCACGCGCTGCGCGCCGACACCACCACCGCGCTGCTGCGCATGCACCGCCACCGCGACCGCTTCGGCGAGCAGCGCACCCGCCACCGGCGCTCCCTCAATTCCTGGTACTGGCTCGGCTGGTGGGTGCAGCCGGTGCTGGAGAGCGGCCGCGATCTGCTGCTCGCGCACGCCTCGCACTGGCTCGACGGCCGCCACGTCCCCGACCTGGACCGGGCCCTGGCCGGCTGCCCGCCCGTCGAGGCCGACGCGCAGGTGCGGTTCCTGCACGCGTGCCGCGCCTATCTCGTCAAGGACTGGGACCAGCTCGTACGCCATACCGAACCGCTCCTCGACGACCCGGTCCTGGGCATCGAGGCCGGGCTGTTCGGCGGCATGGCGCGGGTCCGGCTGGAGATGTACGGGCAGGCCGAACCGCTGCTGGCCGCCGCCCTGATGCGCTGCCGCAGCGAGCAGCCGCAGCGCAAGGAGCTGCGCTACTGGCTCGCCCGCGCGCACGAGGGCACCGGCCGCAGCGCCGCCGCCCTCCCCCTCTACCGCGCCGTGCACCGCGTCGACACGGCGTTCATGGACACCGCCGCCCGGCTCGCCGCCATCGCCGACGGGGACGGCTTCGACGGGCCCGTCGAGTCGGACCTCGCGGCCGTATCGCTGGCGGGCATCGGCCAGGACGCGGCGGCCGACCCCGAGACGCAGGCCGCCGACAACGCCGCCGACGGCCGCGACCTGCTCGCCGGCCTGGACCCCGACCTCCCCGGCGCCGCACCGCCCGGCTCGCCCCTCGACTCCGAAGGCATACGGTCCAAGGGCCGAGTCCCCGCCCAGCCCGGCGGCGACGAGCTGCCCGTCGGCCCCTCCGACCCCGTGCTGCTCGCGAAGGCGCTCGGCGAGCTGGAGCGGATGGTGGGGCTGGAGCCCGTGAAGCGGCAGGTGCGGGCGCTCTCCGCGCAGCTGCACATGGCGCGGCTGCGGGCCGGGCAGGGCCTGCCCGTACAGCCGCCGAAACGGCACTTCGTCTTCTCCGGACCCTCGGGCACCGGCAAGACCACCGTCGCCCGCATCCTGGGACGGGTCTTCTACGCGCTCGGACTGCTCGGCGGCGACCATCTGGTGGAGGCGCAGCGGGCCGACCTGGTCGGCGAGTTCCTCGGCCAGACGGCCGTCAAGGCCAACGAGCTGATCGACTCGGCGCTGGGCGGGGTGCTCTTCGTCGACGAGGCGTACAGCCTCTCCAACTCCGGCTACAGCAAGGGCGACGCCTACGGCGACGAGGCGCTCCAAGTGCTGCTCAAGCGCGCCGAGGACAACCGCGACCGGCTGGTGGTCATCCTGGCCGGCTATCCCGAGGGCATGGACCGGCTGCTCGCCGCCAACCCCGGCCTCGGCTCCCGCTTCACGACCCGCGTCGACTTCCCCAGCTACCGCCCGCTGGAACTCACCAGCATCGGCGAGGTGCTGGCCGCCGAGAACGGCGACGGCTGGGACGAGGAGGCGCTGGAGGAGCTGCGCAGCATCAGCGGGCATGTCGTGGAGCAGGGCTGGATCGACGAGCTGGGCAACGGCCGCTTCCTGCGCACGCTGTACGAGAAGAGCTGCGCCTACCGGGACCTGCGGCTGTCGGGCTTCCCGGCCACCCCCACCCGTGCCGACCTCGCCACACTGCGGCTGCCGGACCTGATGCAGGCGTACGGCGAGGTCCTCTCGGGGCGCGGCCCGCTGGACCGCGACCCGCGAGAGCCGCAGTAGACCGGCGGGCCGCCGCTCAGCGGCCCGCCGTCCGTCTCAGCAGCCCTCAGCGGCCCGCCGTCCGTCTCAGCGGCCTCAGCCCGCCATGGCGTCCCGCTCGGCCGGCACCAGCGGTGTGGCGCCCGCCGCCCGGGGCCGCAGCAGCAGGTCGCCCGGCACCGCGTCGGGCCGGGTCTGCGGCACGACCCGGTGCGCCGGGTCGCGGACCTCGCCGACCAGCTTCTCCAGTACGTCCTCCAGCGCGACGAGCCCCAGCACCCGGCCCGAGGCGTCCGCGACGGCCGCCAGGTGCGCGGCGGCCCGGCGCAGCACGGTGAGCGCGTCGTCCAGGGGCAGTTCGGCTCGCAGCGTGTCGATGCGCCGCCAGACGTGCTGCGGCACCGCCCGGTCCCGGTCCTCCAGTTCCAGTACGTCCTTGACGTGCAGATATCCCATGAAGGCGCCGCCGGGGGCGCGGACCGGGAAGCGCGAGTAGCCGGTCCGTACGGTCAGCTCCTCGATCTGCCGCGGAGTGGCCGACGGGTCGATGGTGACCAGCGTGTCCGCGTCCAGGAGGACGTCGGTGACCGGGCGGCTGCCCAGCTCCAGCGCGTCCTCCAGCCGGTCCTGCGCCTCGGGGTCGAGCAGCCCGGCCTGCCGGGAGTCGTCGACGAGGTGGGTCAGCTGCTCGCTGGTGAAGACCGCTTCCACCTCGTCCTTGGGCTCGACGCCGAAGACCTTCAGCACGCTACGGGCGCACGCGCCGAGCAGCGCGGTGACCGGCCGGCACAGCCGCGCGAAGGCGACGAGTCCGGGCCCCAGCCACAGCGCCGCCCGGTCGGGGGCGGACATGGCCAGGTTCTTGGGCACCATCTCGCCGATGACCAGGTGCAGGAAGACCACCACGGCGAGCGCGATGGCGTAGCCGAAGGGGTGGACCAGCTGCTCGGGCAGGCGGGCCGCGTGGAAGACGGGCTCCAGCAGGTGCGCCACGGTCGGTTCGGCGACCGCGCCGAGCGTCAGCGAGCAGACGGTGATGCCGAACTGGGCCGCCGCCATCATCTGCGGCAGGTTCTCCAGCCCGGTCAGGACGGTGCGGGCGCGCGCCGAGCCCTCGGCGGCGCGCGGCTCGATCTGGCTGCGCCGTACGGAGACGAGCGCGAACTCGGCCCCCACGAAGAAGCCGTTGGCGAGCACCAGGAGGAGGGCGAAGAGGAGTTGCAGCAGGCTCATCGGTTCTCTCCCTGCGGGCCGCCGGTCCGTGCTATCCGCACCCGTTCGGCGCGGTGGTGGCCGACCTGGCGCACCGAGAGGCGCCAGCCGGGCAGTTCGGCGCTGTCGCCGGGGGCCGGGATGCGTCCGAGCAGCGTGGCGACGAGGCCGGCCACGGTCTCGTACGGGCCGTCCGGGGCGGCGAGGCCGATGCGGCGCAGAGTGTCGACCCGGCAGCCGCCGTCGGCGTCCCAGGCGGGCCGCCCGTCCTCGGTGAGGGCGGCGGCCAGCTCCGGCAGGTCGTGGCCGTCGTGTTCGTCGCGGACCTCGCCGACCAGTTCCTCGACGATGTCCTCCAGGGTCACGACCCCGGCCGTGCCGCCGTACTCGTCGACGACCACGGCTATCGGCTGCTCGCTGCGCAGCCGCTCCAGCAGCGGCCGTACGGGCAGCGTCTCGGGGACGAGCATCGGGGGCACGGCTACGCGGCTCACGGGGGTGCGCAGCCGCTCGTGCGCGGGGACGGCGAGCGCGTCCTTGAGGTGGACCATGCCGACGACCTCGTCCAGCCGCTCGCGGTAGACGGGGAAGCGGGAGAGGCCGGTGGCGCGGGTGAGGTTCAGGACGTCCTCGGCGGTCGCGGACGACTGGAGGGCGCTGACCTTCACGCGCGGCGTCATGACGTGCTGTGCGGTCAGCTCGCCGAGCGAGAGGGTCCGCACGAACAGGTCGGCGGTGTCCTGCTCGATGGCCCCGGCGAGCGCCGAGTGCCGGGCGAGCGAGACGAGCTCGCCGGGCGTACGGGCCGAGGCCAGCTCGTCGGCGGGTTCGACGCCCAGGGCCCGTACGAGCCGGTTGGCGACCTTGTTGAGGGCGGTGATCACGGGCCGGAAGAAGCGGGTGAAGGCGTGCTGCGGGCCGGCGACGAACCGCGCGACCTGGAGCGGCCGGGAGACCGCCCAGTTCTTGGGCACCAGCTCGCCGATGATCATCTGGACGGCGGAGGCCACCAGCATGCCGACGACCACCGCGACGCCGGCTCCGGCGCCGCCGGGCAGGCCGATGGCCGAGAAGGGGCCGGCCAGCAGCCGGCCGAGCGCGGGCTCGGCGAGCATGCCCACCACCAGGGAGGTGATGGTGATGCCCAGCTGGGTGCCGGAGAGTTGGAAGGAGAGTTCGCGGAGCGCCTCGACGACGGTCCTGGCGCGGCGGTCGCCTGCGGCGGCGGCCCGCTCGGCCTCCGGCCTCTCGACGGTCACCAGCCCGAATTCGGCGGCGACGAAGAAGCCGTTGGCCAGGATGAGGAGGAGGGCTGCCGCGAGCAGCAGGAGAGACACGGTGATGCTCATGCCGCCGCCTCGTGGTGGGGGGCGGCGCAGGTACTACAGGAAGATCCGTCCATCGCTGGAGGGAGTCACTCCTCGGTTCGCAGGTCCCCCGCCGGCCGGTTGGGGCGCGGCCGCTTGGGTGCGGGGCGGAGCACGGTGTGTGCCCGTGGCACCAGAGTAATCAAGGAGGCCCCGCCGGGGGCAGCCGCCTCAGGCGGAAGCGCCCGCTCCGTGCGTCTCGGCGAGGGCGCGCAGCGCGCGGGCGTCGCCGATGGCCTGCTCCTTGGCGACGCCGGGCTGGATGCCCATGGCGGGCAGACTGGTGCCGTCGGCGAGGTCGAGGTGGACCCAGGCGTCGCCGGGGCGCAGATTGACGCGGACGATCTGCGCCCAGGCCAGCCGGCGGGTCGTCGTCAGGTTGACGACGAGGACGCCGTCGGGGCCGGCGACGACCTTGGGGCGGCTGAGCAGCACCAGCACCGCGAAGATCACCAGGCCGGTGCAGATGAAGGTGGCCCTGTCGCCGGTGCTCAGGGTCTCCAGCATCAGCGACATCACGGTGAGCGCGACGAGCAGGGCCGTGCCCGAGGTCAGCAGGACGATCCGGGTGCGGGTGGGCCGGAAGGTGACCGGCAGGGCGGGGAGGTCGGGCTGGGGCGTGGACACGGCCGTCGTCTCTTCGTGGTGGGTGGGCGTGCTCTGCCGGGTGCTCAGAGGCGGCAGGCGTGGATGCCGGTGGTGAGGATCGCGCGGGCGCCCAGTTCGTACAGCTCGTCCATGATGCGCTGGGCCTCGTTGGACGGGACCATCGAGCGGACGGCGACCCAGCCCTCGTGGTGCAGTGGGGAGACGGTGGGCGACTCCAGGCCGGGGGTGAGGGCGACGGCGCGCTCGACGTGCTCGACGCGGATGTCGTAGTCCATCATCACGTACCGCCGGGCGACGAGGACGCCCTGCATGCGGCGGAGGAACTGCCGGATCTTGGGGTCGTCGACGCCCTCGCCGGTGCGGCGGATGACGACGGCCTCGGACTCCAGGATCGGCTCGCCGATGATCTCCAGGCCCGCGTTGCGCAGCGTGGTGCCGGTCTCGACGACGTCGGCGATGATCTCGGCGACGCCGAGCTGGATGGCGGTCTCGACGGCCCCGTCGAGGTGGACGACGGCGGCGTCCACGCCGTGGTCGGCGAGGTGCTTGCTGACCAGGCCGTTGAAGGAGGTGGCGACGGTCATGCCGCCGAAGTCTCCGACGCCGTTCGCGGTGCCCGGGCGGGTGGCGTAGCGGAAGGTGGAGCCGGCGAAGCCGAGCTGCATGATCTCCTCGGCGTTGGCGCCGGAGTCGAGCAGCAGGTCGCGGCCGGTGATGCCGATGTCCAGCTTGCCGCTGCCCACGTACACGGCGATGTCGCGGGGGCGCAGGAAGAAGAACTCGACCTCGTTGGCTGCGTCGACGAGGACGAGTTCCCTGCGGTCCTTGCGCTGCTGGTAGCCGGCCTCATGGAGCATCGCCGACGCAGGCTCGGAGAGAGAACCCTTGTTGGGGACGGCGATGCGCAGCATGAGGTCTGTTTCCTTTGTACGTCGGGGTATCGGACGTCGGAGTGGTGCGTCGGGGCGCCCGGCCGGGGCCGGGTCAGAGGTGAGCGTATACGTCGTCGAGGGAGATCCCCCGGGCGACCATCATCACCTGGACGTGGTAGAGCAGCTGGGAGATCTCTTCGGCGGTGGCGGCGGCGCCCTCGTACTCGGCCGCCATCCACACCTCGGCGGCCTCCTCGACGACCTTCTTGCCGATGGCGTGCACGCCCTTTTCCACCAGTTCGGCGGTGCGGGAGGTGCTGGGGTCGCCGGAGGCGGCCTTCTGCTGGAGCTCGGCGAAGAGCTCCTCGAATGTCTTGTCAGCCATGGTGGTGCCCAGCCTACGGGGTGGCGGGCCGGGGATCAGCGCCAGGGCTCCGACACGGAGCGCAGCGTGGTCGCGGTGGCGACGGCGGCGGTGACCGCCTCGTGCCCCTTGTCCTCGGTGGACCCCTCGATGCCGGCCCGGTCCAGGGCCTGCTCCTCGGTGTCGCAGGTCAGCACGCCGAAGCCGATCGGCACGCCGGTGTCGACGCTGACCTGGGTCAGCCCCTGCGTCACGCCCTGGCAGACGTATTCGAAGTGGGGGGTGCCGCCGCGGATGACGACGCCGAGGGCGACGATCGCGTCGTAGCCGCGGCCGGCGAGGACCTTCGCGACGACGGGCAGCTCGAAGCTGCCCGGCACCCGCAGCACGGTGGGCTCGTCGATGCCCAGCTCGCCGAGTGCGCGCAGGGCGCCGTCGACGAGGCCTTCCATGACCTTCTCGTGCCACTGCGCCGCGATGACCGCCACCCGCAGGTCGCCGCAGTTCTTCACACTCAGTTCGGGTGCGCCCTTGCCGCTCACGTCTCTCCTAGGTACTGGTGCTGTGTTCTCGGATACGGCTGCTATTGGTTGCCGCAGGCGGACGCCCGGTCGGCGTCCAGCCACGGCAGGTCGTGCCCCATCCGGTCCCGCTTGGTGCGCAGGTAGCGGAGGTTGTGCTCCTGGGCCTGTACGGGCATGGGCTCGCGGCCGGTGACCACCAGGCCGTGCCGGACGAGGGCCGTGACCTTGTCGGGGTTGTTGGTCATCAGCCGCAGGCTGTGCACGCCGAGGTCGGCGAGGATCCGCGCGCCGGCCGCGTAGTCCCGGGCGTCGGCGGGCAGGCCGAGTTCCAGGTTGGCGTCGAGCGTGTCGCGGCCGCGCTCCTGGAGCTCGTACGCGCGCAGCTTGGACAGCAGGCCGATGCCGCGGCCCTCGTGGCCGCGGAGGTAGAGGACCACGCCGCGGCCCTCGGCGGCGACGCGCTCCAGGGAGGCGTGCAGCTGCGGTCCGCAGTCGCAGCGCTGGGAGCCGAAGATGTCGCCGGTCAGGCACTCGGAGTGGACCCGGACCAGCAGGTCCTCGCCGTCCCCGATGTCGCCGCTGACCAGCGCGATGTGCTCGACGCCGTCGACGGTGGAGCGGTAGCCGTACGCGCGGAAGTCGCCGAACGCGGTGGGCAGCCGGGTGGCGGCCTCGCGGCGGACGGTGGGCTCGGCGGAGCGGCGGTAGGCGACGAGGTCCTCTATCGAGATGATCGCGAGGCCGTGCTTGCGGGCGAAGGGCACCAGCTCGGGCAGGCGCAGCATGGCGCCGTCCTCGCCCGCGATCTCGACGATGGCGGCGGCCGGGCGCAGCCCGGCGAGGCGGGCGAGGTCGACGCCGGCCTCGGTGTGGCCGGGCCGGACCAGGACGCCGCCGGGGCGGGCGCGCAGCGGGAAGACGTGGCCGGGGCGGACGAAGTCGCCGGGCTCGGAGTCCGCGTCGGCCAGCAGCCGGATGGTGGTGGCGCGGTCGGCGGCGGAGATGCCGGTGGTGACGGAGTGCGCGGCGCTCGCGTCGACGGAGACGGTGAAGGCGGTGCTCATCGACTCGGTGTTGCGGGCGACCATCTGCGGGAGGTCGAGCCGGTCGAGGGTGCTCTCCTCCATCGGCGCGCAGATCAGGCCGCGGCACTCGCTCATCATGAAGGCGACGAGTTCGGGGGTGGCCTTCTCCGCGGCGACGACGAGGTCGCCCTCGTTCTCGCGGCTCTCGTCGTCGACCACGACGACGGGGCGGCCGGCGGCGATGTCGCTGATCGCCCGTTCGACGGGGTCGAGGGTGAGGTCCTCTTCGGCCCCGTACCAACTGTGCGGTGCGGTCATGCCGCCGCTCCTTCCGGGATGTGCTGCTGAGTGCTCGTGCGGGACCGCAGCCACCAGTCGCGCAGTCCCCACAGGACGAGGCCGAGGTAGACGACGTAGACGAGGCCGGCGAAGGCCAGGCCGCTGGTGAAGGCGAGCGGGACGCCGACGAGGTCGACCAGGAGCCAGGCGAACCAGAATTCGACGAGGCCGCGGGCCTGGGCGACCATCGCGGTGAGGGTGCCGACGAAGATGTAGGCGTCCGGCCAGGGGTTCCAGGACAGTTCGGGGACGGCGGTGAAGAGCGCGCCGACGGCGAGGGTGCCGAGCGCCGTGCCGCCGGCCAGCAGCCCGCGCTCGCGCCAGGTGGCGAAGCGGACGGCGATGGAGCCGTCCTGCGCGTCGCGCCGGCCGCGCTGCCACAGCCGCCAGCCCCACAGCGCGACGCCGATGACCAGGAGTTGCTTGCCGACGCCGCCGGACAGGTGCGCGTAGGCGTAGGCGGAGACGAGGACGACGCCGGAGAGGAACTGGGCCGGCCAGGTCCAGATGGAGCGCCGCCAGCCGAGGGCGAGGGCGATCAGGCCGACGATGTTGCCGATCATGTCGGACCAGATGACGTGCTGGCCGAGGACGGCGAACGCCTCGTCGTTCAGCCAGCCGACGGCAGTCACTTGGCGGTCTCCGTACGGTCGCCCAGCAGCCGCTCCACGTACTTGGCGAGCACGTCCACCTCAAGGTTGACGCGGTCCCCGGGCTGCTTGATGCCGAGGGTGGTCAGGGCGAGGGTGGTGGGGATGAGGCTGACGGTGAAGTAGTCGGGGCCCGCGTCGACGACGGTGAGGCTGATGCCGTCGACGGTGATGGAGCCCTTCTCCACGATGTAGCGGGTGAGGTCGGCGGGGAGGGAGATCCGGACGATGTCCCAGTGCTCCGAGTGTTCGCGGCCGGCGATGGTGCCGGTGCCGTCGACGTGGCCCTGGACGAGATGGCCGCCGAGCCGGCCGCCGAGCGCCATCGGCCGTTCGAGGTTGACGCGGGAGCCGGCGGCGAGGTCGGCGAGGCTGGAGCGGTCGAGCGTCTCGGCCATGACGTCGGCGGTGAACTCGCCCTCGCCCGCGTCGACGACGGTGAGGCAGACGCCGTTGACGGCGATCGAGTCGCCGTGGCGGGCGCCGTCGGTGACGACGGGGCCGCGGAGGCGGAAGCGGGAGGCGTCGCCGAGGTCCTCGACTCCGGTGACCTCACCCAGTTCTTCGACGATTCCGGTGAACACGTGACTCTCCTAGCGGGCGGGGTGCGGAGCGGCGGCGCTGCCGGGGGCGGGTTCGGCGGCGTGCCGGATGCGGGGCACGGCGGTGAGGCGCAGGTCGGGGCCGAGGCGGCTGACCTCGCTCACGTCGAGGCGCAACGCCTGCGAGATCGTGCCGATTCCGGCGTCCGTCAGCACGGCGGGCCCGGCGCCGAGCAGGGCGGGGGCGAGGTAGCCGACGACCTTGTCGACGGCGTGGGCGGCGAGGAAGGCGCCGGCGAGGGTGGCGCCGCCCTCCAGCAGGACGGAGCGGACGCCGCGGCGGTACACCTCGGCGAGCAGGGCGTGGATGTCCAGGCCGCGGCCGCCGGCGGCGCGCGGCAGCCGCACCACGGGGGCGAGCCCGTCGAGGTGGGCTGTCCCGGCGTCCTCGGCGACAGCGATGAGGGTGGGCGCGGCGCCGTCCAGGACCCGGGCGCCGGGCCGTACGGCGGTGGCGTTGGTGTCGACGACGACCCGCAGCGGCTGGCTGATCCCGGTGTCCGGCATCCGTGCCGTGAGCTGCGGGTCGTCCGTACGGGCGGTGCCGGAGCCGACGATCACGGCGTCGGCCTCGGCGCGCAGCCGGTGCACGTCGGCGCGGGCCTCGGGCGAGGTGATCCAGCGGCTGGTGCCGTCGGCGGCGGCGGTGCGGCCGTCCAGGGTGGCCGCGTACTTCCACAGCACGAAGGGGCGGTGGCGCAGGACCGAGGTCAGCCACGCCTCGTTGCCGGCGGCGGCCTCGTCGGCGAGCAGGCCGCCCTCGACGTCGACGCCCGCGTCCGCGAGGGTGCGGGCGCCGCCGGTCGCGGTGGGGGTGGGGTCGGCGACGGCGTAGACGACGCGGGCGATCCCGGCGTCGAGGAGCGCCTGGGCGCAGGGGCCGGTGCGGCCGGTGTGGTTGCAGGGTTCGAGGGTGACGACTGCGGTGCCGCCCCGGGCCCGCTCCCCCGCCGCGTGCAGCGCGACGACCTCAGCGTGCGGGCCGCCCGCGTGTGCGTGCCAGCCCTCGCCCACGGCGCGGCCCTGGTCGTCGAGGACGACGCAGCCGACGACGGGGTTGGGGCTGGTGGCGCCGAGGGCGCGCGCGGCGAGCGCGATGGCGCGGCGCATGGCGTCGCGCTCCCCGAGGGGCGCTGCGGCTGAGGTGGCCACCGGGTCCTCCTGCCTTCATCAGGCACGGACTCCGGGGCTGTCGGAACGACAAAAAACGGGAACATCGCAACGGCTACGCGGACGCCGGGATACAGGTCGCCCAGGGGAGGACGAGCCGTCGGCGACGGCGTACCGAAACGAGCCCGCCGCGCACTGCCTCCCATCCGGACTTTAACCGTCGGTCCAGGAGTTTCACCTGGTCAACCGGTCGCTGGAGGCGACCGGGTCGCGGACTGTAACCGCCGGTTCGGACTTTCACCGACCCCGGAGTGCGCTTGCGTATATCAGTACGGGTCCAGTCTGCCACGTCTGATCGCAGGGCATGCGGGCGAACTGTTGTGCACTGGGTCACACGCCGTGGGAGCGGTCGCCGGTACCCGGGGGCCTGCGGGGCTCGGCGAGCTCGCGGACGACGGCCATGTCGCTGAAGGGGATCAGCTCGTCGCCGATGCTCTGGTACGGCTCGCTGCCCTTGCCCGCGACGAGGACGGTGTCGCCGGGCTGGGCCATGGCCAGGGCGAAGCGGATCGCGCGCCGCCGGTCGGCGAACCGCTCGAAGGGGGTGCCGGTCGGCGTGACGCCGGCCTCCACGTGGTCGAGGATCGTCTCCGGGTTCTCCGTGCGCGGGTTGTCCGAGGTGAGGACGCACAGGTCGGAGAGGCGGCCGGCGATCGCGCCCATGGCGGCGCGCTTGGTGGTGTCCCGGTCGCCGCCGCAGCCGAAGACGGTGATGATCCGGGCGGCGGCGAAGCCCCGGAGCGTGGTGAGGACCTTCTCCAGCGAGTCCGGGGAGTGCGCGTAGTCCACGATCACCGAGGTGCCGTCCCGGGTGTCGTACCGCTCGAACCGGCCCGGTATGGGCGGCAGCCGGTCGAGCGTGCCGACCAGCGCTTCGAGGTTGTGGCCCAGCTGGTGGCAGGCGGCGACGGCGGCCAGGGCGTTGGAGACCGAGTAGCGGCCGGGGAAGGGGATGGCCGCCGGGTGCTTCTGGCCGTCGTAGTGGAGGGTGAAGCGGCTGCCGGAGGCGCCCACGGAGAGGTCGCTCGCCCGGTAGTCGGCCTCGGTGTCGATGCCGTAGGTGACCGACGCGTCGGGCATCAGCGCCCGTATCTCGGCGCCGACCGGGTCGTCGGCGTTGACGACGGCGCGCCGGCAGAGCCCCTGGAAGAGCCGGAGTTTGGCCTGCTTGTACCGGTCCATGGTGCCGTGGTCGTCCAGGTGGTCCTGGGTGAGGTTGGTGAACACCCCGACGTCGACGAACGTGCGGTCAACCCGGTGGGTGAACAGGGCCATGGAGGTGGCCTCCAGCACCACGCTGGAGGCTCCGCGGTCGCGCATGCGGCCGAGCAGGTACTGGAGTTCCGGGGCCTCCGGGGTGGTCAGGACCGACCTCGGCATCGGGATCGGCTCGCCGCCGACCCGGCTGCCCGAGGTGCCGATGACGCCCACCCGCGCGCCCTCGGCGAGCTGCAGGATCGATTCGGCCATGTACGAGACCGAGGTCTTGCCGTTGGTTCCGGTGATCGCCACCAGGTCCATGCCCCGGCCCGGTTCGCCGTGGTAGCGGGAGGCGGCGACGGGGGCCGCGACGCGGGCGTCCGGCACCCGCACCACGCACACCCCGTCGCCCGCCCCCTCGGGCACCGGGACCTCGCCGTCGATCAGTACGGCCGCCGCGCCCCGCGCCAGCGCCCGTCCGACCGCCCCGGGCCCGCCCTCCGCGTGGCCCCGGACCGCGATGTAGAGCGAGCCGGGCGCCGAACGGTCCGCGTCGAAGGTGATTCCGCCGGTGATCGCGGTGCTCGGGTCGCCCTGGAGGACCTGGTGCTCGTGCCCGTCCAGCAGTTCGCTCAACTTCACAACTGTCCCCATTCGAAGTGCGATCGCGGCGTGCCGAGCGCGGCCTCGGCGGGCGGGCGTGCGGCGTTCCGGACATCGCGGTGGTGGGCCTTGGGAAGGCGAGCGGACCCCACGGGGCGGGGAGATCTGCGGACGAGCCCGGAGCCGGGGCGGCAAAGGACCGCTACCTGCGGCGGCGCGAAGCACTCCGGTGAGCGTCCTGCCCGGCATCGGAGCCGGGCCCGCCAAGGGCCGGAGCGAGAGCGGCATTCGTGTCCGCAGGCCGTCGGGTACGGCAAGGACCGACCCGACGCCATGTGAGCATACATCGGGTCATCGGTTCACTACGCACCGCACCCCGCGCCGCCCGGACCGCGGTCAACGGTCCGGCGAGAACAGGTCGTTGTGGGCGGCGTCCATCGCGGTCAGGACGGCGCCGCGCAGCACCGCCGAGCCGCCTACGGCCGTGGGGCGCACCTCGGTGCGCAGCGGGGACATCCGGGCCAGCCGCCGCTCGACGCGGTCGGCGAGGGCCGCGCCGCCGGCCCGGCCGGTCTCGCCGCCGAGGACCACGCAGCCCGGGTCCAGCACGGCACACAGGGCGGCGGCGCCGAGAACGACGCGGTCCGCCAGCGCGTCGAGGAAGCCCTCGCCCCGCTCCCCCGCGCCGGCCGCGGCGCGTACCGACGCCTCCGCCGCGGCGGCCCCGTCGGACGGCTCGGTCGTGTCCGGGACAGGAGCGATGCCGTGTTCGCGGGCCAGGGCGCACACGGCGGCGCTGCCCGCGAGGGAGTGGAAGCCGCCGTCGCAGGCGGTGGCCGACGGCAGCGACGGGGTGCCGGGGACCGGCAGGAAGCCGATCTCGCCGGTGCCGCCGGACGCGCCGCGGTGGAGTCTGCCGCCCAGGACGACGGCCGCGCCGGTGCCGAGCCCGAGCCAGAGCAGGACGAAGGTGTCCCGGTCGCGGACCGCGCCGAGCCGCCGCTCGGCGACGGCGGCGAGGTTGACCTCGTTCTCCAGCAGGACGGGGACGGCCAGCCGGTCGTGCAGGGCGGCGGACAGCCGGCCGTGCCAGCGCGGCAGGCCGCCGGTGGGCGAGAGCGCGCCGGTGGCCGGGTCGATCAGGCCGGGGGCGCCGACGCCGACCGTGTGCAGCCGGGTGGCGCCGGCCTCCGCGGCGGTACGGGCCACCAGTTCGACGACGTCCACCAGAACTCTCGTCGAGCGCGGGCCCGTACTCGCGTCCGGGTCGACGGGCAGCGACGCCTCGGCGAGCGGCCGGCCGAGCAGGTCGGCGACGCGGACGGCGACGCTGTGGGCGCGTACGTCCACGGCGGCCAGGTGGGCGCGGTCGGCGACGAGCCCGTACAGCCGGGCGTTGGGGCCGCGGCGCTCGGCGCCCGCCTCGCCGACGACCGCGATCAGGCCCGTCTCCCGGAGCCGTTCGACGAGGTCGGCGACGGTGGGCCGGGCGAGCCCGGTACGGGCCCTGAGCTGGCCTGCGGTCAAGGGGCCTTCGTCGCGGAGGAGTTCGAGGGCGATGCGGTCGTTGATGGCGCGGGCCGTGCTCGGGGTCGCGGTGCGCATGCCGGGTTCCTCGCAGACGCTGGTGGACAGGCTATTTAACAGGCAGGGTTCCTGATAGTTTATCGCCTCGAATGGACAGGGCAGGTCGGAGGGAGGGCTGAGCGGCCCTTCGGGGAGGACATGGGGGCATGGCCAAGGGCACGGATCCGCAACTGCGCAGGGCGCGCGTCGCCATATCGGTGGTCTTCGCCGTGCACGGCGCGGTCACCGGCAACTTCGCCACCCGGGTCCCCTGGATCCAGGAGCACGCGGGGATCAGCTCCGGCCTCCTCGGGCTGGCGCTCGCGTTCCCCGCGATCGGCGCGTCGTGCGCGATGCCGCTCGCGGGCCGGATATCCCACCGCTTCGGCTCTCGCGCCGCGCTGCGCGGGCTGCTCGGCCTGTGGTGCGCGGCCCTCGCGCTGCCCGCGATCGCCCCGGGCCTGGCCGGGCTGTGCGCGGTCCTGTTCGTCTACGGCGCCACGGCCGGTGCGGCGGACGTCGCCATGAACGCGCTGGGCGTGGAGACCGAGGAGCGGCTCGGCCGCTCGATCATGTCCGGGCTGCACGGCATGTGGAGCGCGGGGGCGCTCGTCGGCTCGGCGGCGGGCACGCTCGCCGCGCGGGCCGACGTGGACGCCCGGCTGCACCTGGCCGTCGCGGCGGCGGTCCTCGTCGTGCTGGGCGCGCTCGCCTGCCGGTGGGTCCTCGATCTGCGCGGCACGGCCGAGGAGCACCCGCCGCCCCGGTTCGCGCTGCCGCCGCGCTCCGCGCTGATCATCGGCGCCATCGGGTTCTGCGCGGTCTTCGCGGAGGGCGCGAGCCTGGACTGGTCGGCCGTCTACCTGCGGGACGTGATGGACTCCGACGCGGGCCTCGCCGCGGCCTGCACCACGGCGTTCTCCTGCACGATGGCCGCGTCCCGGTTCGCGGGCGACGCGGTGGTGCGGCGCTTCGGGCCCGTACGGACCGTACGGGCGAGCGGCGTGCTGGCGACGGCGGGCGGCCTGCTGGTGGTCCTCGCGAACGGCCCGGGGCCGGCCATCGCGGGGTTCGGGCTGATCGGGCTGGGCATCGCGGTCGTCGTGCCGCTGGCCTTCGCGGCCGCCGCGCGGAGCGGCCCGGCGCCCAGCCAGGCCATCGCGGGCGTCGCGACGATCACCTACACCTCGGGGCTCGTCGCCCCGGCGGCCATCGGCCAGATCGCCAACGCGACGTCGCTCACGGTCTCCTTCGGTCTGGTCACCGCGCTCGCGTTCGGGCTGATCGCGGGGGCGGGCGTCCTGCGCGGCGCCGGCCGCGAGGCGGCCGGGGCGCAGTCCACGGCGGTCGAGCGCAGCTGATCCGGGGGCTCGGCGGACCGTACGGGCACCCGATCCGAGGCCTGTAGGCGCACACGGGCAGCCGGTTCGGGCGAGGCTCGCCGACTGTGCGTACGGGCGTCGAGCGGTACGAACGCCCGGCGACGGTACGGACGACCGCCGGGCGTTACGGGCACCACGCCGGATCGACAGCAGCCCATACACGCGGCATGGGCCGTACCCCGCTCCCCTCGACGGAGTGCGCGGTACGGCCCACGGTCTGCCGGCAGGTAAGCCGCCAGGCGTCAGAAGCCCCAGCCCTGGTGGTGGTTGTGGTGGCCGCCGTGCCAGCGGTGGTTGTCACAGCCCCAGCCGCCGCTGTGGCCCCAGCGACCGCTGTGACCCCACTCGGCGTTGTCCCAGCCGTTGTTCCAGCTGTTGCCCCAGCCGCGGGCCGGCAGGTCGTGGTAGCTGCCGTAGGAGTGGCAGTCGTTGTGGCGCCAGCCGTCGTGGGCCTGGGCCACGCCGGACATGGGGACGACGACGGCGCCCGCCAGAATCGTGGCGGCCGCGGCGCGGCCGATGAACTTCAGCATGTTGCGTCTCCTGTTGCGCAGGAAGAATGTGACACCGAACGCTTACCGTGGCGCGGCGCCGGAGGGTTCCCGGCTCGGCGGCAGTGCATTCGATGGGGTGGCCGGAATTGAGCCGGTTGCAGCAGCTCAACAGGGCGCCGCGGCCGGGCTTCCGGCATAGTGCGGAAGCCCGGCCGCCGACCCGCGCGCGGGAGCGCCGCCCGGTCAGTCCCCTGCGCCGGCGGCGTGGTCGTACTCGGTGGTCCCGCCGTCCAGCAGGGAGGGCCGCTGACGGCCGGCGGCGCGGGAGAGCCAGCGCAGCGCGTGGTAACCGGTGAGGACGATCAAGGTGCCCAGCGCGATGCCGCTCAGTTCGAAGTTGTCGGTGAACTTCAGGGTGACGCCGCCGATGCCGATGATGATGCCGGCCGCCGCCGGTACGAGGTTGAGCGGCTGCGAGAAGTCCACCTTGTTCCGCACCCAGATCTGCGCGCCGAGCAGGCCGATCATGCCGTAGAGGATGACGGTGATGCCGCCGAGCACGCCGCCGGGGATCGCGGCGACGACCGCGCCGAACTTGGGGCAGAGGCCGAAGAGGAGGGCGAAGCAGGCGGCGGCGGAGTAGGCGGCGGTCGAGTAGACGCGGGTGGCCGCCATGACGCCGATGTTCTCGGCGTACGTGGTGGTGGCCGGGCCGCCCACCGCGGTGGAGAGCATCGTCGCCGTGCCGTCCGCGACGATGGCCGTTCCCATCTTGTCGTCGAGGGCGTCGCCGGTCATCTCGCCGACGGCCTTGACGTGTCCGGCGTTCTCCGCGATGAGCGCCACCAGTACGGGCAGCGCGACGAGGATCGCCGACCACTGGAAGTTCGGGGCGTGGAAGGTGGGGGCGCCGATCCAGTCGGCCTTGGCGACGCCGGAGAAGTCGATGCGCCAGTGGTCGACGACCTTGCCGGCGCCGTCCGCCGAGTGGATCTGTCCCAGCACGGCGTCGAGGAGCCAGGAGAGCAGGTAGCCGAAGACCAGGCCGAGGAAGATCGCGATACGGCCCCAGAAGCCGCGGAGCACGACCAGGGCCAGCCCCGTGAAGAGCATGGTGGCCAGGGCGGTCCACTGGTCCTGGGGCCAGTACGTGGTCGCGACGACGGGGGCCAGCCCGAAGCCGATCAGCATCACCACGGCGCCGGTCACCGCCGGGGGCAGTACGGCGTGGATGACGCGCGCCCCCAGGAAGTGCACGGCGATGCCGCATCCGGCCAGGCAGGCGCCGACCACGAACATCGCGCCCGTCAGGGTGCCCGCGTCCCCGCCCTGGCCCGCGATGACCGCGGACACGCCGACGAAGGAGAGCGAAGACCCCAGGTAGCTGGGGATTCGGCCACGGGTCAGCACGAGGAACAGCACCGTCGCCACGCCGGAGGCCATCAGCGCCAGGCCGGGGTCCAGGCCCATGAGCACCGGGGCGACGAAGCACGCGCCGATCATCGAGACGACGTGCTGGGCCCCGAGTCCGACCGTTCTGCCCCACGTCAGCCGCTCGCCGGGTTTGACCACCTCGTCGGGGCCCAGGTGTTTGCCGTCGCCGTGCAGCTTCCACCCGAAGCCCGCCATGTTCACGCTCCACATCTGTGCCGCCCTGCACGCCACAGAGCCGAAGTGATTAATAGCTGATCACTTCGACGGGGACAAACCGAACCGGAAGGGGTATTCGAGTGGATTCGCTCAGTGACCAAAAACCGCCCGCGGCCGGACTCGCGCTGGGGCCGGGGGCGCGGCCGGGGATCATCCGGAAGGAGCGGGTCCGTGCCCCGCGCACGCGATGTGCCCGCTCTCTGCCCGCGCACACCCTGTTGCTCGCGTCACACGCGGTCGACGCTGCGACATACCCCTTCGGCGCGGGCGCGGCCGGAGGGGCCGGCCCCCGCGCGGAACGCATCCGGGCGGGGGCGTGCGGGGGCCGCGTGCGGCCGGCATGGGCACGCGGCCGGAACGGGCCCGGTGGGCGGCCGGGGCCGAGCCGGCGCTTCCGTCGGCCTCCCCGCCGGAGGCGCCGCCGCAGCCGCCCCGGTCACCGCTGACACCGGGGGCAGCGGTGGCCGTACCGGCCGGGCGCGGCGGGCGCCCGGCGGCGGGGTTCATCCGTTCCGGTCATCCGCCGCCCGGCGCCCGCCGCGCCCGGTACGGGCCTGTCACGCTGAGCACATGACGACGACGCAGTCGCAGTGGGTCCCGACCGATGTCGACGGCGTGCTGGCGCGCATGCGGGCGCTGGACGCCGAGCTGCCGCCGGGCGACGGCGTGGCCGTCTTCAACCGGGTGTATCTGTCGGTCACCGCGGAGATCGCCCGGCGGATCGCGGCCGGGCACTTCCGGGACCGGGCGACGGCCGCGGAGCTGGACGCCCGGTTCGCCGGGCGGTATCTGGCGGCGGTGGACGCGGCCGGGGCCGGGCGGCGGGCCCCGGCCTGCTGGCGGCCGCTGTTCCAGTCGCGCCGCCACCCGTCCGTACGGCCTCTTCAGTTCGCGCTGGCCGGCATCAACGCACATATCGGGCACGACCTGGCGCTCGCGCTCGTCGACACCTGCCGGGCCCGGAGCGTCGAACCGGCCGCGCTGGAGGGCGACTTCGACCGGGTCGGCGATCTGCTCGCGGGGATGGAGGAGATGATCCGCGAGGAGCTGATGCCCGGCCCCGATGTACTGGACGTGGCCGATCCGCTGACGCATCTGGTGGGGTCGTGGAGCTTGCAAGCAGCGCGGGAGGGGGCGTGGGCGGCGTTCCGCGCGCTGTGGGCGGTGCGCGCGCTCGGCGATGTCGCCGAGGAGCTGACGGAGCGGATCGACGCGAGCGTGGGCCTGGTCGGCCGCTGCCTGCTGACGCCGCTGAGCTGAGGCGGCGCTGTGGGAGCGGGCCGCCGCCGTGTCCCCTGAACACGGCGGCGGCCCGCGGCTCGGGGCCGGGCGGGGGGCCGGCGGCACGCATCGCGGCGGATGCCCGCGCCGCGGCGGCCCGTTCGTACGCCGCTCGCCAGGCCTGTTCGTACCCCCACCGTCAGGCCTGCTCGTACACCGCCCGCCAAGCCGGTTCGTACACCCACCGTCAGGCCTGCTCGTACACCGCCCGCCAAGCCGGTTCGTACACCGCCCGCCAAGCCGGTCCGTACGCCGCCCGTCAGTCCTCGGGGAGCTCCACAGGCGCGATCTCCTCGAAGCGGTCGCCGGGGCCGGGGTTGGCCGGGTCCGTCGCGCCGCCGAAGTGGTGCATGACGCCCCACACGGCGTTGAGCGCGGTCTGCACGGCGCCCTCCGCCCAGCCCGCGGTCCAGGAGATGTCGTCGCCCGCGAGGAAGAGGCCGCGCTTGTCCTCGGCGAGGCGGTCCTGCATGAAGTGGGTGAACAGCCGCCGCTGGTAGCGGTAGTGGCCGGGGAGGTTGGCCTTGAACGCGCCCATGAAATAAGGCTCGTTCTCCCAGGAGACGGTGACCGGGTTGCCGATGATGTGCTTGCGGATGTCGACCTTGGGATAGATCTCGCCGAGCGACTTCAGCATCACCTCCATCCGCTCGTTCGCGGACAGCGGCAGCCACTTGAGGCTGTCGTCGCACCAGGTGTACGAGAGGCAGATGGCGGCGGGCCGGTCCGGGCCGTCGTCCAGCAGGTAGGTGCCGCGCGTCATCCGGTCGGTGAGCGTCATGCTCATCACGTCCCGCCCGGTCTCCTCGTCGGTGTCCCGCCAGAAGGGCCGGTCGACGGGGACGAAGAGCTTGGACGACTCCATGTAGTGGGTGCGCTCCACCGCCGTCCAGTGGTCGATGGGCAGCAGCGACTCATCGCAGGCGATCTTGGAGAGCAGCATCCAGGACTGCGCGGTGAAGACCGCCGCCCGGTACGTGCGGATGTCGCCGGAGGCGTCGGTGACGGTGACGCGGTTGCCCGCCGTACGGTCCATCCGGGTCACGGCCGGGCGTGGGTCGCCGCCGTGCAGCGAGGCCAGCGAGGTGCCGGGCGCCCAGTGCACGGTCTTGGCCGGCTCGCGCTCCCACAGCCGCTGCGGCAGCTGCTGGCTGCCGCCGACGATCCCCCGGTGGTCGTCGTCCGCGCCGGTGTAGACGACGCGCAGGATCTCCAGGATCGAGTTGGGGAAGTCCGTGTCCCAGCCGCCGGTGCCGAAGCCGACCTGGCCGAAGATCTCGCGGTGCCGGAAGGACTTGAAGGCCGGGGAGTCGCAGAGGAAGCCGTAGAAGGTCTGGTTGTCGAGCCGCTCGACGAGCTGTGCCCAGATCGCGCGGATGCGCGGGATGTCGCGCTCGCGGATGGCGTGCTGCATGTCGGAGAAGTCGGCGCCCTCTTCGAGGCAGGCGTTCCAGGCGTGCATCACCTGGTGGTAGACCTCGGGCAGGTCCTCGACGGTCTCGGCGTAGTGCGTCTCGCCCTTGAGGTCGACGATGGTGGAGGGGGTGTCGGGGGCCAGCGGGTTGGGGAACGGCTCGGTCCGCAGCCCGGCCAGGTCGATGTAGTGCTGGAGCGCGGTGGAGCACGGCGGGAAGCGCATGGCGCCCATCTCGGCCGTCAGCGTCTCGTCGCAGCCCTCGAAGCGCTCGGTGCGCAGCCGGCCGCCGATCCGGTCCGCCTCGTACACGACGGGCCGCAGCCCCATCTTCATCAGCTCGTACGCGGTGACGATGCCGGAGAGGCCGCCGCCGATGACCGCGACCTCCGTGCCGTGCTCGGTCGCGGGTATCTGGCCGAGGCCCGCCGGGTGGGCGAGGTAGTCGTCGTAGGCGTAGGGGAAGTCCGGGCCGAACATGGTGATGGGCGGCAGGGCGGGCTTCGCCTGCTCGTCGTGGACGGCGGTGGGCACCGTGGACGTCATCGGCTGGACTCTCCTACTGGCAAAGGGGGGTGAGGGACTTCGAGAGAGGGTGCTCACACGAGCGAGGTGTACAGCTGGGGCCGCCGGTCGGCGAGGTAGCTGTTCTCGGCGCGGGACGCCTTCAGGAACTGGGTGTCGACGTCGGCGAGGATCAGGTCCTCGCCCGCGCCCGCGCGTGCCCGTACGGTCCCGTCGGGCGCGGCGACGCAGCTCATCCCGGCGAAGTCGAACTCCCCCTCCCTGCCGCAGCGGTTGGCGTAGGCGAGGTAGAGCTGGCTCTCCCAGGCGCGGGCCGGGATGATCGTCTGCGGGACGATCTCGTACGGGCGCATCAGCGCGGTCGGCGCGAGCAGCAGTTCGGTGCCGGCCAGCGCGTGGACCCGTACGGTCTCCGGGAACTCGACGTCGTAGCAGATCAGCAGGCCCAGCCGGACGCCGTCGAGGTCGGCCTGGACCAGGGCGTCGTCGCCGGGGGTGAAGCAGCCCGTCTCGAACGGGCCGAAGAGGTGGGTCTTGCGGTAGTTCGCCAGCCGCTCACCGGCGGGGCCGATCAGCTGGACGGAGTTGTACAGCGCGTCCCCGGCCCGCTCCGGGTAGCCGTAGCCGATGGCGATGCCCTGCTCGGCGGCGATGCGGGCGACGGCCTCGGCCCCCGGCCCGGAGGCGGTCTCGGCGCGCCGGCGGACGTCCTCGCCGATCGCGTACCCGGTGAGGTACAGCTCGCCGGTGAGCAGCAGCCGGGCACCCGATCCGGCCGCCCGGCGGGCGGCGGCGGCCAGCGCCGCGATGCTGTCCGCGGTGGTCTCGGGGACGCCGCCGGGGCCTTGGTACAGCGCGATGCGCAGCGACGGCATGGGGGACCTCTTCACCGGGTTGGGGGGCGGCTGCCGGGGATCGAAGAGGCGATCACCGGGACGTATCGACGCTACGGTTCGCGCTCAGCACCGGACAAGCGGCCTCTGTTGCGCGTTCCCGGAGGATTCGTTGCGTGTTGTACGGACCTGGCGGCGATTCATTGCGCCGCGCCCCGTAAGCGCGGCGGAGCGGCTCAGGAAGGGGCGCCGGAGGTGAAGCGGCGCAGCAGCGGGGAGAGCACGAGGACGGACTTGGTGCGCTCCACGAACGGCTCGCCCGCGATGCGCTCCAGCACCCGCTCGAAGTGGCGCATGTCGGAGGCGAAGACCTGGACGATGGCGTCGGCCTCGCCGGTGACGGTGGAGGCGGACGCCACTTCCGGGTAGCGGGAGAGGCCGCGGTGGATCGATTCCGGCGAGGTGTTGCGGCGGCAGTACAGCTCGATGAATCCCTCGGTCTCCCAGCCGAGGGCCGCCGGGTCCACCCGGACGGTGAATCCGGTGATGGCGCCCTCGGCGCGCAGCCGGTCCACGCGCCGCTTGACGGCGGGCGCGGAGAGGCCGACCTCGGCGCCGATGTCGGCGTAGGAGCGGCGGGCGTCCTGGGCGAGGGCGTGGACGATGCGCTGGTCGAGCTCGTTCATCTGGCGCACGTGCGGACGGGTCACTTCTCTGCGGGCGGCTGCGGGTCTTCCGGGGCGGGCCGGGCGTCGCGGGCCAGCCGCGAGCGGTTCATGCCGTACCCGAAGTAGATCACGAGGCCGACCGCCATCCATGCCGCGAAAACGACCCATGTGATGGGGGACAGACTACCCATCATGTAGACGCACAGGACGAAACCGACGGCCGGGAAGAGCGGGGCGAGCGGTACCCGGAAGGTGCGGTGCATCTCGGGGCGGGTCCGGCGCAGCACGATGACGGCCACGTTGACCAGCGCGAACGCGAAGAGCGTGCCGATGCTGGTGGCGTCGGCCAGCTGGCCGAGCGGGATCGCGGCGGCCAGGACGCCGCAGAAGAGGGAGACGAGGACGGTGTTGGCGCGGGGGACGCCGGTGCGCGCGTGGACCCTGCCGAAGACCTTCGGTACGAGCCCGTCGCGGGCCATCGCGAAGAGGATGCGGGTCTGGCCGTAGAGCACGGTCAGCACGACGCTGGCGATGGCGATGACCGCGCCGGCCGCGAGCAGCACGGCCCAGAAGCTCTGCCCGGTGACGTCCTCCATGATCCCGGCGAGGGCGGCCTCGGAGCCCTTGAACGACTTCCAGGGCATGGCCCCCACCGCGACGGCCGCGACCAGTACGTACAGGGCGGTGACGATCAGCAGCGACAGCATGATCGCGCGCGGCAGGTCGCGCTTGGCGTCCTTGGCCTCCTCGCCCGCGGTGGAGGCGGCGTCGAAGCCGATGTAGGAGAAGAAGAGGGTGGCTCCGGCGGCGCTGACGCCGCCGAGGCCGAGCGGCAGGAACGGCGCGTAGTTGCCGGCCCGGATGCCGGTGAAGGCGACGGCGCAGAAGAGCAGCAGCGCCACGATCTTCACGCCGACCATGATCGCGTTGGCGCGGGCGCTCTCGCGGGCGCCGCCGAGCAGGAAGGCCATGCACAGCGCCACCACGAGCAGCGCGGGCAGGTTGAAGACGCCGCCGTCGCCGGGCGGGCTCGCGAGAGCGGTGGGGATGGTGACGCCGATGGTGCCGTCGAGGAGTTCGTTGAGGTACTGGCCCCAGCCGACGGCGACGGCCGCGACGGAGACCCCGTACTCCAGGATCAGGCACCAGCCGCAGACCCAGGCGACGAGTTCGCCGAGGGTGGCGTAGGTGTACGAGTAGGAGGAGCCGGAGACGGGGATGGTGCCCGCCAGTTCGGCGTAGGAGAGGGCGGAGAAGAGCGCGGTGATCCCGGCGAGGACGAAGGAAATCATCACGGCGGGCCCGGCCTTGGGCACCGCCTCGCCGAGTACGACGAAGATGCCGGTGCCCAGCGTCGCCCCGATGCTGATCATCGTCAGCTGCCACATGCCCAGGGAGCGCCGCAGCGAGCCGCCCTCGCCCTGCCCGCTCTCGGCGACCAGCAGCTCGACGGGCTTGCGCCGCATGACGCGTCGGAGGGGGCCGGCGGGCGGCCGCGAGGGCCGCCCGGGGTCCGCGGCCGGGGGCGCTGCGCCGTGCTCCAACACTGGGGTGGCTCCTTTATCGCTGCCGGTCGGGCGGCGACCGGCGGCGGGCCCGGGCGGCGGGCACGCGAAAGGCGCGTGCAACCCGTAGCCGAGGGACCGCCGAGCAGGCGGTCCCCGCCACTCCACGTACAGCGCACGACCCTACGAGCTGGGTGCGTACGCCCGTAATGCATCATTCTTGCGCACCGGCGCACGATCGTTGCGCAGGGGGCGGCCCAATGGGGAAACGTTGCTCCTCACGTCATCAATCAGCACATTGCGGCACCGCCCGCAGCCACGTCCGGTCGTCCGTGAGATAGGCGTCCACCCGCAGCCCGGCCTCGGCCAGGACGGCTTCGACGGCCGCTTCGTCCAGGTCGTGCGAGGTGTGCGTCTGGCTCCACCGGCGCCCGTCGAAGTCGTACTCCATGCGTACGGACGTCCGGCCCGGTCCGAGCGGCTCGACGGCGGCCACCGTGATCCGCAGCGGGCCGCGCAGCAGCTCGCGGGGCACGTTCGCGGGGTCGTGCCAGCCCTCGCCCTCGCGCTGGATCAGCACGCAGCCGTCGTCCTTCACATGGCGGCGGCAGGTGCGCAGCAGGTCGGCGCGGAGCGCGGGTCCGGCGGTGTTGACGAGGTAGGAGGCGAGCAGCACCGCGTCGAAGCGCTCGCCGAGGTCGAGCCCCTCGATGGTGGAGCGCACGGTGCGCGCGCCGCGGATCTCGGCCAGCATCTCGGGCGATTCGTCGACCGCGACCACCTCGAAGCCGAGCTCCAGCAGGGCGTGCGTCACCCGGCCCGCGCCCGCGCCCAGTTCGAGGACGGTCCTGGCCCCGGCCCGTACGGCGCCGGCGACGATGTGCTGCTCGCCGTCGGGCCCCATCCGGGCGTACATCTCGACGGCGCAGCCGTCCGGGGTGATCGTGCCCGGTCCCGCTCCCGCGCTTCCCGCGCGCGTCTCTTCGCTCATGTCACTCATGCGGACCAGCACAGCACGGGGCCCGGGGGCCGGAAAGGGATTCGGGAGGAGGCGAATCACCGGTGGGGCAGGCGGCTTATACGGCTACGGGCCCGGCCGCCGCGTGGGTCGCGGCGGCCGGGCCCGTAGAGCGCCGGTCGTGCTCAGCTCCAGCTGGCGTGCAGCGGCTTGCCCTCGGCGTAGCCCGCGGCGCTCTGGACGCCGACGACGGCCCGCTCCTGGAACTCGGCCAGAGAGTCCGCTCCCGCGTACGTGCACGAGCTGCGCACGCCCGCGATGATCGAGTCGATCAGGTCCTCGACGCCGGGCCGGGCCGCGTCCAGGAACATCCGCGAGGTGGAGATGCCCTCCTCGAAGAGGCTCTTGCGGGCCCGGTCGTACGCGGACTCCTCGCTGGTGCGGTTGCGCACGGCGCGCGCGGAGGCCATGCCGAAGCTCTCCTTGTACAGCCGGCCGTCGGCGGCCTGCTGGAGGTCGCCCGGCGACTCGTACGTACCGGCGAACCACGATCCGATCATGACGTTCGACGCGCCCGCGGCCAGCGCCATGGCGACGTCGCGCGGGTGCCGGACGCCGCCGTCCGCCCAGACGTGCTTGCCGTACTTGCGCGCCTCCGTGGCGCACTCCAGCACGGCGGAGAACTGCGGGCGGCCCACGCCCGTCATCATCCGGGTGGTGCACATGGCGCCGGGGCCCACGCCCACCTTGATGATGTCCGCGCCCGCCTCGATGAGGTCGCGCACGCCCTCGGCGGCGACGATGTTGCCCGCGACGATCGGCACCTGCGGGTCGAGCGCCCGCACCGCCCTGACCGCGCTGATCATCGAGTCCTGGTGGCCGTGCGCGGTGTCCACCACGATGGTGTCCGCACCGGCCGCCAGCAGCGCCTTGGCCTTGCCCGCCACGTCGCCGTTGATGCCGACGGCGGCGGCGACGCGCAGCTTGCCGTCGGCGTCGAGGGCCGGGGTGTAGAGCGTCGCGCGCAGCGCGCCCTTGCGGGTGAGGATGCCGGCGAGCCGGCCCTCCGCATCGACGGCGGGGGCGAGCTTGCGGTGCCCGGCGTCGAGCCGGTTGAACGCCTCGCGCGGGTCTATGTCCGCGTCGAGGAGCAGCAGCTCCCTGGACATGACCTCGGAGACCTGGGTGAAGCGGTCCACGCCGGTCAGGTCGGTCTCGGTGACCACGCCGACCGGCTTGTGGTCGCCGTCCACGACGACGCCCGCGCCGTGCGCCCGCTTCGAGAGCAGGGCCAGTGCGTCGGCGACGGTCTGGGACGGCGCGAGCACGATCGGGGTGTCCAGCACGTGGTGGCGCGTCTTGACCCAGCCGATGACCTCGGTGACGACGTCGATCGGGATGTCCTGCGGGATCACCACGAGCCCGCCGCGGCGGGCGACGGTCTCGGCCATCCGGCGGCCCGCGATGGCGGTCATATTGGCGACCACGAGCGGAATGGTCGTGCCGGTCCCGTCCGGCGCGGACAGGTCCACGCCCTGCCGGGAACCGACCGCGGAGTGCCGCGGCACCATGAACACGTCGTCGTACGTCAGGTCGTACGGCACGGAAGAACTGCTCTCCACGGCGCCGGTCCGCGGGTTGAGGAATCGCATACCACCAGGGTACTTGCCCCTTTCCCGCTCAATACGATCGTCCGATTGAGCGCCGCTCCGGTTGTAGGAACACCTGACGATCCGGTGGCCCCGCCGACGCTTTATGGGCCCGATCGACTGGAGAACACGCCGAAACTCCCCGCCCACGTGTCCTACGGCATCCGGCGGGGGTTATGGCCACTGCCATGGCCATAACGACGGTGGAGGAATGCATGACCTCTCAAGAGCCCGGCGCGGCCGGGGGGAGAACGGCGGCCGGAGACGGCACGGCAGCCGACCGCGGAACGGCCCCGGCCGGCGGTGCGACAGAGACCGGGCAGCCCACGAGAGCCGGCGGCGGCGCGCGTGACGGCGCGCGGCGGGCCCGTACGGACTGGCGCCGCCTCGCCCTGGCCGCGCCGCTGGCGCTGGCGCTCGCGGCGGGCAGCGTCTGGGCGACGACCGCCTCGGCGGTCCCGGTCACCTTCGCCGTGTCGGGCAGCACCTTCCAGGTCGCCGCCGACCACCTGGCCGGCAAGGACGCCGTGCAGTTCGCCTCCTTCTCCTCGGACGCCGCGGGCAAGCGCCGCCCCGTGGCGGTGGCGGGCATCGGCAGCGCGCGCATCTCCCACCTGTGCCAGTCGTCGGTCGCGCACACCCCGTTCGGCAGCGTGACGCTGACCATCCGGTCGGGCGGGGACCGCCCCGTCGAGGCCGAGAACCTGGTCATCGACCTCAAGCGGCTGGACGGCGACCTGCGGTTCGGCCGGGTGCAGATGGGGCGGGACGCCGGGACGCTGGACGCCGTCGAGGGGGTGCGCGGCGCGCGCGGCGCCTACGGGCAGCAGGCCCGCACGCTGGACATCGACCGGATGCGGCTGCGCGCGTGGTCGCTCACCGCGGGCACCTTCGGCCTCAAGGACGCCAGCATGTCGATCAGTCCGGGTGATCATTCGTGCCTGTGAGCGCCTCGCCCCCAGCCTCCCCCCGCGTCCCTTCCCGCGCTGGGGAAGGTATCGCGCGCCGCCGTCCCCGGCTGCGCGAACGCCCGCTCACCGCCGCCGCGCTGATGGCGGCGGCCGGCGCGGAACTGGCCTACTTCCCGCTGCGCCGCCCCGAACTGCTCGGCCTCCAGGGGATCGGCGGGACCTCCGCCGTGCTCATCGCCTGCGCCCTCGTCGGGTGCGCCGTCCTCCTACTGCTGCGGCCCCGGCTGGCGCCGGCCTGCGGCGCGGCGGCCATCGTGCTGGGGCTGGTCTCCTGCCCGATGGCCAACCTCGGGGGCTTCCTCGTCGGCATGGTGCTCGCCGTGCTGGGCGGGGCGTTCGCGACGGCCTGGCGGTCCGCGCCTGTGGCGGAGGCCGCGTGTGTGGCTGCGTCCGAGTCCGAGGTCCCGCCTGTGGCCGTGACTGCGTCCGAGGCCGTTCCCGCGCCCGTGTGCTCGCCCGAGGCCGTGCCCGTTTCCGAATCCGCGCCGGAATCCGAGCCCGAATCCGCGTCCAAGGCCGTGCCCGACGAGCCCGCGACGGCGCGGTGACGGGCGCGGCGACGCGCTGGACGGCCCTCGCGGTCCTGGTCCAGACCTCACTGGCGACGGCGGCGCCCGCCTGGCCGGCCGCTCCCCCGCCGAGCGCACGCGCCCCGGCCCGCGCCCTGGCCCGCACGCCGGCCCCCGAGCCGGAAGCGCGCGCCGCCCCCGTCCCGGCGACTGCGCACCGCCCCGTCCCGGACGGCGAGCGCTGCCGGCGCGCCGCGCTCCCCCGCACGGCGGCGCCCGAGCAGGCCCGCGAGGCCGCGTCCGCGCTGGCCGACTGCCTGACCGGAGGTCGCCGCCCGGCCGTGCCCGCGCACGGCGGGGCGGTCTCGCTCACCGCCCGGACCATGACGGTGACCGGCCTGCTGTGCCCGCTCCTGCCCCTCGCCCACGGCGTGTGCCGGGCCGAATCCGTCGTCCTCGACGACCCCCTGGTGTCCTACGGCGGCGGCCGTGAACTGTGCACGTCGGCACGGCGGTTGACGGTCCGCGGCACGGTGCGGCTGCGCGCCGAGTGGCTCACCGGTCGCGTCTTCGGGCTGCTCCCCGTGGGCTTCTCCACCCGCGTCCTGCCGCCGGTGCCCGTGCCGTACGTACAGCTCACCGACGTCCGCGCCCTCGGCGTCGCCCTGAGCGCCGACGACATCCGCGGCGACCGCGTGACCATGGGCACCGGCCGCGAGTGCGGCTGACGGGGGCCGGGACAGGCGTCAGGGGCTCAGCGGCAGCGGAACGTCCGTCAGGCGCACGACCGCCCGTCCGGGGCGGCCCGGCGCGCACTGCAACCCGGGGATGATGACCGCGGCAGCGGCGGCGGTACGGAGCGGGACCTCGCGGTCGTGCGGCCAGGCCGCCCCCGGGCTCACCGGCCCGTCGGCCGACCGCCGGGGCTCGGGCATGGCCCGGTGCTCCGGGGGCCGCGGCCGCCCGGACTCGGCGGCGAGGCGCGCGGTGGCCTGGACGGCGGGGGCCAGACGCCGCAGGTGCAGCGCGTAGCCCTGCGCCGAGGGGTGCAGGCCGTCGGCGCACAGCAGCCCGTCGCCGAGGTCGAGGTGGTGGTCGAAGAGCGAGACCGACTGGGCCCCGCAGCGCAGCGCGGCATGGGTCTGGGCGCGGGCGAGGCGGCGGCTGCGGCGGGCCGTGAGCGACCGGGCCCAGCGCCGCACGGCGGGCTGCTGACGTACGTACGGGCAGGTCGCGATCGTCACGGACCACCCCGCGTCGGTGAGCCGCCGCAGCTCGGCCTCCAGGTGGCGCGCAGCCGTCCGGGTCCGTACGGGCGCCAGTACGTCACTGGTGCCGATGGCGACGACGGCGACGCCGGGGTGGGCGAGCATCATCCGGTCCACCTGGCGGCTCAAGGAGCCGCTGAGCGCCCCGAAGCGGGCCAGCACCCGGAGTTCGACGCGGCGGGCGGCGGCCTTCGACAGGGCGGTGGCCAGGACCGATCCGACCGTCTCGGACCGGCGCTCGACGCCGATGGAGAGCGCGGCCGAGTCTCCCAGCAGGACGAGCCGCAGCGGCTCCCCCGGGTCGTCGCCGTACGTGCCGGAGCAGGCGACCTCGGACTGCCGGCCGGGTTCCTCGCCGCGCGCGAGCACCGCCGCCGTCCAGAGCCTCGACAGCGCCTTCCTGACGGGGCGCCGGCGGGCGGACCGGGTAGTCATGTGATCTCCAAGAACGTTAGTGGATTCATCATCGGTCCGAATTCATGATGAGAGGTGCCATGGATCAAGAACTACCCGCAATCGTCAATCCATGAGGCCGAACCACACACCGTCATGTGTTGAAAGTGTTGAAAGCCCGGCGCGACGGAATATGGCTCGGCGCACGGTCCAATGCGCCCTTTCACGGCCGGTCACAGCTGTGAGATGAATGTGGAGAGCTGCCCGCCGCCACGGCCGGACCACGCGTGCGCATCGCCTCCGGCCCGCCGCCCGGCAGCCGGCCCGTAATGATGATTTGCGGCTTTCCGGAGGCATGATGGCCGAACGACGGTGCCCCAATGAGCGATTGCGCGCGCTGCTGCGCGAGGCTGGATGGACCCATGAGGCATTCGCCCGGGCGGTCAATTCGGTCGGCTCGGAGATCGGACTGAGCCTCGCGTACGACCGCAGCTCCGTATCGCACTGGCTGGCGGGCACCCGGCCGAACGCCCCCGTGCCGCAGCTGATCGTCGAGGCGCTCACGCGCAGGACGGGACGGGCGATGACGGCGGGCGCCGCGGGGTTCGAGGAGACGTCTCCCCAGCCTCCCCCGTCGCCCCAGGACCCCCTGAACCCCCAGGAACCGCCGGCCGTCCGGCGGGCCGGGGCCGCCGAGACCGTCAACGCCCTGGCCGTGCTGAGCCGGCAGGACACGGACCCCGTGACGAGGGCGCCGCTGCTGCTGCGCCCGTTCCGGGCGGCCGTGTCGCACGTGCCGGTCTGGGCCGAGCCGCAGGAGGCCCCGGCGGAACCGCTGTCCGCCGAGCGCATGCGCGTCGGGAGCAGCGAAGTCGCCGTGTTGCGCGGCGCGGTGCGCTTCTTCGCCTCCTCCATGGACGCGCACGGCGGCGCGCACGCCCGGGTGGCGCTGGCCGCCTGCATCGCGGACACGGCGGTGCCCTGGCTGCGCGCGCCCGGACCGCAGGACGTGCGCGACACGCTGCGCACCGAGACCGCCCGGCTGGCGTTCGTACTGGCCCGGATGCACGCCGACATGTCGGGGCACGGCCTGGCCCAGCGGTATCTGCGGCTCTCCATGGAGCTGGCCAACCAGACCCGGGACCGGGTCACTTGGGCCGTGGCGCTGCGCGCGATAGGCGCTCAGTCCCTGGCCCTGGGGCACCGCCGGACCGCGCTGCACTGCGTGGAGGCGGCGGTCGACGCGCTGCCCGCGCACGCCTCGCACGCGGTACGGGCGTTCGCCCTGGCGCAATTGGCGCTGACCCGCGCGGCGGTCGGCGAGCGGCACGCGGCGCTGACCGCGCTGGCGGCCGCCGAACGGTCCGGGGAGCGCTCCTGGGACCACTCCGGCGACCGGCCGCCGGAGGACGGGGGCCCCTTCGCGCACTACCCGCCCGCCGCGTTGGCGTTCCAGACCGCGGAGACGCTGCACCGCCTGGGGCAGTTCGCGGCGGCGTCCCGCGCGCTGGAGCAGTCGCTGCGCCACCGCGCCGCCGCGGACCGCCGGGGCCGTGCGCTGACCCTGGCCAGGCAGGCCGAAATCCTGCTGGAAATGGGGCAGTTGGAGGAGGCGTGCGCCACCTGGCGGGAGTTCCTGCGCGCCGGCGACGGGCTGCGTTCCCACACGGTGGGCAGCGCGGTCCAGTCGATGCGCGCCGGCCTCACGCCCTACCGCGGCCACCCGGCCCTCCACGGCCTGCACCCTGGAGCCCCGCACGCCGCCGCCCGGTGACGCGGGTTGGTACGCGCCAAGGCCCGTATGCCTGGAGCGCGTACGTATGGAGCGCGTACAGCCGAAGTGCGTGACGCCGAGGCTCGTGCCCCCAAGGGGCGTACGCCCGGTGCGCATACGGCGGGGGTTGCGCGCGCCCGGAGCAGAGCCCCCGTACGGCCGGGGTCAGGGCGTACGAGGCCCGTGCGCCCAAGGCTCGTACGCCCGCGGCGTCACGCGCCGTCCGGGTCCGCCCGGTCCAGCGCGGGGCGCGGGCCGGGGCCGGTCTCCAGCAGCAGGTAGTCGGCGGCGGCGGTGTCCGTGACCAGGCTGGTCACCAGCCCGGAGCGGAGGACGGCCCCGATGGCGGCGGCCTTGCGCGAGCCGCCGGCGATGGCGACGACCTCCGGTATGCGCCGCAGCCGGTCGGCCTCGACGGTGATGCAGCGCTCCCCCAGGTCCCGGCCGACGCGGCGCCCGTCCGCGTCGAAGAGGTGCGCGGACATCTCCGCGGCGACGCCGAAGGAGGCGTAGCGCGCCCGCTCCTCGGGGGAGAGCATGTCGTACACGGTGGAGATGCCGGGTTCCCAGGAGCCGATGGAGACGGCGGCGACCGTGACCTTGTCGAAGTACTCGAAGGCGCGGGCGATGCCGGTCTGGTCGCGCAGCGCGGCGGCGGTGGCCGAGTCGGGCAGCAGCATCGGCGCGTAGATGGGGTGGGCCTCGCCGCCGGAGACCTGGGCGGCCCGCCGTACGGCCTCGACGGAGCCGCGCTCGGCGGTGCCCGCGTCGTACACGCCGGTGAGCTGGACGACGGTGCACGGCGGCAGGCGGTGCAGGGCCGCGGCCATGTGGATGGTGGAGCGGCCCCAGGCGAGGCCGAGCACATCGCCCTCGGCGACGAGCTCGCCCAGCAGGTCGGCCGCCACCTCGCCGAGGTTCTCCGGGTCGGGCGCGTCGTCGCTGGCGTCGGCCGGGGACTCCACGACCACGGCGTGGCGCAGGCCGTAGCGGGCCCGGAGTGCGTCGGAGCGCTCCGCGTCGAGCTCCGCGGGCACCCTGATCTCGATCCGCACGAGGTCGTGTTCGAGCGCTGTCTCCAGGACGCGCGCGACCTTGAAGCGGCTGACGCCGAACTCCTCGGCGATCTGGATCTTGGACTTGCCCTCTAGGTAGAAGCGGCGGGCCATGGCCGCCGCTTGAACCAGCTCGGCGGGTCCCATCCGCGTGGCTGAACGGCCCGTCGACACCGCGGTCTCCTCACTTAGTTCAAAAATTGATCGAGGTTCGGATTCAAGCTACGAGTCCGAGCTATGAGTTCGAGCTCTGTGTACGTGTAATGGGTCCGCCGCGCGGACACCACCGTCATCCTGTCAGATGCCACGGACCCCGCTCAGGCCCTGACCTCCGAGTTCACTTCCCCGTGGCTCAGTGGTCGCACGACCAGCCCGCCTCGCCGGTGCTCTCCGCGGCCATCGACCGCAGGGAGCGTACGGCCTCCGCCGGGTCCTCCGCGCCGTAGACGGCCGAGCCCGCGACGAAGACGTCGGCGCCGGCCTCGGCGCACCGCTCGATGGTGGTCGCCGACACCCCGCCGTCGACCTGGAGCCACAGCTCCAGCCCGTGCTTGGCGATCAGCTGCCGGGTCCGGCGGATCTTGGGCAGCATGATGTCGAGGAACGCCTGGCCGCCGAAGCCGGGCTCGACCGTCATGATCAGCATCATGTCCAGCTCGGGCAGCAGGTCCTCGTACGGCTCGATGGGCGTGGCGGGCTTGAGCGCCATGGACGCCCGCGCCCCCTTGGCCCGGATCTCGCGGGCGAGCCGTACGGGCGCGGCGGCGGCCTCCGCGTGGAAGGTGACGGAACCGGCCCCGGCCTCGACGTACGCGGGCGCCCAGCGGTCCGGCTCCTCGATCATCAGGTGGCAGTCCAGCGGGGTGTCCGCGGCGCGGCTCAGCGACTCGACGACCGGCACGCCGAGCGTGAGGTTGGGGACGAAGTGGTTGTCCATCACGTCCACGTGGAGCCAGTCGGCGCCGCCGGGGCCCCCTACGCGACGCGCCTCGTCGGCGAGTCGGGAGAAGTCCGCGGACAGGATGCTGGGGTTGATCTGCACGGCCATGCCCCAAGCCTGCCATGCCCGCGGCGCACCCCCGACTCCGGAGGCAGGCATTCCGCGACCGAGCCGCACATAACGCCCCCGGATTCGGCGCTCGGGCCCACGGACCGGACGCCCGTCCTCACACGTCGGCCGACGCCCGCAGAGAGGCGATGATCCCACCGAGCGACTCCTGCTCCGCGGCGGGCAGCCGCCGCCCCGCGTGGAGCATGCCGAGCGCGGTCAGCAGCCGCACCCGGTCGTCGTCCGTCCCGAGGTCGCCCACGAAGGCGGGCAGGACCAGGGCCAGTGGGACGAGATCCGCACGGGCGCACAGCCCGGTCAGCAGTTCCCGCAGCCGCTCGTCGCGCCCGTCCGCGCCGCCGCCCGTGGCCCGCAGCCCCTCGGCGACCGCGTACCGGCCCCAGTCCCCGTACGGCCCCGGCGGCGCGTCCGCCAGCCGCCGGGCGGCCTGGCGGAAATGCTCGCGTGCGCTGTCCCGGTCGCCGAGCTCCTGATGCGCGCGGGCCATGTTCAGGTGCAGCGACGGAAAGAAGCCGCGCACCCGCTCGTCGGCCACCAGCTCCGCCCGGCGCAGGCACTCCGCGTTCCAGTCCAGCGTCGCCCGCGCCGTTAGCTGATGCCGCGCCACGTAGTGGGCCGCGACGCACGCCTCGTAGTCGTCGGCGGCCGTCTCCCAGGCGCGTACGAACAGCCGTCGCGCGGCCGCGTCGTCGCCGCGGGTCTCGGCCTCCATGCCCTGAACGCAGAGCCGCACGACGGGATTGTCAGGATTCATCATGGCCTCCGTCCCCTCCCGACGTCCCCTCCCGGGGCGCCGTGGACCGGCATGACCAAGGTCGTGAAACTGCCCTGGTCCGCGGAGCGGACGACGACCGGTTCGGCGGCGGAGGCGATCTCCAGCAGGACGTCGGGGCCGACGCTCGCCTCCAGGGCCGGCAGCAGCACGGCGGGGTCGAAGGCGAGGTCCTGCGGCGGCCCCGTGCACACGGCGCGCAGGGCCGCCGGCGGTGAGCCGCCCTGTTCGAGATCGCTCTGGCCGAAGTCGCCCTGACCGAAGTCACCCTGCCCCAAGTCGCTCTGCCCGAAGTCGCCCTGACCGAGGGCGATTTCCCGCTCCTGGACCCGGACGCGCACCACGCCCTCGCCGTGCCGCCCGTCGAGGGCCGCCCGCAGCGCACTCCGGTCGGTGATCACTCTGGTCCGTACGGGCGCGAGCGCGTCGAGCATCGTGCGGTACGAGGGGAACGCGCCGTCGGCCCCCGGCAGGCAGCGCCGCGGCCCGTCGTCGGCGCGCAGCGCTACCCGCCCGCCGTCGACTTCGATACGGACGTCCGTACCGCTCAGCGCCCAGGCGCCGATCTCCGCCAGCTGGTCGGCGCCGACCAGCGCCCGGCCGGGCCCGCCCGCCGTCGAGCGCCCCGGCAGGACGCGGACGGCGAGGCGGTAGCGGTCGGTGGCCACCAGCCGCACCTCCTGGCCGTCGAGTTCGATCAGTACGTTGCCGAGCACCGGGAACTCCTCGCGGGCCGCGCCGCGCGCGACGGCCGGCGCGACCTGCCGCAGCGCGCTCGCCAGTTCGGGCCCGCCGACGACGGCTGCCGCGCGCCCGCCGCCGCCCGGCAGCGCGTGCAGGATCTCCTCGACGGCAGCCCGCGTGGCCTCGGCCAGGTCCCGGGTGCGCAGCAGATGGCCGTGCAGCACCCGGCGGGCCTCCTCGGGCTCCCCGTCGAGCACCGCCGTCACCTCCGCCAGCGGCAGCCCGGCCGCACGCAGCCTGCGCAGCGCGACGGCGCGCGGCCGCTGGGCACGTGCGTAGTGGCGGTACCCGCTGGCCTCGTCCACCCGGGCGGGCCGCAGCACGTCGCAGTCGTCGTAGAACCGCAGCGCGCTGGGGGCCAGCCCCACGCTCCGGGCGAAGGTGCCGATGCTCAGCAGCGGCGGGGTGTCGCGGTTGTCGTCCGTGTCGCCCATGTGGTCCACGTCGTCCATGTCGTCCATGGACGCGATGGTGGGCGTTCAACCGACTCGAAGGTCAACTCGGCGGACGCGCCCCCGCGAGAGGAACCCTCGTTCAGTCCGTACGCCGCAGCAGGGCCAGGTACATCGCGTCCGTACCGTGCAAGTGCGGCCACAGCTGTACGTCCGGGCCGTCCCCGAGCGCCGGGACGCCCGGCATCAGGGGGCGCGCGTCGATCAGCTCGGCGCCGGGGGCCGGTCCGCCGCGCCCCTTGAGGACGTCGTCGACGACGGCGCGGGTCTCGGCGAGATGCGGCGAGCAGGTCGCGTAGCCGACGACGCCGCCGACGCGCACCGAGCGCAGGGCCTCGCGCAACAGCCCGCGCTGGAGCGGGGCGAAGCCCTCCAGGTCCTCGGGCCGGCGCCGCCAGCGGGCTTCGGGGCGGCGGCGCAGCGCGCCGAGGCCGGTGCACGGCACGTCGACCAGGACGCGGTCGAAGACGCCCTCGCGCCAGGGCGGACGGGTGCCGTCCGCCGCGATCACCTGGTACGGGCCGGGGTTGCCGGCCAGCGCCCGGCCGACGAGGCGGGCGCGGTGCGGCTGCTTCTCGGAGGCGAGCAGCGCCGCGCCGCGCTCGGCGGCGAGCGCGGCGAGCAGGGCGGCCTTGCCGCCGGGGCCCGCGCAGCCGTCGAGCCACCGCTGGTCGGGGCCGTCCAGCGGGACGTTGGCCAGGGCGACCGCGACCAGTTGGCTGCCTTCGTCCTGCACGCCGGCCCGGCCATCGCGGACCGAGTCGAGCGCGCCGGGCTCGCCGCCCTCGGCGAGCCGCACGGCATACGGGGACCAGCGGCCGGGCAGTCCGGAGTCCTCGCCCACCTCGGCCATCAGCTCGTCGACGGTGGCGCGGCCCGGGCGGGCGACGAGCGTCACCTCGGGCCGTTCGTTGTCGGCTTCGAGGAGGTCCTCGATGCCGGCCCGGCCGCCGCCGAGGGCGTCCCACAGCGCGGAGACGACCCAGCGCGGGTGGGAGTGGACGACCGCCAAGTGGTCCTCGGCGTCCGCGTCGTAGGGCGGCGCGACCTTCTCCAGCCAGCCGTCGAGGTCATCGGCCGCGATCTTGCGGAGCACCGCGTTGACGAACTTCGCGCGCCCGTCGCCGAGGACGACGCGGGCCAGTTCCACGGTGGCGGAGACCGCCGCGTGGCTGGGGATGCGGGTCCCGAGCAGCTGGTGCGCGCCCAGTCCCAGCACGTCGAGGACGGGCGGATCCACCTCGCGCAGCGGCCGGTCCACGCAGGCCGCGATGATCGCGTCGTACGTGCCCTGGCGGCGCAGCGTCCCGTACACCAGCTCGGTGGCCAGCGCCGCGTCCCGCGCGTCGAACGCCGTGCCGTCCTTGCCCGCTGCGGCCTTGTCGCGGGCCTTGCGCAGCATCGGCGGCAGCACCAGGTTCGCGTAGGCGTCCCGCTCGTCCACGGCGCGCAGCACCTCGAAGGCGAGGATCCGCACGGGGTCCTTCTTGGGGCGGCGGTGGGGTTTCGCGGGCCTGGCGGGCCGGCGGCGGGGGGCCTGATCGTTCACGAAAGGTGCTCCGGAGCTGGGATGACGATGGGCTCAAGGCTACGCCCCGGGTCCTACGCGGCGCCGAGCCGCTCGCCTTCGGCGATCCGGACGCCCCGCGCCCAGTCGGCGGCCTTCATCGGCTTCTTGCCCTGGGGCTGGACCCACAGCAGCTCGACGGCGTGCGAGCCGGTGCCGGCGTACACGGCGTTCTTGGCGACGGAGAGTTCGCCGGGCGCCAGGTCGCCGCGGTCCGGGCACAGGGCCACGGACATCAACTTGAGCCGCTCGCCGCGGAAGAGGGTCCACGCGCCGGGGGCGGGGGCGCATCCGCGCACCACCCGGTCGACGCGGAGCGCGGGCGCGGTCCAGTCGGCCTCGGCGTCCTCGACGTTGATCTTCGGCGCGAGGGTGACGCCCTCGGCGGGCTGGGGCACCGCTTCGAGGGTGTTGTCCTCGATGCCGTCCATGGTGGCCACGAGCAGCCCGGCCCCGGCGAAGGCCAGCCGGGTCAGCAGGTCGCCGCTGGTGTCGGTGGGGCGGACCTCCTCGGTGAGCACCCCGAACACCGGCCCGGAGTCGAGCCCCTGCTCGATCAGGAACGTCGACGCGCCCGTCACCTCGTCCCCGGCCAGTACGGCGTGCTGCACGGGGGCGGCGCCGCGCCACGCGGGCAGCAGTGAGAAGTGCAGATTGACCCAGCCGCGGGCGGGCACCTCCAGCGCGGCCTTGGGCAGGAGCGCGCCGTAGGCGACGACGGGGCAGCAGTCGGGGGCGATCTCCCGTAGCCGGGCGAGGAAGTCCTCGTCGCGCGGCTTGACGGGCTTGAGCACCTCGATGCCCTCTTCCTCGGCGCGCTGGGCGACGGGGCTGGCGACCAGTCGGCGGCCGCGCCCGGCGGGGGCGTCGGGCCGGGTGACGACGGCGACGACCTCGTGCCGGTCCGACGCGAGCAGCGCGTCGAGGGCGGGCACTGCGACCTCGGGGGTACCGGCGAAGACGAGCCTCATGGGTGGCGATCTACCTCTCAACGCGCCGAGCGGAACGGCGGACCAGTCTAGGCCCTGGGGGTGGGGGCCGCGGCCGTACGGGCGGCAGGGCCGTGGGGGCTCGGGGCCGACGGCATGGCCGTACGGTCCCGGGGACGCGACCGTACGGGCAGGGTCAAGGCCGTACGGCGGGGCTGCGGGATCGATCCGCGACCGTAGGGGGCGTACGCGTCAATTCGCGCCCCGCCGCGCAGGCCGTACGCCCCCTCACCGTGACCCACAAGGCACGTCTCGCGTTGAGGTCAAGAGAGATTGACCGGAACGGGCCACGGCACGGTCCGGCCCTCGTTCGCTTCCGATGGCCAGCCGACTCACTGCCCTGATGTCCGCGTTCCACCTTCCCTATCGCACCTTCCCTATTCAGCATTCCACGCCGGTTCGAGAGGCTTGTTCATGGCCGACCACGCAACCCACGACGCCCAGGCACGGGCCAGCCTGCATCTGCTGGTGCGGGATATCGAGCGGGTCCGCCGACAGGTGGACGCACTGCGCACCCTCACCGCCCAGCTCGGAAACGTCTACCGCCCGCGGCGCACCGGCCCGTCCGCGGGCTTCGTCGTGTACGGGCGGGCGCCCGCACCGACCGTACGGCTCGCGCAGGAGCTGCGCGACAGCATCGAGACACTCGTCACCGCGGCGGTGGACTTCGACCGCTCGCTGGGCTTCTCGTGGGACGCGGTGGGTTCGGCGCTCGGCGTCACCAAGCAGGCGGTGCACCGGCGTTACGGCACCCGCCGGGCCGGCGCGCAGAACACGGCCGGCGGCGGCGAGCCGGCCCGTACGACGGATGCGGCCGGACTGCCGGCCGTATCCGTCGGCCCCCAGCTCCCCGCCGTACCCGCCGCCCGCGCCATGCCGGGGCAGCCGGCTCCGGCGCTGCGGGATTCGGGGCTGAGGGACTCGGGCCTGCGGGATTCGGGCCTGCGGGAGCCCGGTCTGCGCGACGGGGCGCTGCGGGACTCGGCACTGCGGGACGAGCCGCGGCCGAGCGCCTTCCCCGGCCCCCGCAACGGCTGAACTCACACTCACTCCGCTCCCCGTCAACTCCCCACCCCCTGCCAGTCCTTCAACTGCCCCGAGGCCCGGCCCGCGCCGGACCGCGGGGCAGCGCCGCTTCAACCGCTCCCCCGTCGCCGACCGACTCACTGCCCGACCCACCGCCCCACCGGCTCACTCTCCGACGGCCCGTCAGCCGATGTCCGGCGGATCGATCCTGATACGCACCGGGGCCCCCTCGCGGCGCGCCAGCCGGGCCGCCTGCGCCGTCTTCAGCGCGGCGGCCAGCGCGGCCCCGTTGCCGGGACGCACCCGCAGCAGCGCCCGTTCCCACCGCTCCCCCGGGGGCGGGTCGCCCGTACGGCGCGGCCGTCCGGCCTCGGTCACGGGCAGCTCGACCGGGCCCAGCACCTCGGCGTCGCCGGGGAGTTCGGCCACCTCGATCAGGTCTGCCACGGCCTCCGGCGGGCCGGCCACCGCGGCCATCCGCGAGACGGGCGGGAACCCCAGCTCGGCGCGGTCCGCGAGCTCCCGCACCGCGTGCCCGGCCGGGTCCCAGCGCACCAGCGCCTGTACGGGCCGCAGGGTGGGCTCGGCGACGACGACCACCGTGCCGCCCGCCTCCTGCCCCCGCACCAGGGCCGCCGCACCCAGCCAGCGGCGCAGCGCCTCCTCGCCCGCGCGCAGGTCGGGGCGGGTGAGGAGCGCCCAGCCGTCGAGGAGCAGGGCTGCCGCGTACCCCGCTTCGGCGACGGGCTCCGCGCCCGGCGTCGAGACGATGAGGGCGGGCCCGTCTGGCACGGTGTCCAGGATGTGGTCGCGCCCGGAGGTCCGTACGGGCACGGCGGGGAACGCCCTGCCCAGCTCCTCGGCGGTGCGCCGGGCCCCGACGATCTGGGCCCGCAGCCGGAAGCCGCCGCACTCGCCGCAGTGCCAGTCGCGGGTCTCGCGCCCGCACCATCCGCAGTGCAGTTCGCCGTCGCCGCCACGCGCCTCCAAAGGGCCCGCGCAGTGCCGGCACCGCGCGGGCTCGCGGCACCGCTCGCAGGCCAGCCGCGGTACGTACCCCCGGCGCGGCACCTGTACGAGCACCGGTCCGCTCTTGAGGCCCTCCCGCACCGCCTGCCAGGCCAGGGTGGGCAGCCGCGCGGCGCGCGCCGCCTCGTCGCGCGCCTGGTCGCCGTCGCCGACCGTACGGATCATGGGGGCGGCGGCGCGCACCTGGGCGCGGTCGGCGGCCAGCGGCAGCGCCCAGCCGGTCTCCACGAGCTGGGCGGCCTCGACCGTGCAGCCGTGGCCGCCGAGCAGGAAGGCCGCCTTCTCGTGCGCGGCGCGCAGCAGCAGCACCTCGCGCGCGTGCGGCTGCGGTGCGTGCTGCTCACTGTGGCTGGCGTCACCGTCGTCCCAGATCGCGACGAGGCCGAGGTCCCGTACGGGCGCGAACATCGCGGCGCGGGTGCCGACCACCGCCCGTACGCTGCCGCGGCTGACGGCGAGCCAGCGGCGGTAGCGCACCTCGGGCCCGGCGTCCGCGGTGAGCAGCGTGTGCCGGCCGTCGCCGAGCAGCGCGGTCAGCGCGGCGTCCACGCGGGCGGCGGTGCGCCCGTCCGGCACGACGATCAGCGCGCCGCGGCCGGCGGCGAGGGCCGCGACGGCGGCACGGGCCAGCTCCTGGGGCCAGTGCGGGCCGGGCAGCGCGGTCCATACGGCGCGCGGGCGCTCGCCCCGGCGGACGGCGTCGAGGTAGGCGGGGCCGGTCGGATACCGGGACCAGCTGCCGGGCTCGGGCGGGGCGGGCGGAGGCAGCGGTTCGGACAGGGGCTCGGCCTCGGGGCGGGCGCGGCGGGGCGGTACGGCGAGCTGGACGACGTCGGCGAGCGTGCCCGCGTAGCGGTCGGCGACGGCGCGGCACAGCGCCAGCAGCTCGGGACCGAGCACCGGCTCCGGGGAGAGGACCTGGGCGATGGGGGCGAGCGGACCGCGGTAGTCGCTCTCCGCCCGGCGCTCGACGATGAAGCCGTTGTGCAGCTCGCCGCCCTCGCGGCGCCCCTTGGCGACGCGGGCCCCGAACCGCACCCGCACCCGGGCGCCGGGCCGCGCCTCGGCGTCCATGGCCTCGGGCACGGCGTAGTCGAAGAACTGGTCGAGGTGGATGAGCCCCTTGTCCACCAGGACCCGGGCGACGGGCCGGTCCGCGGCGAGCTCGGCGCCCCGCCAGGTACGCGGCTTGGCCCGCGGCTTCTTCGCCTCGCGCACGGTCTCCCGAATGAGCGCGAGCTGCTCTCCCCCGGCGGGATCACCCGCCGGGGCCGCGTCCGCCTGCGCCGGCTCCCGCTCCGGCCGCCCGTTCTCGCTGCTCACAGCTCCAGTCTTAGCAGACACCACCGACACTCCCCGCCCCGCGAACGGCGGCCGGGTACGGCCCGGGGCGTATCGACACCCAGGGGTCCTTCCTGTTGCGTTCCCACCGGGAAACCCCCGGGGAAGCCCCACACGGCAATCTGAACAGGAAACGGGAAACGTCCCCATTCGCCTTGTTCCGCCGAGCGGCCTGCCGCACGCTACTCGCGGCGAACGCCAGCTGCCCGGCGCACGGAGTACGGGGGTCGAAATGCCGGAGCAGCCCTACGAGTTCGGACGCGAACTGCGCAGACGACGGCTGGCCGCAAGGTGGTCGCCCTCGACGCCGCGAAACCGTCGTCGTCGATGCTCGGCACGTCCCATCTGCCCGACGCATCTCGATGTTCACCGGTTGTTGCCTGCACGGACTCCGCCGCCCGTGCCGCGCCGCCGAAGCCCTCGATTGGGAGACGGCCCGGCTTCCAGCCGACGCGCTGCGCACGCGGTCGCCGAGGACAGCGACCGCGCAACGGGTCGGTACAGATATGGCCCCGGAATCATCCAGCGCTGTGACCCATACGCCTCTCCGAGAGGACGCACATCATGCACGAGGTCTTCATCAACTTCCGCGTCATGGGCGCCAAGGCAACCGCCCATGAATTCAAGCGGGTGCTGGAAGAGCGATTCGGGGACGGCAGCGTATTCCTCGCCGGGGGCTCCATCGAGTTGGGCTCCAACTATGTCGAGATCCTTGACAGCAAGGTACGGCGCAGCAGCGTTCTGCTGGTGCTCATCGGCCCGGACTGGCTCGACGCCCCCGACCCGAAACGAAAGGGGCGCAGGGCGCTGAACAATCCCGTGGACTGGGTTCGCCGCGAGTTGGAGGAGGCATTCGAGTGCGGGGTACTGGTCGTACCGGTCCTGCTCGAACGGAAGACGGAGCAGCTCGATGTCCGACGGCTGCCGAGGACGCTGGCCAGGCTGGCGGAGTGCCAGTTCGAGCGGTTCTCCCAGCGTACGTCCGCCACCGACCTCGCCCGGCTGGGAGACCGGCTGGTCCGACGGGTCCCGGAGCTGGCCGCGCTGGACAAGCGTCCCGACACGCGTAAGAAGAAGGCGGATACGGCCAATGGGCCGTCAGTGAGCAACACCGGGCAGCGGGGCGGGATCGGCAATTTCCAGGGAGAACTTGGGGCGTACATACAGAATTCGAGCGGTCCGCTCAACACAGGCCCTGGCCTTCAGATCAACAACTTCTATTTCCAACTGACTTCGCGCATCCAGGGCAGGGCGCTCACCAACGACGAGCGCATCGAGCCGATCCTCTGTTTCACCGAACAGCGCCTGCGTACCGACCACCCCGAGGACATATTGCCGTTGGCCGAGCAGTGGGCTCAGCACATCGGTGACGTGGGCCGACTCACGCTCGGCGCGACCCAGCTCACCTCCGCCGCCAACAACGAGGACATCCCCGAGCCCTTCCAGCGGCTGGTGCCCGGGGCGCGTCCCGAGCCGGAACCGGCGCCGCGGTTCGCCGGGGCATGGCCGGGTCCGTTCGGGCAGCCGCCTCCAGCGGACGGCCTCTTCGCCGGTGACGACCCGTCGGGCGACACGGGGTTGTCCGACCTGCTGAACAAGCTGATGGACCAGGCCGGCATGGCCGAGGACGCTGCCGATCGCGCGCTGTTCGCCCGCCGGATCGCGAATGACCTCGATGCCGCGAACGCGCCGGACGCCGCCGACGAGATCCGCCGCCGCTTCGACGCCCCGACGCCCCCACCGGGCTCCGACAAGCCTGATTCCGACGAACCGGGCTTCGGCGCATCAGGTTTCGACGAACCGGGCCCCGACGCGCCGGATGCCAACAGGCCTGGCGCCGACGCCCCCGGCCCCGACGGCGAACCTGGCCCCGACCACGGCCCCGGTCCCAGCGGCCCCAGCAGCCCCACGCCCCATGCCCCGTACACAGATCCAGACACCCCCCAGCCCCCCACCGGCTGAATCAAGGCGTAGGTTCGCACCGACCTCGGGGCGAGCGGGGTCCGATCCGTGATCCCCGTGCTGGCATGCCCTCGTCATTCCTCGCCTGCCGTCCCCGCGCCGCGGGGACCAGGACGACCGGAAGGAAGAGCCCATGCTCCGTACCCTGGGTGTTGGTGCCGTCGCGGCGTCGTTGCTCCTCATCGGATCGACCGCTCCCTCCTCGGCGGCGCGGGGCGGCGACGACGTGCCGCCGCCCGACGGCAAGATCACGATCACCGTCGCCGCGGTCAACGGGTCCGGCTGCCGCCCCGGCAGCGCCGCCGTGGCGGTCGCCCCGGACAACACCGCGTTCACCGTGACGTACAGCGAGTACCTCGCCCAGGCGGGCAAGGACAGCAAACCCACCGACTCCCGCAAGAACTGCCAGATCGCGCTGAACGTGCACGTGCCGCAGGGCTTCACGTACGCCATCGCCCGCGCCGACTACCGCGGTTACGCCTCGCTCGCGGCCAAGGCCACCGGGCTGGAGCAGGCCGGGTACTACTTCCAGGGGTCCCAGCAGACCGCGCGCCTGAGCCACCGGTTCACCGGCCCGTACGACGCCAACTGGCAGACCTCGGACGAGACCGAGCTCGACGCGCGCGTCTACGCGCCCTGTGGCGAACAGCGCTACTTCAACATCAACACCGAGCTGCGGGTCGACGGCAAGAACGCGGACCCCAAGCTCACCAGCTACATGGCGATGGACTCCACCGACGGCAGCATCAACACGCTGTACCACTTCGCGTGGAAGAAGTGCCCCAAGCGGTAACCCCCGCCCCCAGCGCCTCGCGCGTAGCGCTTCTCGCAGTCCGCGCGCAGCACTTCGCCCCGCCGATCGGACGTGAACGATCGGCGGGGCGAAGCGGCCAGGCTCCGGCGCGAGGAGGGTTACAGCCCCGCGGCCCGGCGCAGTGCGTCCACGCGGTCCGTGCGCTCCCACGTGAAGTCCGGGAGCTCGCGTCCGAAGTGCCCGTACGCGGCGGTCTGCGCGTAGATCGGGCGCAGCAGGTCGAGGTCGCGGATGATCGCGGCGGGGCGGAGGTCGAAGACGTCCGAGATGGCCGTCTCGATCTTCTCCACGTCCACGGTCGCGGTGCCGAAGGTCTCCACGAACAGGCCGACCGGCTCGGCCTTGCCGATCGCGTACGCGACCTGGACCTCGCAGCGCGAGGCGAGGCCGGCGGCGACGACGTTCTTGGCGACCCAGCGCATGGCGTACGCGGCCGAGCGGTCGACCTTGGACGGGTCCTTGCCGGAGAAGGCGCCGCCGCCGTGGCGGGACATGCCGCCGTAGGTGTCGATGATGATCTTCCGGCCGGTGAGGCCGGCGTCGCCCATCGGGCCGCCGATCTCGAAGCGTCCGGTCGGGTTCACCAGCAGCTTGTAGTTCTCGGTTTCGAGCTTGATGCCGTCCTGCAGCAGCTCGCCCAGGACGTGCTCGACCACGAACTCCCGGATGTCCGGTGCCAGCAGCGAGTCCAGGTCGATGTCCGAGGCGTGCTGGGAGGAGACGACGACGGTGTCGAGGCGGACGGCCTTGTTGCCGTCGTACTCGATGGTCACCTGGGTCTTGCCGTCGGGGCGCAGGTACGGGATGGTCCCGTTCTTGCGGACCTCCGAGAGGCGGCGCGAGAGCCGGTGCGCCAGGTTGATGGGCAGCGGCATCAGCTCGGGCGTCTCGTCGCAGGCGTAGCCGAACATCAGGCCCTGGTCGCCCGCGCCCTGCTGGTCGAGCGCGTCGCCCTCGTCGCCCTCGTCGACGCCCCCGACTCGTTTCTCATAGGCGTCGTCGACGCCCTGCGCGATGTCCGGGGACTGGGCCCCGATGGATACGGACACGCCGCAGGAGGCTCCGTCGAAGCCCTTCTTGGACGAGTCGTAGCCGATGTCGAGGATCTTGTTGCGCACGAGCGTGGCGATCGGCGCGTATGCCTTCGTCGTCACCTCACCGGCCACGTGTACCTGGCCGGTGGTGATCAACGTCTCAACGGCGACCCGCGAGGACGGGTCCTCCTTGAGGAGAGCGTCGAGGATCGTGTCGCTGATCTGGTCAGCGATCTTGTCGGGGTGACCCTCGGTCACGGACTCCGAGGTGAACAGGCGGCGGGACACATCGCTCCCTGGGGTTGCAGCGGCTGCTGGCTGATCATTGACGGACCGGTCGGGGGCTGCGCCCGACGCCGGTCCGGAGCCAGTTTATCCGGCCTTCTCCTGAGCTGGGCATCGCGTCTCGGTCTATGGGAACGTCGTGACCTGCGACACCCTCGAACGGCGCTCGATCCGCTCAGGCCAGACGGGGTGCGACCAGGCTCCAGACCGTGTCGGCCAGCGCCTCCTTGGGCCCATACGGCACGGAAGTCTCGGTTCCGTCGGCGGCGAGCACGACGGCCTCGTTCTGCTCGGAGCCAAAAGTGCGACGTTCTCCGACTTCGTTGACAACGAGCAGGTCACAGCCCTTTCGGGCGAGTTTCGCGCGGCCGTTGTCGAGTACGTCGTCGGTTTCGGCGGCGAATCCGACGATGATCTGTCCCGGACGCGCCCGGGACGCGGAGATCTCCGCCAAAATGTCAGGATTGCGGGTGAGATCGATAGGGGCGGGATCCTGGCCGTCCTTCTTTTTAATCTTCCCCTGGGCGTACTGAACTGGCCGGAAATCGGCTACCGCCGCGGCCATCACTACTGCATCAGCATCCACAGCGGCCTCCAGCACCGCCTCCCGCAGCTCCACGGCCGTGCCGACCCGCACCACATCGGCCCCGGCCGGGTCCGGCAGCCCGGAGTTGGCCGCGATGAGCGTCACCCGGGCGCCGCGCGCCACGGCCGTACGGGCGAGGGCGTAGCCCTGCTTGCCGGAGGAGCGGTTGCCGAGGAAGCGCACCGGGTCCAGCGGCTCGCGGGTGCCGCCGGCGGAGACGACCACATGGCGGCCCGCGAGGTCGGCGCGCGCGGCCTCCGGGCCGCGGGCCAGGACGCCGCGGCAGACCTCGAAGATCTCCGCGGGGTCGGGGAGGCGGCCCTTGCCGGTGTCGACGCCGGTGAGCCGGCCCACGGCGGGCTCGATGACGAGGGCGCCGCGCCGCCGCAGGGTGGCGACGTTCTCCTGGGTGGCCGGGTGCTCCCACATCTCGGTGTGCATGGCGGGCGCGAAGACGACCGGGCAGCGGGCGGTGAGGAGGGTGTTGGTCAGCAGGTCGTCGGCGAGGCCATGGGCGGCCTTGGCGAGCAGGTCGGCGGTGGCGGGGGCGACGACCACGAGGTCGGCGCCCTGCCCGATCCGTACGTGCGGCACCTCGTGCACCGAGTCCCACACCTCGGTGGAGACGGGGCTGCCGGACAGCCCCGACCAGGTGGCCTCGCCGACGAAGTGCAGCGCCGAGGCGGTCGGCACGACCCGTACCGCGTGGCCCGATTCGGTGAGGCGGCGCAGCAGTTCGCACGCCTTGTAGGCGGCGATGCCGCCGCCCACCCCCAGGACGACCTTGGGCTTGTCCTGCTTCTCCATGGCTCTTGCTTCTCCCCGCGCTTCTCGGTACCGCCTGCCGCGTGCAGGCCCCGCAGGTACCCATGACACACCACGGGCCCGGCAGTCGCGCTGCCGGGCCCGTGGATGGGACGTTCGTGCTGAGAGCTCTACTGCGCCGGGGCCTCGATGGCCTCCGAGGTCAGCAGGCCCGCGTTGATCTCGCGGAGCGCGATCGACAGCGGCTTCTCGTGGACGTGGGTGTCCACCAGCGGGCCGACGTACTCCAGCAGGCCCTCGCCGAGCTGCGAGTAGTACGCGTTGATCTGGCGCGCGCGCTTGGCGGCGTAGATCACGAGGCTGTACTTCGAGTCGGTTGCCTCAAGCAGCTCATCAATCGGCGGGTTGATGATGCCCTCGGGCGCGGTCATAGAAGAGGACACGCTCTGCCTTCCGCTGCGTCGTACTGCGGGGGTCGTCCCCCAGAGTTGTCGGGGATCACTCCCCGGAGTCATTCAGCATCAAGGCTAGCAGCTCACGGGCTACGTCCTCGACGGAGGTGTTGACAAGGGTGGTGTCGAACTCGGCCTCGGCGGCCAGCTCCACCTTGGCGGCCGCCAGCCGGCGCTCGATGACCTCGGGCGCCTCCGTGCCCCGGCCGGTGAGCCGGCGCACCAGCTCGTCCCAGCTCGGCGGGGCGAGGAAGGTCAGCCGGGCCTCGGGCATCGACTCGCGGACGAGCCGGGCGCCCTGGAGGTCGATCTCCAGGAGGACGGGCTCGCCCGCCTCCAGCCGTTCCAGGACCGCCCGCCGGGGCGTGCCGTAGCGGTTGCCCGCGAATTCGGCCCACTCCAGCAGTTCGCCGTTGGCGATGAGCTTGTCGAACTCCTCGTCGTCCACGAAGAAGTACTGCACCCCGTCCCGCTCACCCGGCCGCGGCTTGCGGGTGGTGGCGGAGACCGAGAGCCATACCTCGGGGTGGACCTTGCGCATATGCGCGACGACCGTGCTCTTGCCGACCCCGGAGGGGCCGGAGAGCACGGTCAGCCGCGGACGTCTGGCCGGAGGGACGGGGGCCGTCCCCCGGGAGACTGGTGTACTCATGCAGCGATTATCCCGGTTCCCAGGAGTGCCTGGGAACGTCAGGCCGCCTTGCCGCCGAACTCACGCTCCAACGCGGCGATCTGGTTGGAGCCGAGACCGCGGACGCGGCGGCTTTCGGAAATGCCGAGTCGCTCCATGATCTGCTTGGCGCGGACCTTGCCCACGCCGGGGAGCGACTCAAGCAGGGCTGAGACCTTCATCTTGCCGATGACGTCGTTCTTCTGTCCCTGCTCGATGACGTCATGCAGCGAGGCGCCGGAGTGCTTGAGTCGATTCTTGACCTCGGCGCGCTCCCGGCGAGCCGCGGCGGCCTTTTCTAGCGCGGCTGCGCGCTGTTCAGGGGTAAGGGGCGGAAGAGCCACGCCTACGTCACCTCGGATGTCGAACTGTCGGATACGGACCGGTGAGGAACCTAGTCGCCCCACACCTACGGAGCAACGAGCAACGCGCTTGCACGTTCGCTCTCGTCGGAGACTAGCGGCCGATCCCGCTCCAGTCAGCGAGAACAGGTGAAAACTCCTGGTCAGACTCGCTCGACCAGTACTTTTCAGGACATAACAACCAACAATTTTGACGTCAGCCGACCGCCGCGCGCACTTCTTCGGCGAACCGCGCGGCGGAAGCCCGCAGTCCGGCCGCGTCCGGGCCGTGCCGCAGCACCCCCCGGCTGACGCTCGGGACGACGTCGCGCACGGCCGCGCCGAAGACCCGCGGGAGGTCGGCGGGGGTCGCGCCCTGCGCACCGATGCCGGGGGCGAGCAGCGGACCGTTGATCGCCGGATCGACGCCGGCCGCGCCGAGCGTGTCGCCCAGCGTCGCGCCGACGACGGCGCCGTACGAGCCCATGGGCGCCGCGCCCGCGTTCTCGTCCCGCAGGTGGCCGAGCATCGTGGCGGCGACGCTCGCGCCGTCGGCCCGTACGGCGTGCTGGACCTCGGCGCCCTCCGCGTTGGAGGTGAGCGCCAGCACGAAGACGCCCGCGCCGCTCTCGCGGGCCAGGTCCAGCGCCGGGCGCAGCGAGCCGTAGCCGAGGTACGGGCTGAGGGTGACGGCGTCGGAGAAGAGCGGGCTCGCCGGGTCGAGGTAGGTCGCGGCGTACGCGGCCATGGTGGAACCGATGTCACCGCGCTTGGCGTCCATGAGGACCAGGGCGCCCGCGGCGCGGGCGTCGGCGACGGCCCGTTCCAGGACGGCGATGCCGCGCGAGCCGAAGCGCTCGAAGAAGGCGGACTGCGGCTTGAGGACGGCGACCCGGTCGGCGAGCGCCGCCACGGCCGTACGGGTGAAGGTCTCCAGCCCCGCGATGTCGTCGCCGAGCCCCCAGTCGGCGAGCAGCGAGGGGTGCGGGTCGATGCCTACGCACAGCGGGCCGCGCTCGTCCATGGCCCGGCGCAGGCGGGCTCCGAAGGGCTCCGGGGCTGTGGTCATGCGGTCACCTTCCGGTGCTCGGCGCCGACGGCGTCGGCGAGGGTGGCGTACGGGCTGGCGGCGAGGCGCTCGGCGAGGCCGCGGTGGACGGTGCGGCACCAGAAGGGGCCCTGGTAGATGAAGGCGCTGTAGCCCTGGACGAGGGTGGCGCCGGCCAGGATGCGCTCCCAGGCGTCGTCGGCGCTCTCGACGCCGCCGACCCCTATCAGGGTGATCCGGTCGCCCACCCGGGCGTACAGGCGGCGCAGGACCTCCAGGGAGCGGGCCTTCAGCGGCTGTCCGGACAGGCCGCCGGTCTCCTTGGTCAGGGCCGGGGCGGTCTTCAGGCCGAGGCCGTCGCGGGCGATGGTGGTGTTGGTGGCGATGACGCCGTCCAGGCCGAGTTCGACGGCGAGGTCGGCGACGGCGTCGATGTCCTCGTCGGCGAGGTCGGGGGCGATCTTGACCAGGAGGGGGACGCGGCGGCCGGGCACGGTGCGGTCGGCGGCCTCGCGCACGGCGGAGAGCAGCGGGCGCAGGTGGCCGACGGCCTGGAGGTCGCGCAGGCCGGGGGTGTTCGGCGAGCTGACGTTGACGACGAGGTAGTCGGCGTGGGCGGCGAGGCGCTCGGTGGAGGCGACGTAGTCGGCGACGGCACCCGCCTCCGGTACGGCCTTGGTCTTGCCGATGTTGACGCCGACGGTGGTCTTGAAGACGGGGTTGCGGGCCGCCAGGCGGGCGGAGACGGCCGCGGAGCCTTCGTTGTTGAATCCCATACGGTTGATCAGCGCGCGGTCCCGCACGAGGCGGAAGAGGCGCTTCTTGGGGTTGCCGGGCTGCGGCTGGGCGGTGACCGTGCCGATCTCGACGTGGTCGAAGCCGAGCATCGTCATGCCGTCGATGGCGACGGCGTTCTTGTCGAATCCGGCGGCGAGGCCGAAGGGGCCGTGCATCCGCCGTCCCAGGGCCTCGATGCGCAGCGCCTTGTGGCGCGGCGCGAGGAGGGCGGCGAGGAGGGTGCGCAGGACGGGGACGCGGGCGGCGCCGCGGATCCAGGCGAAGGCGAGGTGGTGGGCGGCCTCCGGGTCCATGCGTCGAAAGATCAGCTTGAAGAAGATTCGGTACATATCGGGCCTTCTAGGCATAGGGCTGCACGGGAATCACGAAGAGAGGGGGTCTCGCGAAGAGGGGGACACCGGCCGGTGTCCCCCTCTTCCGCTCTACGCCTCGCGCGCCGCGGTCAGATGTTCCGCGTGGTCCTGGAGGGAGCGCACCCCGACGTCGCCGCGGGTCAGCGCCTCGATGCCCTGCACGGCGGCGGCGAGCGCCTGCACCGTGGTCAGGCAGGGGACGCCGCGGGCCACGGAGGCCGTACGGATGTCGTAGCCGTCGAGGCGGCCGCCGGTGCCGTACGGGGTGTTGACGATCAGGTCGACCTGGCCGTCGTGGATGAGCTGGACGATCGTCTTCTCGCCGTTCGGCCCCTCCCCCTCGCTCTGCTTGCGCACCACGGTGGCCTTGATGCCGTTGCGCCGCAGCACCTCGGCCGTGCCGGAGGTGGCGAGCAGCTCGAAGCCGTGCGCGACCAGTTCACGGGCCGGGAAGATCATCGAGCGCTTGTCGCGGTTGGCGACGGAGACGAAGGCCCGGCCCTTGGTGGGCAGCGCCCCGTACGCGCCGGCCTGCGACTTCGCGTACGCGGTGCCGAAGACCGAGTCGATGCCCATGACCTCGCCCGTGGAGCGCATCTCCGGGCCGAGGACGGTGTCCACGCCGCGGCCGGAGGCGTCCCGGAAGCGCGACCAGGGCAGCACGGCCTCCTTGACGGAGATCGGCGCGTCCAGCGGCAGCGTGCCGCCGTCCCCGGTCTTCGGGAGCATGCCCTCCGCGCGCAGCTCGGCGACGGTCGCGCCCAGCGAGATGCGGGCGGCGGCCTTGGCCAGCGGCACGGCGGTCGCCTTCGAGGTGAAGGGGACCGTGCGGGAGGCGCGCGGGTTGGCTTCGAGGACGTAGAGGATGTCCCCGGCCATCGCGAACTGGATGTTGATCAGCCCGCGCACGCCGACGCCCTTGGCGATGGCCTCCGTGGAGGTCCGCAGCCGCTTGATGTCGTAGCCGCCGAGGGTGATCGGGGGCAGCGCGCACGCGGAGTCGCCGGAGTGGATGCCGGCCTCCTCGATGTGCTCCATGACGCCGCCGAGGTAGAGCTCGTGACCGTCGTAGAGCGCGTCCACGTCGATCTCGATGGCGTCGTCGAGGAACCGGTCGATGAGGACCGGGTGCTGGTCGATCAGCCCGGCGTGGCGCTCCAGGTACCCGCCCAGCGACGGCTCGTCGTAGACGATCTCCATGCCGCGCCCGCCCAGCACGTAGCTGGGGCGGACCATGACCGGGTAGCCGATCTCGGCGGCGATGTCCTTGGCCTCCGCGAAGGAGAAGGCGGTGCCGTACTTCGGCGCGGGCAGCCCGGCCTCGGTCAGCACCCGGCCGAACGCGCCGCGCTCCTCGGCCAGGTCGATGGCCTCCGGCGAGGTGCCCACGATCGGCACGCCGTTGTCCTTGAGCGCCTGGGCGAGGCCCAGCGGGGTCTGGCCGCCGAGCTGGACGATGACGCCCGCGACGGGGCCCGCGAGGGTCTCCGCGTGGACGATCTCCAGGACGTCCTCCAGGGTGAGCGGCTCGAAGTAGAGCCGGTCGGAGGTGTCGTAGTCGGTGGAGACGGTCTCCGGGTTGCAGTTGACCATCACGGTCTCGTACCCGGCGTCGGAGAGCGCGAAGGAGGCGTGCACGCAGGAGTAGTCGAACTCGATGCCCTGGCCGATGCGGTTGGGCCCCGAGCCGAGGATGATCACAGCGGGCTTCTCGCGCGGCGCGACCTCGCTCTCCTCGTCGTAGGAGGAGTAGAAGTACGGGGTGCGGGCGGCGAACTCGGCGGCGCAGGTGTCGACCGTCTTGTAGACCGGCCGCACGCCCAGCGCGTGCCGCACCTCGCGCACGACGTCCTCGCTCAGCCCGCGGATCTCCGCGATCTGGGCGTCGGAGAAGCCGTGCCGCTTGGCCTCGCCGAGAATCCCCGGCTCCAGCTTCTCGGCCGCCGCGATCTCGTCCGCGATCTCGTTGATCAGGAAGAGCTGGTCGACGAACCACGGGTCGATCCTCGTGGCGTCGAAGACCTCGCGCTGCGTGGCCCCGGCGCGGATGGCCCGCATGACGGTGTTGATCCGGCCGTCGGTGGGAATCCCCGCCTCGGCCAGCAGCTCCGCCTTCTCGCCGATGGCGCCGGGCACGTCGGAGAAGTCGAACTGCGAGCCCTTCTTCTCCAGCGAGCGGAGCGCCTTGTTCAGCGCCTCGGTGAAGTTGCGGCCGATCGCCATGGCCTCGCCCACCGACTTCATGGTGGTGGTGAGGGTGGCGTCGGCGGCCGGGAACTTCTCGAACGCGAAGCGGGGCACCTTGACCACGACGTAGTCGAGCGTGGGCTCGAAGGACGCCGGGGTCTGCTCGGTGATGTCGTTCGGGATCTCGTCCAGGGTGTAGCCGACCGCGAGCCGGGCCGCGATCTTGGCGATCGGGAAGCCGGTCGCCTTCGAGGCCAGCGCCGAGGAGCGGGAGACGCGCGGGTTCATCTCGATGACGATGACGCGGCCGTCGTCCGGGTCGATCGCGAACTGGATGTTGCAGCCGCCGGTGTCGACGCCGACCTCGCGGATGATCGCGATGCCGACGTCCCGCAGCCGCTGGTACTCGCGGTCGGTGAGCGTCATCGCCGGGGCGACGGTGATCGAGTCGCCGGTGTGCACGCCCATCGGGTCGAAGTTCTCGATGGAGCAGACGACCACGACGTTGTCGTTGCGGTCGCGCATCAGCTCCAGCTCGTACTCCTTCCAGCCGAGGATGGACTCTTCCAGGAGCACCTCGGTGGTCGGCGAGAGCGTGAGCCCCTGGCCGGCGATGCGGCGCAGCTCGTCCTCGTCGTGCGCGAAGCCGGAGCCCGCGCCGCCCATGGTGAAGGAGGGGCGGACGACGACGGGGTAGCCGCCGAGCTGCTCGACGCCCGCGAGGACGTCGTCCATGGAGTGGCAGATGACGGAGCGGGCCGACTCGCCGTACCCGATCTTGGCGTTGACGGCCTCGACGACGCCCTTGAACAGGTCGCGGTCCTCACCCTTGTTGATCGCCTCGACGTTGGCGCCGATCAGCTCGACGTCGTACGCCTGGAGCGTGCCGGCCTCGTGCAGGGAGATCGCGGTGTTGAGCGCGGTCTGGCCGCCGAGGGTGGGCAGCAGCGCGTCGGGGCGCTCCTTGGCGATGATCTTCTCGACGAACTCGGGGGTGATCGGCTCGACGTACGTGGCGTCGGCGATCTCCGGGTCGGTCATGATCGTGGCCGGGTTGGAGTTGACCAGGATGACGCGCAGGCCCTCGGCCTTGAGCACGCGGCACGCCTGGGTACCGGAGTAGTCGAACTCCGCGGCCTGACCGATCACGATCGGGCCGGAGCCGATGACCAGGACGGACTGGATATCGGAGCGCTTAGGCACGCTGGCCCTCCATGAGCTGGACGAAGCGGTCGAACAGGTAGGCCGCGTCGTGCGGTCCGGCTGCTGCCTCGGGGTGGTACTGGACGCTGAAGGCCGGCCGGTCGAGCAGCTGGAGGCCCTCGACCACGCCGTCGTTGAGGCAGACGTGGGAGACCTCGGCGCGGCCGTAGGGGGTCTCGGAGACCGCGTCGAGCGGCGCGTCGACGGCGAATCCGTGGTTGTGCGCGGTGATCTCGACCTTGCCGGTGGTGCGGTCCTGCACGGGCTGGTTGATGCCGCGGTGGCCGTACTTGAGCTTGTACGTGCCGAAGCCTAGCGCGCGGCCCAGGATCTGGTTGCCGAAGCAGATGCCGAAGAGCGGGGTCCGCCGCGCCAGCACCTCCTTGACCACGGTCAGGTCCGCGGTGGCCGGGTCGCCCGGCCCGTTGGAGAGGAACACGCCGTCGGGCTCCACCGCGTACAGCTGCTCGGCCGTGACGGTCGCCGGCAGCACGTGCACCTCGATGCCGCGCTCGGCCATCCGGTGCGGGGTCATGCCCTTGATGCCCAGGTCGACGGCGGCGACCGTGAACTTCTTGGCGCCGATCGCGGGCACGACGTACGGCTCCGCGGTCGCGACCTCGGCGGCGAGGTCGGCGCCCGTCATCCGCGGGGCCTCCCGGACGCGGGCGAGCAGCGCCGCCTCGTCGGCGACGCTCTCGCCGGAGAAGATGCCGGCCCGCATGGCGCCGCGCTCGCGCAGGTGGCGGGTGAGGGCGCGGGTGTCGACGCCGGAGATCCCGACGACGCCCTGCCCGGCCAGCTCCTCGTCCAGCGTGCGCCGGGAGCGCCAGTTGGACGGCGTACGGGCGGGGTCGCGCACCACATAGCCCGCGACCCAGATCCGCCGGGACTCGTCGTCCTCGTCGTTGACCCCGGTGTTGCCGATGTGCGGCGCGGTCATGACCACGACCTGGCGGTGGTACGAGGGGTCGGTCAGCGTTTCCTGGTAGCCGGTCATGCCGGTGTTGAAGACCGCTTCGCCGAAGGTCTCCCCCACGGCCCCGTAGGCGCGGCCGCGGAAGCTGCGGCCGTCCTCCAGGACGAGTACGGCGGGGGCCGCCCCTCGCCTCTGCGAGGCGTTCCCCGGCTTGGAGGTCGTCATCGTGCGGTGCCTTCCGTTGCGTTGATCATGGTGTTGACGGCCTCGGTCCACGCCGGGTGCTCGGTCGCCTGGTCGGAGCGGAACCCGGAGTCGAGCTCCTTGCCGCCGTGCTCCCAGGTGACGATCAGCAGGCCGCCCTCGGCGAGGACCTTGCCCGCGATGCCCTTGTCGAGCCGGGCGCCGCGCAGCCGGTCCGCGGGGATGAAGAAGTCCTGCGCTCCGGGGCGCACGACGTCCAGGCCCGCGTCCGTCAGGGTGAGCTCGACGCGGCTGCGGGTGCCCAGGCCCCGGGCGACGATGCGGTCGAGCCACTGCCCGGCCGTGGTCGAGCCGTGGTAGCGGCCGGTCATGGCCAGCCGGGGCTCGCCCGGCGCCTCGGGCGCGACGGGCAGCTCGGGCAGGTCGCCCTGGAGCGAGCCGCGCCACTTCCAGCCCTCGCGCATCAGCCAGTAGACGAGCGAGATGAAGAGCAGCAGCCCGACGACCCAGCCGATCCGTCCGGCCCAGTCGGTGACCTCCTGCGACTTCTGCTCCGCAGCGAGGATTGTCGAAAGTCTCACGTCAGCTTCCCGTCCACGACCGTTGCCCGGCCCCGCAGGAAGGTGTGGGTGACGCGCCCCGGCAGCTCGCGGCCCTCGTAGGGGGTGTTGCGGCTGCGGGAGGCGAAGCCCGCGGGGTCCACAGGTCCACGGTAAGCGGAATCGAGGAGGGTGAGATTGGCGGGCTCCCCGACGGCGATGGGGCGGCCGTGGCCGCGGAGCCGGCCGATGTCCGCGGGGCGCGCCGACATCCGGTCGGCGACGCCGTGCCAGTCGAGGAGGCCGGTGTCGACCATCGTGTGCTGGACGACGGAGAGCGCGGTCTCCAGGCCGACCATGCCCATGGCCGCGGCCCCCCACTCGCAGTCCTTGTCCTCGTGCGGGTGCGGGGCGTGGTCGGTGGCGACGCAGTCGATGGTGCCGTCGGCGAGCGCCTCGCGCAGGGCCAGCACGTCGGCCTCGGTGCGCAGCGGCGGGTTCACCTTGTAGACCGGGTTGTACGACCGTACGAGCTCGTCGGTCAGCAGCAGGTGGTGCGGGGTGACCTCGGCGGTGACGGCCCAGCCCTTGGACTTGGCCCAGCGCACGATCTCGACGGAGCCGGCCGTGGAGAGGTGGCAGATGTGCACGCGCGAGCCGACGTGCGCGGCGAGCAGCACATCGCGGGCGATGATCGACTCCTCGGCGACGGCGGGCCAGCCGCCGAGGCCCAGCTCGGCGGAGACGACGCCCTCGTTCATCTGGGCGCCCTCGGTGAGCCGGGGCTCCTGCGCGTGCTGGGCGACGACGCCGTCGAAGGCCTTCACGTACTCCAGCGCGCGGCGCATGATCACTGCGTCGTCCACGCACTTGCCATCGTCGGAGAAGACCCGCACGCCCGCGGCGCTGTCGTGCATCGCGCCGAGCTCGGCGAGCTGCTTGCCCGCGAGGCCCACGGTGACGGCGCCGATCGGCTGCACGTCGCAGTAGCCGGACTCCTTGCCGAGCCGCCAGACCTGCTCGACGACGCCCGCGGTGTCGGCGACGGGGAAGGTGTTGGCCATGGCGTGCACGGCGGTGAAGCCGCCGACGGCGGCGGCCTTGGTGCCGGTCAGGACGGTCTCGGAGTCCTCGCGGCCGGGCTCGCGCAGATGGGTGTGGAGGTCGACGAGGCCGGGCAGCAGGATCTGCTCCCGGGCCTCGACGACATGGGCGTCGGCGGCGTCCAGGTCGGGGCCGACCGCCGCGATGGTCCCGCCGTCGATCAGCACGTCCTGCGGCTCGCCGCCGAGGGGGCGCGCACCGCGGATAAGGATCTTGCTCATGGTTACTCGGTCTCCTCGGTGCGGGCGGTGTTCGAAGGGTGCGAAGGGGCTGCCGGGGCGCCGCCGAGCAGCAGGTACAGGACGGCCATCCGGATGGAGACGCCGTTGGCGACCTGTTCGACCGCGGTGCAGCGGACGGAGTCGGCGACCTCGGCGGTGATCTCCATGCCGCGGTTCATCGGGCCGGGGTGCATGACGATGGCGTGGTCGGGCATCCGGGCCATCCGCTCGCCGTCGAGCCCGTAGCGGCGCGCGTACTCGCGCTCGGTGGGGAAGAACGCGGCGTTCATCCGCTCGCGCTGCACCCGCAGCATCATCACGGCGTCGGACTTGGGCAGCACGGCGTCGAGGTCGTAGGAGACCTCGCAGGGCCACTGGCCGACGCCGATCGGGACCAGCGTGGGCGGGGCGACCAGGGTGACGTGGGCGCCGAGCGTCGTCAGCAGGTGGACGTTGGAGCGGGCGACGCGGCTGTGCAGGATGTCCCCGACGATCGTGATCCGCCGCCCTGCGAGGTCCCGGCCGGTGCCGTCGCCCGGCCCCCGGTGGTGGGTCGGGCCGCCGTCGGCCGCGCCCGCCAGGTGGCGGCGCATGGTGAAGGCGTCGAGCAGCGCCTGGGTGGGGTGTTCGTGGGTGCCGTCGCCGGCGTTGACGACGGAGCCGCCGATCCAGCCGGAGGTGGCGAGGCGGTGCGGCGCGCCGGAGTCGTGGTGGCGGATGACGACTGCGTCGGCGCCCATCGCCTCCAGGGTCAGCGCGGTGTCCTTGAGCGACTCGCCCTTGGAGACCGACGAGCCCTTGGCGGAGAAGTTGATGACATCGGCGGAGAGCCGCTTGGCGGCGGCCTCGAAGGAGATGCGGGTGCGGGTCGAGTCCTCGAAGAAGAGGTTGACGACGGTCCGGCCGCGCAGCGTGGGCAGCTTCTTGATCGGCCGGTCCGCGACCCGGGCCATCTCCTCGGCGGTGTCGAGGATCAGTACGGCGTCGTCGCGGGTGAGGTCGGCGGCCGAGATGAGGTGACGATTCATCCGGGTACTCCGTGGGTGCTTAAGGATGTGCGTGGATGCCCGCAGAGCAGGCAGGCAGACAGAGCCGCGGGCACCGGCCGGGCGGGTCCGCGGGGGTGTGTCGGCGCTACCGCTCGCCGCCGGCCTGGGCGGTGGGCTTGACGCCGAGGAGCACGCTGTCGCGGCCGTCCTCCTCGGTGAGCTGGACCTTGACCGTCTCCCGCAGCGACGTGGGGAGGTTCTTGCCGACGTAGTCGGCACGGATCGGGAGTTCGCGGTGGCCCCGGTCGACGAGGACCGCGAGCTGGACGGCGCGCGGGCGGCCGATGTCGCCGAGCGCGTCGAGGGCGGCGCGGATGGTGCGGCCGGAGAAGAGCACGTCGTCGACGAGGATCACCAGGCGGCCGTCGACGCCGTCACCGGGGATCTCGGTGCGGGCGAGGGCGCGGGCCGGGCGGAGCCGCAGGTCGTCGCGGTACATGGTGATGTCGAGGGAGCCGACCGGCATCTTCCGGCCGGTGATCTCTTCGAGCTTGGCGGCCAGCCGGTCGGCGAGGAAGACGCCGCGGGTGGGGATGCCGAGCAGCACCACGTCGTCGGCGCCCTTGGCGCGTTCGACGATCTCGTGGGCGATGCGGGTGAGGACCCGCGCGATGTCCGGGGCTTCCAGCACGGGGCGTGCCGGTTCCGGACTGCCTGCCGCGTCCGGACCGTTGGTGTCCGGGCTGTTGGTGTCCATGAGAAACGGACCTCCTTCTCCGCCTCACGGGACGGACCTTAAAGGACGTCGGGTTTACGCCATTCACGTTACCAGGGTCGTACGGGGCGGACGTCAACACCCCTGACGGGGGACGGCATGGACCGTTCGGCTTGACGAAGTGAGATTACGCTGCGTAACCTCACAGTGAGTTACCAGTCTTCGTCCGGGGAGCTTTATGTCCAGCGAATACGCCAAACAGCTCGGAGCCAAGCTTCGCGCCATCCGCACCCAGCAGGGCCTCTCGCTGCACGGCGTCGAGGAGAAGTCCCAGGGCCGTTGGAAGGCCGTGGTCGTCGGTTCGTACGAGCGCGGCGACCGAGCCGTCACCGTGCAGCGCCTGGCCGAGCTGGCCGACTTCTACGGCGTCCCGGTGCAGGAGCTGCTGCCCGGCACCACGCCCGGCGGAGCCGCCGAGCCGCCGCCGAAGCTGGTGCTCGACCTGGAGCGGCTGGCCCACGTGCCGGCCGAGAAGGCCGGTCCCCTGCAGCGGTACGCGGCCACGATCCAGAGCCAGCGCGGCGACTACAACGGCAAGGTGCTCTCGATCCGCCAGGACGACCTGCGCACCCTCGCCGTCATCTACGACCAGTCGCCGTCGGTGCTGACCGAGCAGCTGATCAGCTGGGGCGTGCTCGACGCCGACGCACGCCGCGCCGTGCAGCACGAAGACCTCTGAAGCCCCTCAGGCCTCGATCGTCTCGCCGCACCCCTGCAGAAACGTGCCGCCGCCCTCGGCGGAACCCCTTCCGGGTTCCGCCGAGGGCGGCGGTCCTGCATGGTGCTGCCGTGCTACCGCGTATCGCGCCGCAGGCTCGGCTTGAGCTCCTTGAAACGGCCGAGAAGGCCGTTGACGAACGCGGGCGAATCGTCGGTGGAGAACTCCTTGGCGAGCTGCACCGCCTCGTCGATCACCACCGCGTCCGGCGTCTCGTCCTCCCAGACCAGCTCGTACGTGCCGAGCCGCAGGATGTTCCGGTCGACCACCGGCATCCGGTCGAGCGTCCAGTCGACCGCGTAGTCGGCGATCAGCTCGTCGATCCGGGGCGCGAACTCCGCGTACCCCTCGACGAGCTGCATCGTGTACTCGGTGACCGGCGGCTGCCGGTCGTCCGAGCGGGAATGCCGTATCCAGTCCGCGAGCACGTTCTGCACGGACGTACCGCGCTGATCGGCCTCGAAGAGGATCTGGAAGGCGCGTTTGCGGGCCTTGTTACGGGCAGCCACGGTTAGCTGTTCACCCGACCGAGGTACTCACCGGAACGGGTGTCGACCTTGATCTTCTCACCGGTGGTGATGAAGAGCGGGACCGCGATCTCGTAGCCGGTCTCCAGTTCGGCCGGCTTGGAACCACCGGTGGAGCGGTCGCCCTGCACACCGGGCTCGGTGTACTTGATGACGAGCTCGACGGAGGCCGGCAGCTCGACGTAGAGGGGGTTCTCCTCGTACACCGCGACGACGGCCTCGAAGCCCTCAAGGAGGAACCGCGCGGCGTCGCCGACGACCTCCGGCGCGATGAAGAGCTGGTCGTAGGTCTCCGTGTCCATGAACACGAAGTTGTCGCCGTCCTTGTACGAGAACTGCATGCCGCGCTTGTCGACATTGGCCGTCTCGACCTTGGTACCGGCGTTGAACGTCTTGTCGACGACCTTGCCGGAGAGCACGTGCTTCAGCTTGGTGCGCACAAAGGCGGGGCCCTTACCGGGCTTGACGTGCTGGAACTCGACGACGGACCAGAGCTGGCCCCCGTCGAGCTTGAGCACCATGCCGTTCTTGAGGTCGTTCGTGGATGCCACGGTTGCGGAATCTCCTGGACTGAAGCTGGTGGAACCAGGAGGCGCGCGCTAGAGCGCGAGCAGCTCCTTGGTCGTAATGGTGAGTAGCTCGGGGCCGCCGTCCGCCTCGGAGCGGACGACGAGCGTGTCATCGATCCGGACACCACCCCGTCCCGGGAGGTGAACCCCCGGTTCGACGGTGACCGGCACGCAGGCATCCAGTTTACCCATGGCCGCGGGCTCAAGCCGAGGGTCCTCGTCAATTTCGAGCCCCACCCCATGGCCGGTGCGCGCTTCGAGCCCCTCACCATGGCCCGCGGCCTGCAATACCTGGCGCGCGGCCCGGTCCACATCCCGGCACGCCACACCCGGCGCGAGCGCCTCCCGGCCCGCCCGCTGCGCCGCGAACACCAGCTCGTACAGCTCGATCTGCCAGGACGCCGGCGAGGTGCCGATGACGAACGTACGGCCGATCTCACAGCGGTAGCCGCCGTAGTCGGCCCCCAACCGGACGCTGAGGAAGTCCCCCTCCTCCACCCGGCGGTCCGTCGGCTGGTGGTCCGCCGAGCCCGAGTGCGGCCCCGCGCCCACCGAGGTCGCGAAGGCCGGCCCGGCCGCGCCGTGGTCCACGAGGCGGCGCTCCAGCTCCAGCGCCAGGTGCCGCTCGGTGCGGCCGACCAGAATCGATTCGAGGAGTTCGCCCAGCGCCTGGTCGGTGATCTCCGCGGCGATGCGCAGGCAGGAGATCTCCTCCTCGTCCTTGACGACCCGCTGCTGCTCCACCGCGCGGCCGAGGTCGGCCAGCCGCATCCCCGGCACGACCGAGCACACCGCCCGGTACTGGGCGACGCTCAGATGGTGCTCCTCGACGGCGAGCGAGCCCGTGCCGGCCGCCGTGGCGCGGGCCGCGGCGGCGACGGCGGGGTCCGCGTCCGGGGCGGGCAGGACGGCGACCCGCAGCCCCTCGGCGGGCCGGCCCGCCGGCCGCGGGTCCCCGAAGGGGTCCTGGGGGCACATCAGCAGGTCCTGGTCGCTGCCGGGCGGACCGAGGAGGAGGACGGCTCCGGCCGGCACGCCGCCGGCCAGGTAGCGGACGTTGGCGGGACGGGACACCAGGGCGGACTCGCTGCCGGCGGCGGCGCACCGGTCGCGCAGACGGGTGCGTCGGGCCTCGTACACCTCGGACATGCGCCGAGCCTACGATCACCGGCCCGGGTCGGCCGGTTCAGCGCGTCCGACCGGGCGGCGGCCCGCCGCCCGGGGCTACCAGCTGGGCGGGGAGGCCAGTGAGCGGGCCACCACGTCGTCCAGGAGGCGGGCGGTGGTCGCCACGTCCTGCTGGGTGTTGTCGATGATGGGCAGCCCGGAGCCGTACCAGCCGGCCATCCGGCCGTGGATGCGGGCGACCTCCTCGTCGCTGAGGCGGCGGTTGCCGGACCGGGCGGCGTTGCGCTCCAGGACGACCTCCAGGCCGGGCAGCAGGACGACGGGCAGCAGGCCGGGGCCGACGTGGCGCTTCCAGCCGCCGAGGCCGACGACGGGGCGGTCCGGAAAGACGGCGTCGTCCAGGACGCAGGAGATGCCGTTGGCGAGGAAGTTTCGGGCGGCGAAGCCGCAGGTGCGGCGCGCGAGCCGGTACTGGGCCTCGGAGTGCTCGTTCCATCCGGACTGGGGGTCGGCGAAGCCCGACCGCACCCATTCGCGGACGTCGTCGAGGCTGATGTGGGCCGTGGGGACGCGTCGGGTGTCCGCCCAGTGGCGCGCCACGGTGGTCTTGCCCGCCCCGGCGGGCCCGATCAGCAGCACCGCCACGGCAGCGTGCGCGGCGTCCGCCGCGGCCGTGCCGGGCACCGGCACCAACGCGCCGGTCGGGAGCCGGACCTGACCGCCCGGCTCGGTCGGCGGCTGGTGGGCCTCCCAGCCGGGCGCCGCGGGGGGCGCAGGCACTGCCGGCGGTATGGGCGCGGCGGGAGGCGCGGGAGGCGGTACGGGCGCGACCGGAGGCGTCGGCGGCGGTACGTGCCCACCGGGGCCCGCCGCGACCGGGCCGGGCGGCGGCGGGGCGGGGTGTACCGCGTCGCCGTGCCCGCCGGCGCCGGTTCCCTGCCCGGGGGCCGGGGGCTGCGGAGCTCCCACTGCGTACTGCATTCCGGTGGCACTCCGTCTCGTGCGGGCGTCTGGCGCCGTGTCAAGCGGCCGCGAGGCCGGGCCGGTACCGGAGAGTACCCGCCGCGGCCGTCGGAGTGTGAACGGCCCGGGAGCCCGCCGCGTGCCCGCGTACGCCGTCAGCCTGCGAGTTCGTCGGCGAGGGCGCGCAGCGCGAGGCGGTACGAGCCGATGCCGAAGCCCGCGACGGTGCCGCTGGCGACGGCCGCGATGACGGAGTTGTGCCGGAACTCCTCGCGGGCGTGCGGGTTGGAGATGTGCACCTCGATCAGGGGCGCGGTGCGCTGGGCAGCCGCGTCGCGCATTCCGTACGAATAGTGGGTGAAGGCCCCGGGGTTGATGACCACCGGAAGGCGGCCGTCCGCGGCCTCGTGGAGCCAGCGGATCAGCTCCCCCTCGTCGTTGGTCTCGCGGACGTCGACGTCGAAGCCGAGCTCCGCGCCCAGCGCGGTGCAGGTCTCGACGAGGCCGGCGTACGAGGTCGCGCCGTAGACGTCGGGCTCGCGGGAGCCGAGGCGGCCGAGGTTGGGGCCGTTGAGGACCAGCACCCGGCGCGGGTTCGTACCCTTCGCGCCCATCTCGCTCACGCCGCTCACGCTGCGATCTCTGAGTGTGCGGCCAGCAGCATCGCCGGATCGGGCCCTTCCAGCACGGTCGGCTTGGCCAGCCCGTCGAGCACGATGAAGCGCAGCAGGTCACCGCGCGACTTCTTGTCGACCTTCATGGTGTCCAGCAGCTTGGGCCACTGGTCGCCGCGGTAGGTCACCGGCAGTCCGACGGACTCCAGGACCGCGCGGTGCCGGTCGGCGGTGGCGTCGTCCAGCCGCCCGGCGATCCGGCCGAGTTCGGCGGCGAAGACCATGCCCACGGAGACGGCCGCGCCGTGCCGCCAGTTGTAGCGCTCGTTCTTCTCGATCGCGTGGGCCAGGGTGTGCCCGTAGTTGAGGATCTCGCGCAGCCCGGACTCCTTGAGGTCCGAGGAGACGACCTCGGCCTTGACCCGGATGGAGCGTTCGACGAGCTCGGCGGTGTGCGGGCCGCCGGGGGTGCGGGCCGCCGCCGGGTCCGCCTCGATGAGGTCGAGGATGGCCGGGTCGGCGATGAAGCCCGCCTTGATGATCTCGGCGAGGCCGCTGACGTAGTCGTGCACGGGCAGCGAGTCCAGCGCCGCCAGGTCGCACAGCACGCCGGCCGGCGGGTGGAAGGCGCCGACGAGGTTCTTGCCCTCGGCGGTGTTGATCCCGGTCTTGCCGCCGACCGCCGCGTCGACCATGCCCAGCACGGTGGTGGGCACCGCGATCCAGCGCACCCCGCGCAGCCAGGTCGCGGCGACGAACCCCGCGACGTCGGTGGTGGCGCCGCCGCCGACGCCGACGATGGCGTCGGTGCGGGTGAAGTTGGTCTGGCCGAGCGCCTTCCAGCAGTACGCCGCGACCTCGACGGTCTTGGCCTCCTCGGCGTTCGGCAGCTGGATCGCGATGGCCTCGTACCCCTGGGCGGCCAGGTCCTCGCGCAGCACCGCGCCGGTCTCGGCGAGCGCCTCGGGGTGCAGGATCGCGACGCGCTTGGCCGCGGGGCCGATCAGCGAGGGCAGTTCGCCCAGCAGCTGCCGGCCGACCAGGACCTCGTACGGCGCGCTGCCCGCGCTGCCGGCGACCTGGATACGGGTGGGTGCCTCGGTCATACGTTCCTCACTGCGTGCTGCCTCGTGCCCGCGGCCGTGTGCGGTCGCGGGTCAGTCCTTGGGAGCAATTCGGAGCTCCAGGGCGTCGAGGACCGCCTCGGCGACGTCCTCGGGGGTGCGGCCGTCGGTGGTGACGACCGCGCGGGCGACCTCGGTGTAGAGCGGGCGGCGCGCCTCCATCAGCTCGCGCCAGCGCTGCCGCGGGTTGACGGCGAGCAGCGGGCGCGGCGCGTCCAGGCCGACCCGGCGCACGGCGTCGGCGAGGGAGACGTCGAGGAAGACGACCGGCAGCCCGGCGAGCAGGGCGCGGGTCCCCTCGTCCATGATCGCGCCGCCGCCGAGGGAGAGCACCCCGGCGTGGCCGGCGACGGCGGCGCGTACGGCCTGCCGCTCCAGCTCGCGGAAGTGCGGCTCGCCCTCGTCGATGAAGATCTCGGAGATCGGCTTGCCGGCGGTCCGCTCGATGTCGGCGTCGGTGTCCCGGTATTCGGTGCCGAGCCGTTCGGCGAGCAGCGCGCCCGCGGTGGACTTGCCCGCTCCCGGCGGGCCCACGATGACGACGGCGGGCGGCGTCACTTGATGGCCAGTCCGTCGAGGAAGCCCCGCACGTTGCGACGGGTCTCCGGCACGCTGTCGCCGCCGAACTTCTCCGTCACCGCGTCCGCCAGCACCAGCGCGACCATCGCCTCGGCGACGATGCCGGCGGCCGGCACCGCGCACACGTCGGAGCGCTGGTGGTGGGCCTGGGTGGCCTCGCCGGTGGCGACGTCCACGGTGGCCAGGGCGCGCGGCACGGTCGCGATGGGCTTCATCGCGGCCCGTACGCGCAGCAGCTCGCCGGTGCTCAGGCCGCCCTCGGTGCCGCCGGAGCGGCCGGAGGTGCGGCGGATGCCCTCGTCGGTGGAGACGATCTCGTCGTGCGCCTTGGAGCCGGGCACCCGCGCCAGGTCGAAACCGTCGCCGACCTCGACGCCCTTGATGGCCTGAATGCCCATCAGGGCGCCGGCGAGGCGCGCGTCGAGGCGGCGGTCCCAGTGCACATGGCTGCCGAGTCCTACCGGCACGCCGTAGGCGAGCACCTCGACGACGCCGCCGAGGGTGTCGCCGTCCTTGTGGGCCTGGTCGATCTCGGCGACCATCGCCTCGCTCGCGGCCTCGTCCAGGCAGCGCACCGGGTCGGCGTCGAGCCGCTCGACGTCGGAGGGCTCGGGGAGGACGCCGTACGGGGCCTTGGCCGCGGCCAGCTCCACGACGTGCGAGACGATCTCGATGCCGGCCGTCTCCTTGAGGAAGGAGCGGGCCACCGCGCCGAGCGCGACGCGGGCCGCGGTCTCGCGGGCGGAGGCGCGCTCCAGGATCGGGCGGGCCTCGTCGAAGCCGTACTTCTGCATGCCGGCGAGGTCCGCGTGGCCGGGGCGGGGCCGGGTCAGCGGCGCGTTGCGTGCCAGCGCGGCAAGCTCGTCGGGGTCCACCGGGTCGGCCGCCATGACCTGTTCCCACTTGGGCCACTCGGTGTTGCCGATCATGACCGCGACGGGCGAGCCGAGGCTCAGGCCGTGCCGGACGCCGCCGAGGAAGGTCACCTCGTCGCGCTCGAACTTCATGCGCGCGCCGCGGCCGTAGCCCAGCCGCCGCCGCGCCAGGGCGTCCGCCACCATGTCCGTGGTGATCGGCACGCCGGCCGGAAGGCCCTCCAGCGTCGCCACCAGTGCGGGGCCGTGCGACTCCCCCGCCGTCAGCCAGCGCAACCTGCTCAACGGTGCTCCTCTTGCTCGCGCCTTGGACCTGAGTCGGCGCGGCCCGGTGCGCGGCCCTGACCCGCCGCCCCCGATCCTCCCACGGTTCGCGGGGCGGTCCGGACGCCGGTCCGGGACGTGGACCGGCGTGAGGCGCTCAGGCCGTACGGGCGGCCAGTGCCGCCTCGCCCGCGGCGCGCATCGCGGCCAGCGGGCCCGGGGCCCGGCCGGTCATCTGCTCGGCCTGGAGCACGGCCTGGTGGATGAGGAGGTCCAGGCCGCCGATCACGGCGCCGCCGCGGTCCGCCCAGGCGGCGGCGAGCGGCGTCGGCCACGGCTCGTACAGCACGTCGAAGAGGGTGCCCGCGCCGTCCGGCACGGCGCCCGCGAGGGCGTCGGCGGTGCCGGCCGGGGTGGTCGCGATGACGAGCGGCGCGGTGAGGGCCGCCGCGGCGTCCGCCCAGTCGGCGGTGCGCACCGGCACCCCGAGCCGCTCCCCCCACTCCCGCATCTCGGCGGCGCGGGCAGCGCTGCGCACGTACACGGTGACCTCGCCCGCGCAGATCCGGGCGAGCGCGGCCAGCGCGGCGGAGGCGGTGGCTCCGGCGCCCAGGACGGCGGCGCTCCCGACCCGCTCGACGCCGCGTTCGCGCAGCGCGGCGATCATGCCGGGGATGTCGGTGTTGTCGCCGAGCAGCCGGCCGTCGGCGGTGCGGACGACGGTGTTGACGGCCTCGACGGCGGCCGCGGTGTCGCTGACCTCGTCCAGCAGCGGCAGGACGGCGCGCTTGAGCGGCATGGTCAGGGACAGCCCGGCCCATGCGGCGTCGAGGGATGCGACGAACGCGGGGAGATCCGCCTCGGTCACGTCGAAGCTGTCGTACGTCCAGCCGTCGAGTCCGAGTTCCGCGTACGCGGCGCGGTGCAGCGCCGGGGAGAGCGAGTGGGCGATCGGCGAGCCGAGGACGGCCGCCCGACGGCCCTGCCGTACGTTCCGGCCGCTCCGGCCGCTCCGGTCCGGGTTCTGTTCGTCCGTCATCATGCGCCGTTCTTGTGCTTCTGGTTCGCGTTGAACTCCTGCACGAGTTTGTCGTGTTCGGCCAGGGTCTTGGCGAACTTGGTGACCTTGCCGTCCGTGGCGACGAAGTAGTACCAGTCACCCGGCTCCGGGTCCATCGCCGCTTCCACGGCGTCGCTGCCCGGGTTGCTGATCGGGCCGGGCGGCAGCCCCTTGATGTAGTACGTGTTGTACGGGTGGTGGAAGGCCCGGAGCTGCGCGGGGCTCAGATTGATCTTGCTCTGGTCCGTCGCGTAGTTGTACGTCGAGTCGAATTCGAGCTTGCCGTTCGTCTCGCTGTTGGTGGGCTTGAGGCGGTTGTAGACGACCCGCGACATCTTGCGGAAGTCGTCGTGCGTCATGCCCTCGGCCTGCACCAGGCTGGCCACCGTGATGACCTGGAGCGGCGACTTGAGGCCCAGCTCCTTGGCCTTGGCCTCCAGGTCGTACTTCGCGTACCGGCTCTTGGCGCGTTTGACCATCTCCCGCAGCACGTCCGCGGGCTTGGTGCCCTTGCTGACGCTGTACTGCGAGGGGAAGAGGAAGCCCTCCAGCGGGTCCTTCAGATCCGGGTCGTCGCCGGCCCAGTCGGGCAGCCCGAGGTTCTTGGCCTCGCTCTTGGCGACGTCCTTGGTGGTGCCTTCCTTGAGCCCGAGCTTCTTGTCGATCGCGGCGTAGATCTGCACGCTGCGGCGGCCCTCGGGGATGGTGAGGGCGTTGCGGGTCTTGGGGTCCGTCATCATCGCGACGGCCGCCGCGCCCGACATCCCCTTGCGCAGGGTGTACGTGCCCGCCTGGAGGCTCTTGCCCTTGGGGTTCTTGCCGACGGCCGCCGTGAAGGCGCCGACGCTCTTGACGACGCCGTCGCGCTTGAGGATGTTGCCCATGTCGATTCCGCTGGCGTCCGCCGGAATCTCGACCGTGACCTCACCGCTGCCCTCGCCGGAGAAGTCGGGCGCGGAGCCGTAGCGGCTCTGCCAGAACTGGTACGCGAAGTAGCCGCCTCCGCCGACGCCGCCGACCAGCACCACGACGACGACCATGCAGGCCATGCCGGAGCGGCGCTTGGTCTTCTTGCCGCGGCGCTCCCCGGTGTCCTTGCCGGACTTCCCGTCCTCGTCGTCCCGGTCGTCGTCGCCGCGGCCGGAGAAGAAGGGGTGCTCCTCGGGGCCGTCCGGCTCCGCGTCCCACTCCTCGACCTGTTCGGGGACCTGCGGCTGGGCCTGGGTCCGCTCCAGCGGGTTCTCGGCACCGTCCGCCGGCTCCCGCCCGTCCGCCTGCTCGCGCTGGGCCGACTGGTCCACGGGAGCCTGCTGGGGCGGCTGGCCCATAGGAGCCTGCTGGGGCGCGTACTGCTGCTGGTCCTCGTGCGGGAGCGGGGGCTGCGGCGGCGGGTAGCCGCCCTGGGAGCCGTAGTAGTCCGGGTGCCCGCCGCCGTAGGGGTCGGCGGGCCGGCCGTACGGATCCTGGGGGTTCATCCCGTACTGGGCGGGCGCCCCCTGCAGGGGATCCCAGCCGTACTGCTGCTGCGGGTCCCCGAAGTGCTGGACCTCGTACGGCTGGTTCTGGTACTGCTGGTGCTGGTACTGCTGATCCTGCTGCTGCCCGTAGCCCTGTTGCTGCCCGTACTCCGGAAATTGCTGGCCCTGGTACGGCTGACCGGGGTATTGCTGCTGCTGATCGGGGTACTGCTGCTGTCCGTACTGCTGGGGGTGTTGCTGCGCGTACTGCTGGTACTGCGGCTGCTGTGACTGGTCCGCGTACTGCTGCGGATGGCCGCCGTAGGGGTCCTGCCGGCCGCCGTACGGGCCCTGGGCGCCCGTCGGCTGATGCCCGCTGTAGCCCTGGTCCCCGTAGAGGGGGTCCTCGGGATGCCACGGTTGGGGCTCAGGACCCCGGCCATACTCAGTCATCGATCCCCTAGAGCCGCGTGTCGGCTGCCGACCGGCGCTCCATGGAGCTGGCTGCCGGCCGCCTGGTTCCTTTACGGCCGGCGTTCGAACGGCTGCCGTTTCGCGCGGAACGTTACCGTACCTCCATCAGTCGTCCACTTCGACGGCCTCCCCGGGCGCCTCCCCCGAGGTCCGTTCGGTCTCCAGCGCGTTCTGCAGGATGATCACCGCCGCCGCCTGGTCGACGACGGAGCGGCCCTTCTTCGCGTTCACCCCGGAGGCGCGCAGCCCCTGCGCCGCCGTGACCGTGGTCATCCGCTCGTCCACCAGCCGGATCGGCACCGGGGCGACGCGCCCCGCCAGCTCCCGGGCGAACGCCCGCACCTTGGCCGCGGCCGGGCCCTCCCCGCCCTTCAGGGGGCGGGGCAGGCCGACGACGACCTCGATCGGCTCGTACTCGCCGACGATCGCCGCGAGCCGCCGGTACGCCGCCGGGAGGTCGCGCCCCGGCACGGTCTCGACGGGGGTGGCGAGGACCCCGTCGGGGTCGCACGAGGCGACCCCGATCCGGGCGTCCCCGACGTCGACGGCGATGCGTCTGCCGCGTCGCACGGCGCTAGGCCGCTTCGGCGACGAGACGCTCGACGGCGGCGATGGCCTCGTCGACCGCTTCGGGGTTCTGGCCGCCGCCCTGGGCGACGTCCGGCTTGCCGCCGCCGCCCCCGCCGAGCGTCTTGGCGGCCGTACGGACCAGGTCGCCGGCCTTGAGGCCGCGGTCGCGGGCGGCGTCGTTGGTGGCGATGACGGTCAGCGGCCGGCCGTTCGCGACGGTGAACAGGGCCACGACGGCCGCCCGGCCGCCCTGGATGCGGCCGCGCACGTCGAGGACGAGCTTGCGCAGGTCGTCCGCGGAGGTGCCATCGGGCACCCGGCCGGCGGCCAGCGCCACGCCGCGTACGTCCTTGGCGCCCTCGGCCAGCCCGGCGGCGGCCTGGAGCACCTTCTCGGCGCGGTACCGCTCGATCTCCTTCTCCGCGTCCTTGAGCTTGGCGAGCATGCCGGAGATCTTCTCCGGCAGCTCCTCCGGCCGCCCCTTGACCAGGTCGGTCAGCTGGGCGACGACGGTGTGCTCCTTGGCCAGGAAGTTGTACGCGTCCGCGCCGACCAGCGCCTCGACGCGGCGCACCCCGGAGCCGATGGAGGACTCGCCGAGCAGCTTCACCAGCCCGAGCTGGGCGGTGTTGTGCACGTGGGTGCCGCCGCACAGCTCCTTGGAGAAGTCGCCGATGGTCACCACCCGCACCCGCTCGCCGTACTTCTCGCCGAACTCGGCGATGGCGCCCTGCTTCTTGGCGTCGTCGATGCTCATGACCTCGGCCTGGACGTCGAGTTCGCGCGAGAGCACATCGTTGATCCGCTGCTCGACGTCGGTGAGGACGGTGCCGGGCACGGCGTTGGGCGAGCCGAAGTCGAAGCGGAAGCGGCCGGGCGAGTTCTCCGAACCGGCCTGGGCGGCGGTCGGGCCGAGCGCGTCGCGCAGCGCCTGGTGGGTCAGGTGGGTGGCGCTGTGGGCGCGCGCGATGGCGCGGCGGCGCTTCACGTCGATGGCGGCGTGCGCGGCGGTGCCGACCACGACCTCGCCGACCTGGACGACGCCCTTGTGGACGTGGACGCCGGGCACCGGCTTCTGGACGTCGCGGACCTCGATCACGGCGCCGGTCTCCAGCCGGATGCGGCCGGTGTCGGCGAGCTGGCCGCCGCCCTCCGCGTAGAACGGGGAGCGGTCGAGGATGACCTCGACCTCGTCGCCCTCGGCGGCGGCGGGCGAGGGCACGCCGTCGACGAGCAGGCCGACGACGGTCGACTCGTTCTCGGTGGCGGTGTAGCCGGTGAAGTCGGTGGCGCCGGAGTTGTCGGCGATCTCGCGGTACGCGGAGAGGTCGGCGTGGCCGGTCTTCTTGGCCTTGGCGTCGGCCTTGGCCCGCTCCCGCTGCTCCTTCATCAGGCGGCGGAAACCGTCCTCGTCCACGGACAGACCCTGTTCGGCGGCCATCTCCAGGGTGAGGTCGATCGGGAAGCCCCAGGTGTCGTGGAGCAGGAACGCCTTCTCGCCGGCCAGCACCCGGCCGCCGGCGGCCCTGGTCTCGGTGACGGCGGTGTCGAGGATGTTGGTGCCGCCCTTGAGGGCCTTGAGGAAGGCGGCCTCCTCGGCGAGGGCGACGGTCTCGATGCGCTTGCGGTCCGTCAGCAGCTCGGGGTACTGCTGCCCCATCGTCTTGAGGACGGTGTCCACCAGCTCGGCGGCGACCGGCTCGGTGGCGCCGAGCAGGCGCATGTTGCGGATGGCGCGGCGCATGATGCGGCGCAGCACGTAGCCGCGGCCCTCGTTGCCGGGGGTGACGCCGTCGCCGATGAGCATGACGGACGTACGGAGGTGGTCGGCGACCACGCGCAGCGAGACGTCCGAGGCCGGGTCGGCGCCGTAGGCCACGCCGGTCAGCTCGGTGGCCTTGTCCATGACGACGCGCAGGGTGTCGGTCTCGTACATGTTCCGGACGCCCTGGAGGATCATCGCGAGGCGTTCGAGGCCGAGGCCGGTGTCGATGTTCTGGCTGGGCAGGTCCCCGAGGATCGGGAAGTCCTCCTTGCCGTCGCCCGCGCCGCGCTCGTACTGCATGAAGACCAGGTTCCAGATCTCCACGTAGCGCTCGTCGTTGACGGCCGGGCCGCCCTCGGGGCCGAACTCGGGGCCGCGGTCGTAGTTGATCTCGGAGCAGGGGCCGCAGGGTCCGGGGACGCCCATGGACCAGTAGTTCTCCGTCTTGCCGAGGCGCTGGATGCGCTCGGCGGGGACGCCGACGACGTCCCGCCAGATCCGCTCGGCCTCGTCGTCGTCGAGGTAGACGGTGATCCAGAGCTTCTCGGGGTCCAGGCCGTAGCCGCCGTCCGCCACGGAGCTGGTGAGCAGCTCCCAGGCGAACGTGATGGCGCCTTCCTTGAAGTAGTCGCCGAAGGAGAAGTTGCCGCACATCTGGAAGAAGGTGCCGTGCCGGGTGGTCTTGCCGACCTCTTCGATGTCCGGGGTGCGGACGCACTTCTGCACGCTGGTGGCGCGCTGCCAGGGGGCCTTGACCTCGCCGAGGAAGTACGGCTTGAAGGGGACCATGCCCGCGGGGACCAGGAGCAGCGTCGGGTCGTCCGCGATCAGCGACGCCGACGGCACGACATGGTGCCCACGCTCCTCGAAGAAGCGCAGCCAGCGGCGGCGGATTTCAGCCGACTCCATCAGTGGTCCTCATTCCGGTTGTACGGGTGCTTCGTCTGCTGCGGGTCCAGGGCGGCGAATCCGTGCCGTGCGGGGAGCGCTTCCCGCACGGGGCCGCCCGCCGGCGTGGTGAGGCCGAGCGCGTCCTTCAGGGCCGCCTCCCGGTCCGCCATGCCGTCGCGCACGTCGAGGGCGAAGAGCTTGGCCTTCCGGCCTGCGATGACGGCGCGGTCGGCCGCCTGCATGGCCAGGCTCTCCGGGGTGAGCTGGTTCAGCTTGCGGTTGACCTTGGTGGTGGCCCAGACGCCGGCTGCGACACCGGTCGTGAACCAGAAGGTGCGGCGGAACATTCCTCGGGTCAGCCTTTCCCACGGTTGCGGCGGCTGCCGCGCCGGGCGGACGGCAGGCTCTTTCCGATGACGACGGTGCGCTCGGGCGCGGGCGCCGGGGCCGGCTTGCGGCCGATGGCGCGGCGGACGCCGTAGCCGAACGCGGCGACCTTGACCAGGGGTCCGCCGAAGGCGGAGGAGACGGTCGAGGAGAGCGCGGAGGCGTTCGCGGTGACTTCCTGGACGTCCGCCGCGATCGAGTCGACGCGGGCGAGCTGGCTGTTGGCGGACCGTACGGTCGCGGACGCCTCGGACAGCAGCGGCACGGCCTGTTCGGAAACGTCCGAGACGAGCTTGGTGGTCGCCTTCAGGGTCTGCGCGAGCCTCACCAGCACCAGGGCGATGAAGGACACGAGGATCGCCCAGAAGACGGCCACGAGGATCCCGGCCACCTCTCCACCGGACACGTTGCACCGCTCCCTGCTGGTCGTAAACGTCGGGTACCGACCTTATCGCGCCGGGGCGAAGGGCCCGTACCGGATTGCCGTCCGGCGTCAACGGCCGCCGCGGCACGGGTGTTTACGGTCCGCTTACTTATGAGTACGCTACGTGTCTCATGCGACGCTCTCCGCGCCCCGGTCTCTTCTCCGGCTCCAGCTCTGTACACCTCGGCAGGCCGGGCAATCTGCCCGCGGAGCTCAACCGCTTCATCGGGCGGGAGGGCGAGCTGGCCGCGCTGGCGCGAGAGTTGGACGACGCGCGGCTGGTGACGGTGGTCGGCGTCGGCGGCGTCGGCAAGACGCGCTTCGCGACGCACGCCGCGGCGCGAGTGCAGGATCGCTTCTGCGACGGTGTGTGGCTGGTCGAGCTGGCCACCGTCCACGACCCGGCGCTGGTGGACCACACGGTCGCGGAGGCGCTGGGGATCGCCGACGCCACGGACCGCGCGCCGCGCGCCGCGCTCGCCGCCCATCTCGCCGGCCGGCAGCTGCTGCTGGTGCTCGACGGCTGCGAGCAGTTCGTCGAGGAGTGCGCGGCGCTCGCCCGCGAGCTGCTGCGGCGCTCGCCCGGGCTGCGGGTGCTGGCGGTGGGCCGGCGGCCGCTGGGCGTCGCGGGCGAACGGCGCTTCCCGCTGGGGCCGATGCCGGAGCCGGCCGCGATCACGCTGTTCGAGGACCGGGCGGCGGCCGTCGTCCCGGGATTCGCGACCCGGCCGGGGACCGCGGACCGCGCCACCGTCGCCGAGCTGTGCCGGCGGCTCGACGGGATTCCGCTGGCGCTGGAGCTGGCGGCCGGCCGGCTCGGCGCGCTCTCCGTGGGGCAGGTGCTGCACCGCCTGGACGACCGCTTCGAGCTGCTGACCGGCGGGGCGCGCGGCGAGCTGCCGCGCCATCAGGCGCTGCGGACGGCCATCGGCTGGAGCCATGAGCTGTGCACACCCGGCGAGCGGCTGCTGTGGGCGCGGCTCACCGTCTTCGCGGCCCACTTCGACCTGGAGGCGGCCGAATACATCTGCTCGGGGCCGGATCTGCCGGAGCGCGAGGTGCTCGACGTGCTCACCGGGCTGGTGGCGCAGTCCGTGCTCAGCCGGGAGGAGCACCCGACGGGGGTCCGCTACCGGCTGCTGGACACCGTGCGGATGTACGGGGCGGGGTGGCTGGATTCGCTCGGTGACACCGAGCGGATGCGCCGTCGGCACCGCGACTGGTACATGGGGCTGGCGACGTGGTGCGAGCTGGAGTGGTTCAGCCCCCGGCAGGCGGAGGTCGCCGCGCGCATCGACGTGGAGCTGCCGAACCTGCGGGCGGCCCTGGAGTGCGGCCTGACGCAGGAGGACGCCCATCTCGGCCAGTATCTGGCGGGCACGCTGTGGTTCTTCTGGGTCGGCTGCGGGCGGCTCACGGAGGGGCGGCTCTGGCTGGACCGCGCGCTGGAGCTGGACACCGGCCATGACGAGGCGCGGCTGAAGGCGCTGTGGGTGGCGGGCTATGTGTCGCTGCTCCAGGGGGACACGGTCGCCGCGCTCGGGGCGCTCCAGGAGTGCGGCGACGAGGCGGAGCGTACGGGCAGCGAGTCCGCCGGGGCGTACGCGCTGCACCGCATGGGGTGTCTCGCGCTGGTCTCCGACGACATGGCGCGCGCCGAGGAGCTGCTGCGGGCGGCGCTCGCGCGGTATCGGGAGATCGGCGAGCTGAACAGCAATGTGCTGATGAGCCAGGTGGAGCTGGCGATGGCGGTCGCCTTCCAGGGCGATGTCGCGGGCGCGGTCGACCTGTGCCAGGAGGTCCGGGAGATCTGCGAGGACCACGGCGAGCGGTGGACCCTGGCGTACGCGCTGTACGTGCTCGGGTTCGCCGCCTGGACCCGCGGCGAGCCGGCCCGGGCCCGGGCGTTCCTGGAGGAGTGCCTGGTCATCGACCACGCCTTCAACGACCTGGTGGGCACGGTGCTCGCCGTCGAGCTGCTGGCGCTGCTCACCGCGGAGGGCGGCGATCCGGCGGAGGCGGCGGTGCTGCAGGGGGCGGCGGGGCGGATCTGGCGGTCGGTGGGGCTGCCGCTGTTCGGTTCGCGGTTCTTCAACGCGCCGCACGCGCTGTGCGAGGAGGCGGTGCGGGGGCGGATCGGCGCGGAGCGGTACGCGCGGCTGGTGCGCGAGGGGGCGGCGATGGAGCCGGACGCGGCGGTGGCGCGGGCGCTGCGCGGTTGCCGGGCGAGGCCGGCGGCGCCCGGCGTACGCGGCGCGGTGGAGCCGGTGCCCGCGCCGACGCAGCAGCCCGCCGCCTCCCCCTCCGCGAGCGGCGGGGAGACGGCGGGCTGAGGAGCCGGGGTCGGAACCCCGGCTCCGGGAGCGCTGCGGACCGCTGGATCAGCGGGCGTAGTACTCGACGACGAGCTGCTCGTCGCAGATCACCGGGATCTCCTTGCGGTTCGGGTCCCGGTCCAGGCGGAAGGCCAGCGCCGGCAGGTTGACCTGCAGGTAGCGCGGGGTCTCGCCGTCGGTGTCGTAGCCGCCTTCGCGCGCGACCTGGAAGGGGTGCTTCTCGCGGCTGCGCTCGCGGACCATCACGACGTCGTCGGGACGGACGCGGAAGGAGGGCTTGTCGACCTTGCGGCCGTTGACCTCGATGTGGCCGTGGACCACCATCTGGCGGGCCTGGTAGATCGTGCGGGCGATACCCGACCGCAGGACGAGCGCGTCCAGACGGCGCTCAAGCTCGACGATCAGGGCCTCGCCCGTCTTGCCTTCGACCTTCCGAGCGCGGTCGTAGGCACGGGCCATCTGACGCTCGCTGATGTCGTACTGCGCGCGCAGACGCTGCTTTTCGAGCAGACGGACCTTGTAGTCGCTGTTCTGCTTGCGACCGCGGCCGTGCTCGCCGGGCGGGTAGGGACGGGCCTCGAAGTACTTGACGGCCTTGGGCGTCAGCGCGATGCCGAGCGCGCGCGACTTCTTGACCTTGGGACGCGACTGGTTCACGTGGAACGGACCTCCGTGTAGGTTAGGTTAGGCTTACCTTAGCGGAGGAGAACGCATGTTTCGACCTGGGAGTCCCCTGCCCAGCACCGACAGCACCGAGTCGAGTCAGCCGCGCCCCGTGGAAGACGCCCAGCGGCCGGACGCCGCCGAGCGCGTACGCACCCTCGCCGAATCCAACGCTACGGCCTCTCTCTCGATTCCGGGAATCGAGGACGGCCCGGAACCCGCTCTCGGCTCACCCGCGGCGCGAACTGTCACCCCTGAGGGTGACGTGCTACTGCTGCTTCCTGGCGACTCTCCGGCGGCACGAGCCGCCGCGCACGCCCAGGACGACGACCTCGCCGCCGTGATGGAGATCACCGACGTGGCCCCCGTCTCCGTGCCGCACCGCATCCGCGGGCGCGCCTGGATCGCGGGCTGGCTCACGCCCGTACGCGGCGAGCAGCGGGCCGCCTACGCGATGCTGCTCGCCGAGCGCCACCCGGTCGGCGAGCTGCTGGGCATCGACGAGGCGCTCCAGCCGGACCCCGTGCCGGGGCACTTCGGCCGGCCGGCCTGGATGCTGCTGCGCCTGGAGGTCGGCGAGGCGTGCGTGGACGACCTGTGGGGCGCGCAGAACGTCGAGCCCGACGAGTTCGCCGCGGCCGTCGCCGACCCGCTCGTGGCCCACGAGGCGGACCTGCTCCAGCATCTGCACTCCGCCCACGGCGACCAGGTGCGCGCGCTGTGCGGACTGCTCGGCGAGCGCGCCGCCGGGATCTGCGGTACGCGCGACCGGGCCGTGCCGGTGGCCCTGGACCGCTTCGGGCTCCGGGTGCGCTTCACCGACCCCGCGGACCGCTCCTTCGACGCGCGGTTCGACTTCCCGGAGCCGGTGCGGGACATCGCGGAGCTGCGGCGGGCCATGCACACGCTCTTCGACGCCGCGGCCGGGTGACGGACGCGGCCGCGGGCGGCGCGGCCCGGAGAACGGCCCGCAGGCGGCGTCGGCGCCGTCAGGACGTCCCCTCCCCGGCGGGCGGCGGCTGCTCCCCGCGCAGCCGCGCGCGGACCCGCTCCACCACATCCGCGTACCGGGCCTCGGCGCCGTAGCGCGTCGGCTCGTAATAGCGCTTGCCGTGCACCGCGTCCGGCGCGTACTGCTGGGCGGCGATGCCGCCCGGGAGGTCGTGCGGGTAGAGATAGCCCTGCGCGTGGCCGAGCTTCTGAGCGCCCTTGTAGTGCCCGTCGCGCAGATGCGGCGGCACGGGGCCGGCCAGCCCGGCCCGTACGTCCGTGAGCGCCGCGTCGATCGCCAGATAGGCCGCGTTGGACTTGGGCGCGAGGGCGAGCGCGACGGTCGCCTGGCCGAGGATGATCCGGGCCTCGGGGAAGCCGATCAGGGCGACGGCCTGCGCGGCGGCGACGGTGGTCTGCAAGGCGCCGGGGTCCGCGAGGCCCACGTCCTCGCTGGCCGAGATCATCAGCCGCCGGGCGATGAACCGCGGGTCCTCCCCCGCCTCGATCATGCGCGCCAGATAGTGCAGCGCCGCGTCCACGTCCGAGCCGCGGATGGACTTGATCAGCGCGCTGGCGACGTCGTAGTGCTGGTCGCCGTCGCGGTCGTACTTCACCGCCGCCTGGTTGACGGCGTCCGACAGGGTCTCCAGGGTGATCTCGCCCTCGCCGTTGGCGATGGCCGAGCCCGCACCCGCCTCCAGCGCGGTCAGCGCCCGGCGCGCGTCGCCGCCCGCGATGCGCAGCAGGTGCGCCTCGGAGTCCGCGGGCAGCGTGACGGCGCCGCCCAGCCCCCGCTCGTCCGTGAGCGCCCGGTGCACCAGGCCGCGCAGGTCGTCGTCGGTCAGCGGCTCCAGGGTCAGCAGCAGCGACCGGGAGAGCAACGGGGAGATGATCGAGAAGTAGGGGTTCTCGGTGGTGGCCGCGATGAGGGTCACCCAGCGGTTCTCGACGGCGGGCAGCAGCGAGTCCTGCTGGGCCTTGCTGAACCGGTGGATCTCGTCGAGGAAGAGCACGGTCTCCTTGCCGTACCCCCCGGAGGCGCGGCGGGCGCCGTCGATGACGGCCCGCACCTCCTTGACGCCCGCGGTGATCGCGGACAGCTCCACGAACCGCTTGTTCGTGGCCTGGCTGACGACGTAGGCGAGCGTCGTCTTGCCGATGCCCGGCGGGCCCCAGAGGAGCACCGAGGACGGCCCGGCCGGGCCGCCGCTCCCCTCGCCGACCAGGCGGCGCAGCGGCGAGCCCGGCTTCAGCAGATGCTGCTGGCCCACGACTTCGTCGAGGACGCGCGGGCGCATCCGGACGGCCAGCGGACTGCTGGAGGGCTCCTTCTCCTGGCGGTCCTCGGCGGCGGCGGTGAACAGGTCTGGTTCCACACCGAAACCCTATGCCACCCCACTGACAACGCCGTCATACGGCGCTGACCTGCGACGGTCAGGCGCTGCCGCCGGTCCAGAACGACCACCACCGGGTGAGGATCAGCATGCCGATCACGCCGACCCAGAGCACCGGGACGACCCAGTGGAACTCCAGCAGACCGCGGCGCAGCCCGGCCGGGAGCGGGATGAAGCCGTGCCGGATGTTGTTCAGGGTGACGTACCAGAACATGAAGATGGTGGCGACCCAGGCCAGGCAGCACCAGAGGCAGAGCGAGCCGATGACGTACAGCGACTGGTACTGGAGCCAGGTCACGAAGCCGACGCCGAAGAGGCAGCCGGCCTCGAACCCGAGCCAGTACCAGCGGCGGCAGCGGGCGCCGGCCAGCAGCCCCAGCCCGATCGAGATCACGATGCCGTACGCGACCAGGCCCAGCATCGGGTTGGAGAACCCGAACGCCTTGGCCTGCGCGCTCTCCATGATATTGCCGCAGGAGACGATGGGGTTGAGGCTGCAGCCGGGGGTGAACGTGCGGCCGTCGACCTTGGCTTCAAGGATCTTGGTCTTGTCCAGCGTGATGACCCAGGCGGCCAGCAGCCCCATGGCGCCGGTGATCACGAGCGTGAGGGCGAACGCACGGCTGCCGCCCACGGCGCCCGTGCCCGCCTCCTCCTCGTCCGCTTCCGTGCGGTCAAGTGCCTCAGTCGTCATAGCGCCGTTCGTCCCGTCAGTCGGTCGTGGACCGCCCATTCTGCACCAGCCTCGGGCAATCAGCCCCGCTTGGCGAGCAGTTCACCCACAACGGTTTCGAACGCGACCGGCGCCTGTTCGCCGCTCTCCAGGTCCTTGAGCTGCACGACTCCCTCGGCGAGGTCCCGTTCGCCCGCCACCACGGCATACCGGGCGCCGGAACGGTTCGCCGACTTCATCGCGTTCTTCAGGCCCTTGCCGCCGTACGCGAAGTCCGCGGCGACCCCGGCCCGGCGCAACTCGGTGACCACCCCGAAGAGCGCCCGCCGGGCCTCCTCGCCGAGCGGCACCGCGAAGACCTCGGTGGCCGCGGGCAGTTCGAGCTCGACGCCCTCCGCCTGCAGCGCCAGGACCGTGCGGTCGACGCCGAGCGCCCAGCCGACCGACGGCAGCTCCGGCCCGCCGATCATCTCGGAGAGGCCGTCGTAGCGGCCGCCGCCGCCGACCGCGGACTGCGAGCCGAGGCCGTCGTGGACGAACTCGAACGTGGTGCGGGTGTAGTAGTCCAGCCCGCGCACCAGCTTCTCGTCGTCCTCGAAGGCCACGCCCGCCGCCGTCAGCAGCTCGCGCACCTGCTCGTGGTACTCCTTGCACGCCTCGCACAGGTGGTCGCGGAGCATCGGCGCGCCCACGAGCTGCTTCTGGACCGCGTCGCGCTTGTCGTCGAGGACCCGCAGCGGGTTGATGTCGATGCGGCGGCGGGTCTCGTCGTCGAGGTCGAGACCGCGCAGGAAGTCCTGGAGCGCCGCGCGGTACGCCGGGCGGCACTCCTTGTCGCCCAGCGAGTTGAGCAGGATGCGGAAGTTCCGCAGCCCGAGCGAGCGGTACGCGTCATTGGCCAGGATGATCAGCTCCGCGTCGAGCGCCGGGTCCTCGGCGCCCAGCGCCTCCGCGCCGACCTGCGAGAAGTGGCGGTAGCGCCCCTTCTGCGGCCGCTCGTAGCGGTAGTACGAGCCGGAGTACCAGAGCTTCACGGGGAGGCCGCCGCGGTGCAGGTTGGCCTCCAGCGCCGCGCGCAGCACGGACGCGGTGCCCTCGGGGCGCAGCGCCAGTTCGCTGCCGCCCTTGGTGGTGAGGGTGTACATCTCCTTGGTCACGATGTCGGTGGACTCGCCGACGCCGCGCGAGAAGAGCTCGACGCTCTCGAAGCCGGGCGTCTCGACATAGCCGTAGCCGGAGCGCTTGAGCGGCGCGGAGATCGCCTCGCGGACCGCGAGGAACGCCGCGGAGTCCGGCGGGATCAGGTCGTACGTGCCCTTGGGTGCCTTGAAGGTGCTCACGGGATGAAGATTCACATTCCTCGTCGTGGAGCCGGGGTGTCGGCTCCGAGGCCGGCGGCCACGTCCCGCAGGAACGGGTTGGTGGCGCGCTCGCGGCCGATGGTCGTCTGGGGGCCGTGGCCGGACAGCACCACGGTCGAGTCGTCGAGCGGCAGGCACACGCGGGCCAGCGAGTCGAGCATCTCGGCGTGGTCGCCGCCGGGCAGGTCGGTGCGTCCGATGGAGCCGGCGAACAGGAAGTCGCCCGCGAAGAACACCGACGGCACGTCGGCGGTCTCGGGCGTCCTGAAGGTCACCGACCCCTTGGTATGGCCGGGCGCGTGCACGACGGAGAACTCCAGCCCCGCGAGGCGCAGCGCCGCGCCGTCCGTCAGCTCCTCGACGTCGTCCGGCTCCCCCATGGTCAGCTCGCCCATGAGCGGCTGCCCGATGGAGCGGCCCAGCGCCTTCTCCGGGTCGCTCAGCATGTAGCGGTCCGCGGGGTGGATCCAGGCCGGCACGTCGTGGGCGCCGCAGACGGGGACGACCGAGGCGACGTGGTCGATGTGCCCATGGGTGAGGACGACGGCCACGGGCTTCAGCCGATGCTTGGCGAGCGTCTCCTCGACCCCGGGGGCCGCCTGGTGGCCCGGGTCGATGATCACGCACTCCTCGCCGGCGGCGGGGGCGACCAGATAACAGTTGGTCCCCCAGGCCCCGGCGGGGAACCCGGCAATGAGCACGTTCGTCCTTAAATCGTCCGGAGGCAGATCACGAGGGAAGATCTCGGCTGCCCAAAGCCTACCGGCGGCACTCCTGCCGCCGCGAACCCATATACCGTACGGCCAGGCTCAGGTCATGGCTGGTACGACGGCAGGAGGAGATGACCCGGTGGTCAACAACGAGCAGCGGCGGCGGCAGCTCGCCCGGGAGAAGTTCGAGCGGCAGCAGCAGCGGCGCGAGGCGGCCCGGCGCAAGGCGCGCCGCCGCAATGTGGTGATCGCCGCGGGTCTCGCCGTGGTGCTGGCGGCGGGCGTCGCCGCGTACGCGTCGACATCGCTGACGGACGACTCCAGTTCCGACAAGTCCGACAGCGCCGAGAAGGCGGCCGCCACCGGCTCCCCCGCCGCCGACCCCTGCAAGGCGAAGCCCGCGCCGGGCTCGCCCGCGACGGCGACGTGGAAGAAGGAGCCGGACATGTCGGTGGACACGTCGGCCTCGTACACGATGAAGCTCGACACGACCTGCGGCGCCATCGGGCTGAAGCTCGACGCGAAGAACGCCCCGCACACGGTCAACTCCTTCAAGTTCCTCGCGGACAAGGGGTTCTTCGACCACACCAAGTGCCACCGGCTCACCACGAGCGGTATCTACGTGCTCCAGTGCGGCGACCCGAAGGGCACCGGAAGCGGCGGCCCCGGTTACACGCTGCCGGACGAGAACCTCAAGTCCCCCTCGCTCAAGGGCGGGGTCTACCCGGCCGGGACCGTGGCGATGGCCAACACCGGCAAACCGCACACCGGGGGCAGCCAGTTCTTCCTCGTCTACCAGGACAGCAAGCTGCCGCCGCAGTACACGCCCTTCGGGACGATCGACGCCGACGGCATGAAGGTCCTCAAGAAGCTCGCCGCCGCTGGTGAGAGTTCCGGCCAGGGAGACGGTGCTCCGAACGCCTCGGTGGTGATCGACAAGGCGGCGGTGACCGGCTCCTGACCTCCGCCCCACTGCCCGTACCGCGAAATTTCGGTCGCGCGAGCTACGGACAGCCGGGCCGCCGGTCGCCTATGTTGGCCTTGTGCAGGGTGCCTGCTCCGACGGCCGTCACCCTGCGAGGCGCGAACGAAAGCCGGCAACTTCAAGCCGTCGGACCGGCCAGGGCGCTGCCCGGCCGGAAGAAACTGTGGACGATGCCCGCGGGCCGCACGCCCGCCCGGCATCATGTGGAGGAGGCGCTGTGAGCAGCGACCCATGGGGCCGCGTCGATGAGACGGGGACCGTGTACGTGCGTACCGCCGACGGCGAGCAGGTCGTCGGGTCATGGCAGGCGGGGACCCCCGAGGAGGCTCTCGCCTACTTCGAGCGCAAGTACGAGGGCCTGGTCGTCGAGATCGGCCTCCTCGAACGCCGGGTGCGGACCACCGACCTGTCGGCGAAGGACGCGACGACCGCCATCGACCATCTGCGCACGCAGCTCGACGAGCACCACGCGGTCGGCGATCTGGACGCCCTGCGCAAGCGGCTCGACAAGCTGGTCGCCGATGTCGACGCGCGGCGCGAGGAGCGCAAGGCCGCCAAGGCCCGCCAGTCCGACGAGGCGCGCGGCGCCAAGGAGGCGCTCGTCACCGAGGCCGAGGAGCTGGCCGAGAGCGAGCAGTGGCGGTCGGCCGGCGAGCGGCTGCGGGCCCTGGTCGACACCTGGAAGGGGCTGCCGCGTCTCGACCGCAAGACGGACGACGAGCTGTGGCACCGCTTCTCGCACGCCCGGTCGGCGTTCTCGAAGCGGCGCAAGGCGCACTTCGCGTCGCTGGACGCGCAGCGCGAGGAGGCCCGCAAGGCGAAGGAGAAGCTGGTCTCGGAGGCCGAGGCGCTCTCCGGCTCCACCGACTGGGGCCCGACGGCCGCCCGTTACCGCGAGCTGATGGCTGACTGGAAGGCCGCCGGGCGTGCCCAGCGGGAGGCCGAGGACGATCTGTGGAACCGCTTCCGCGGCGCGCAGGACGTCTTCTTCCACGCCCGCAGCGAGGTGTTCGCGGAGCGCGACGCCGAGCAGCAGGGCAACCTCACGCGCAAGGAGGAGCTGGTCATCGAGGCCGAGAAACTCCTGCCGGTCGCGGACCTCAAGTCCGCGCGCGCCGCCTTCCGCTCGATCAACGAGCGCTGGGAGGCCATCGGCCATGTGCCGCGCGACGCCCGGCCCAAGATCGAGGGCCGGATGCACGCGGTGGAGCGCGCGATCCAGGAGGCCGAGTCCACCGAGTGGCGTCGTACGAACCCGGAGGCGCGGGCCCGCGCGGCGGGGCTCACCGGCCAGTTGCAGGCGGCGGTGGACAAGCTCCAGGAGCAGATCGACAAGGCGCGCGCGGCGGGCAACACCGCCAAGGCCGACAAGCTCGCGAAGGAGCTCGACGGCCGTCAGGCGCTGCTGGACCAGGCCCTCAAGGGACTTGAGGAGTTCGGCGGCTGACGCCTGGCAGCGGATCGCGGAACGGCCCGGCGGGAGATCTCCCGCCGGGCCGTCGCCGTTCCCGACGCCTTTACCCGTTTACGCGCTCAGGGCCTGCGGGCCGAGGTCACGCGGTAGACGTCGTACACGCCCTCCACCGTGCGGACCGCCTTGAGGACGTGGCCGAGGTGCTTGGGGTCGCCCATCTCGAAGGTGAACCGCGAGGTGGCGACCCGGTCGCGGGAGGTCTGGACCGCGGCGGAGAGGATGTTGACGTGCTGGTCCGAGAGGACCCGCGTGACATCCGAGAGGAGCCGGGAGCGGTCGAGGGCCTCCACCTGGATGGCGACGAGGAAGACCGAGGACTGGGTGGGCGCCCACTCGACCTCGATGATCCGCTCCGGCTGCTGCGAGAGCGAGTCGACGTTGACGCAGTCCGCGCGGTGCACCGAGATGCCGTTGCCGCGGGTGACGAAGCCGATGATGGGGTCGCCGGGCACGGGCGTACAGCAGCGCGCGAGCTTGACCCACACATCGTCGACGCCCTTGACGACGACGCCGGGGTCCGCGTTGGAACGCCGCTTGGAGCGGCCGCGGATCGGGGTGGACTCGACGATGTCCTCGTTGGCCGCCTCCTCGCCGCCGAGCGCCTGGACGAGCTTCTGCACGACGCCCTGCGCGGCGACGTGCCCCTCGCCGATGGCCGCGTACAGGGAGGAGATGTCGGGGTAGCGCATCTCGTGGGCGAGGGTGACGAGCGAATCGCCGGTCAGGATGCGCTGGATGGGCAGGTTCTGCTTGCGCATCGCCCGCGCTATGGCGTCCTTGCCCTGCTCGATCGCCTCCTCCCGGCGCTCCTTGGAGAACCAGGCGCGGATCTTGTTGCGGGCCCGCGGGGACTTGACGAAGCCGAGCCAGTCGCGGGACGGCGCGGCGCCGGCCGCCTTGGAGGTGAAGACCTCCACCAGGTCGCCGTTGTCCAGGGTCGATTCGAGCGGTACGAGCCGTCCGTTGACGCGGGCGCCTATGGTGCGGTGGCCGACCTCGGTGTGCACCGCGTACGCGAAGTCGACCGGGGTGGCCCCGGCCGGAAGCGCTATGACGTCGCCCTTCGGCGTGAAGACGAAGACCTCGTTGCGGGAGAGGTCGAAGCGCAGCGATTCGAGGAACTCGCCCGGGTCCTCGGTCTCCTTCTGCCAGTCGAGCAGCTGGCGCAGCCACGCCATGTCGTTGACGGTGTCCTGGCCCTTGCCCGCGTTCTTGGGCACGTCGGTGCGGACCTTGGAGGCGCCGGCGACGGCCTCCTGCTTGTACTTCCAGTGCGCGGCGATGCCGTACTCGGCGCGGCGGTGCATGTCGAACGTGCGGATCTGGAGTTCGACCGGCTTGCCGCTGGGCCCGATGACCGTCGTGTGCAGCGACTGGTACATGTTGAACTTGGGCATCGCGATGTAGTCCTTGAACCGCCCCGGCACCGGATTCCACCGGGCGTGCACGGTGCCGAGCGCCGCGTAGCAGTCGCGGACGGTGTCGACGAGGACGCGGATGCCCACCAGGTCGTAGATCTCGGCGAAGTCGCGGCCGCGCACGATCATCTTCTGGTAGACGCTGTAGTAGTGCTTGGGCCGTCCGGTGACGGTGGCCTTGATCCGGGCGGCGCGCAGGTCGGTCTGGACCTCGTCGGTGACGATCGCCAGGTATTCGTCGCGCTTGGGGGCCCGCTCGGCGACGAGCCGCACGATCTCGTCGTACATCTTGGGGTAGAGAATCGCGAAGGCGAGGTCCTCCAGCTCCCACTTGATGGTGTTCATGCCCAGCCGGTGCGCCAGCGGGGCGTAGATCTCCAGGGTCTCGCGGGCCTTCTTCTCCTGCTTCTCCCGCTTGAGGTAGCGCATGGTGCGCATGTTGTGCAGCCGGTCGGCGAGCTTGATGACCAGGACACGCGGGTCCTTGGCCATGGCGACGACCATCTTGCGCACGGTCTCGGCCTGGGCGGCCTCGCCGAACTTGACCTTGTCGAGCTTGGTGACGCCGTCGACGAGGAGGGCGACCTGGTCGCCGAAGTCGCGGCGCAGGGTGTCGAGCCCGTACTCGGTGTCCTCGACGGTGTCGTGCAGCAGGCCCGCCATCAGCGTGGCGGGGTCCATGCCCAGCTCGGCGAGGATGGTGGTGACGGCGAGCGGGTGGGTGATGTAGGGATCGCCGCTCTTGCGCTTCTGGCCGCGGTGCCAGCGCTCGGCGACCTGGTACGCCTTCTCGATCTGGCGGAGCGTCGCGGCGTCGGCCTTGGGGTCGTTGCCGCGGACGATGCGCAGCAGCGGTTCGAGGACCGGGTTGTACGGGCTGGAGCGCTGCACGCCCAGGCGGGCGAGGCGGGCCCGGACCCGGTTGGAGGAGCCGGAGCGGGCGGTGGGGCCGGGGGCCGGGCGGGCGGAGGTGGCGCCGAGGGCGGGGCGGTCCGCCGGAGGGGTCGGCTGCTGCTCGGGGGCGGGCTTCGGCCGGTCCGCCGGGGTCGGGGGCACGGCCTCGGCCGCCGTCTTCGGGGCGGTCGTCGGCATGGGCTGCGGTGCGGGCTCGGGCCCGGCCTTCGCCTCGGGCTCCGCCGCGGTGCGCGCCGCGGCGTCACCTCGGTCCCGGGGCGTGTTCGCGGCCGCCGCGGCCTCGGGTGCGGGCTGCTGCGGCTGCGCGGCGGTGAGCGGCTGGGCCTCGTCTGGCAAGAGCACTCTCCTCATGCGGGTCCGGCCCCCCGGTCAGGTCCGGACTGCCATGGTAACGATCCCGGCCACCTCGCTCTTCCGCAGGCGTCCGGCCTGTGGATAACGGAAGGCGGGCACCGGGGTCTTCCCCGGTGCCCGCCCGCGTTCTGTGCGGCTGGGCCGCGTCGCTGGTCAGACCGTGATCAGGGTCTCCAGCGGGGCGCCCGCCAGCGCCGGCGCCAGCCGTTCGCGGCCGGGCAGGAAGCCCAGCTCCAGCAGGACGGCCACCCCCGCGACCTCCGCGCCCGTACGGCGGATGAGCTGGACGGACGCCTCGGCGGTGCCGCCGGTGGCCAGGACGTCGTCGATGACCAGGACCCGGTCGCCGGGCCGCAGCGCGTCGGCGTGTATCTCGATCTCGGCGCTGCCGTACTCCAGCTCGTACGACTGGGCGAGCGTCGCTCCGGGGAGCTTGCCGGCCTTGCGTACGGGCACGAAGCCGAGCCCCGCGCGGACGGCGACCGGGGCCGCCAGGATGAAGCCGCGCGCCTCCAGGCCCACGACCTTGTCCGCGCGGTGGCGCTCGCAGAGCTCCACGAGCGCGTCGGTGAGCGCGCCGAACGCCTTGGCGTCGGCGAGCAGCGGGGTGATGTCCTTGAACACCACGCCCGGCTTCGGGTAGTCCAATACGTCCGCGATGCGGCTGAGCAGCAGGGAGCGCAGCTCCTCAGTGTCGTTCACCGGCGTTTGCCCGACGGACGGCCGCGACCGCGGTTGCGGGCGGCGGGCTGGCGGCGCGGTCCGACGACGCCGGCCGCGGCCGTGTCGTCGTCTTCGTCGGCGTCGGAATCCTCGTCGTCGATGTCGTCGGCGGCGTCCCGATCATCCGCCTCCGCGCCCGATTCGGCCTTGGCCGCGGCGGCGGCGCGCTTGGCGCGCACCCGCTTGGCCAGGGCCTTCATCTGCGGGTCGCGTTCCTTGAAGTCGGCGACGAGCGGGGTGGCGATGAAGATCGAGGAGTACGCGCCGGCCGCGAGGCCGACGAAGAGGGCCAGCGAGATGTCGTTGAGCATGCCCGCGCCGAGGAATCCGCCGCCGATGAAGAGCAGGGCGGCGACCGGCAGCAGCGCCACGACCGTGGTGTTGATGGAGCGCACCAGGGTGCCGTTGAGGCTGCGGTTGGCGATTTCGCTGTAGGTGTTGCGGCTCTGCTTGGTGATGCCCCGGGCGCTCTCCTTGAGCCCGTCGAAGACGACGACGGTGTCGTAGAGGGAGTAACCGAGGATGGTCAGCAGACCGATCACGGTGCCCGGCGTGACCTCGAATCCGACGAGCGCGTAGACGCCGACGGTGATGGAGAGGTCGTGGATCAGGGCGATCAGGGCGGCGATGGCCATCCGCCACTCGAAGGCGATGGCGAGATAGATCACCACCAGGACCATGAAGATCCCCAGGCCCATCCATGCCTTGTTGGCGATCTGGTCGCCCCAGCTCGGACCGATGATGTCCGTGTTGATCTTCTCGGTCGGCACGTCCAGCTTCTTGGCGAGCGCCTCCTGCGTCGAGCGGGAGTCGCTCGTGCTGAGTTCGCTGACCTGGATGCGCAGGGACTTGTTGCCGAGCTTCTGGACGATCGCGGTGTGGCCCGACGCCTTCTTGGCGGTCTCCTCGGCCTGCTCGGCCGAGACGGAGGTGGTCGGGGTGGTGAAGACGGCTCCGCCGGAGAAGTCGATCCCCATGTTCAGGCCGCGCACCGCCAGGCCGACGATGGCCGTGATGGTGATGAGGATCGAGATGCCGTACCAGATCTTCCGCTTGGCCACGAAGTCGTAGCCGACCTCACCGCGGTAGAGCCGGGCGCCGATGCTGCCGAGTTTCGACATCTCACGCCTCCTTGGGGTCGACGGGGGCGGAGGAGCGGCGGCGGGCGGCCCGTAGCGGCGGTTTCACGCCGAGGCGCTTGGGGTCCAGCCCCGACCACGGGTGTCCGCCGGCGAAGAACTTGTGCCGGGCCAGGATCGTCATGAGCGGCTTGGTGAAGAGGAAGACCACCACGACGTCGAGGAGCGTGGTCAGGCCGAGCGTGAACGCGAAGCCCTGCACCTTGCCGACGGTGACGATGAAGAGCACCGCGGCGGCGAGGAAGGACACGAAGTCGGAGACCAGGATGGTGCGCCGGGCGCGCGGCCAGCCGCGCTCGACGGCCGGGCGCAGGGTCCGGCCGTCGCGGATCTCGTCCCGGATGCGTTCGAAGTACACGATGAAGGAGTCGGCGGTGATGCCGATGGCCACGATGGCGCCGCAGACGGCCGGCAGGTTCAGCGCGAAGCCGATGGCCGGGCCGAGCAGGGTCATGATCGTGTAGGTCAGGACCGCGGAGACCCCGAGGCTGGCCAGGGCGACGAGCGCGAGGCCGCGGTAGTACGCCACCAGGTAGATGATCACCAGCACGAGGCCGATGGCGCCCGCGAGCAGACCGGCGCGCAGCTGTTCGCCGCCGAGCGCCGCGGTCACGGTGGTCTCGGTGACGACGTCGAAGGAGAGCGGCAGCGCGCCGAAGGACAGCACGTTGGCGAGGTCCTGGGCGCTCTGCTGGGTGAAGCTGCCGGAGATCTCGGCCTCGCCGCCCGCGATGGACTGGCTGACCGACGGGTCGGAGACGACCTCGCCGTCGAGGACGATCGCGAACTGGTTCTGCGGCGGCTGCTGGCCGGCCAGCTTGCCGGTGACGGCCGCGAACTTCTTGGAGCCGCCGGAGGTGAACTTCAGCTGGACGATCCAGCCCTGGCCGCGCTGGCTGTCGAAGACCGCGGAGGCGCCGTTGACGTCGGTGCCCTCGACGGCGACCGGGCCCAGGATCTCCTTGGCGGAGCCGTCCTTCTTGCACGCGACGACCGTGTCCTTGGGGGCCGCGCCCGCTGCCTTCTCGCGCGCCTTGGCCATCCCCTCCTTGGTGGTGCAGTCCAGTTCGGCGAGCTGCTTCTGGAGGGCGGCGACGTCCGGGGAGCCGGGGGGCGTCTGGGAGGGCTTCGGGTCCTTGCCGTCCTTGGCGTCCTTGGAGTCCTTCCCCTTGCCCGTGGTCTTGGGGTCGGGGGTCGCGTCGGCCTTCAGGGCGTCGGTGACGGCCCTGCCCTGCGTCTTGGACGTCGGGGTGCCGGTGGGCGTGGAACTGCTGCCGGACGGGTCGGCCTTGTCGCCGCCCTTGCCCTTGTCCTTACCGTCCTTGTCGCCCTTACCGTCCTTCTTGTCCTTCGCGGTGGAGGAAGGGCTGGTGGACGGCTGCGGGGACTTGCTGACGGGCGTGGTGCTCAGCACCGGGCGGAAGCCGAGCTGGGCGGTGGTGCCGACCTGCTGGCGGGCCTGTTTCGCGTCCGTCCCCTTGGGGATGTTCACGATGATGTGATTGGCGCCCTGCGTCTGGACCTCGGCCTCGGTGACGCCCAGACCATTGACACGCCGGTTGATGATGCCCACGGCGGTGTTCATGTTGGTCGTGTTGATGGCGTTGGGCTTGCCCGGCTGGTTCTTGGCCTCCAGCGTGAAGCTCGTACCACCGGCGAGGTCGATGCCCAACCGCGGCGTGGTGTGCCCGGAGGTGAACATCCCGCCCACGAGCGCCACCATGGCGATCAGGATCAGGGCGAGAATCCGCCCCGGCCTGCCCTGGCCGCCCGGGGACCTACGGCCCTTCTTCGGTGCTGCCACCTTGTCGTATCTCCCTGTCCAACCGCCCGGCGTCGGGTGTGCGCCGGGCGGCCACGAAGTGTTGTGGGGACGTGCCCCCGCCGGAGCCTAGACCGTCAGGGAACCGCGGCGCACCGCTCAATGGGCGCTCCGCGGTTCGTCGTACGGGGCCTTACTTCGCGTCGGTGTCGCCGTCGCGCTTGCCGTCCTTCTTGACGTCCTCGGGCTTCGCGTCGTCCGCCGACGCGCCCGCTTCGTCCGCCTTGCCCTTGCCGAGGTCGATCTTCTTCTCCTCGGCGGCCGGCTCGATGTCCTCGGTCAGCGAGGAGGCGTCGTCCGGGACGACCGGCGTCTCGGTGCCCTCGGGCTCGATCCCGTGCACGATGCGGTTGTACTCCGAGTCCTCAAGGACGGCGCCGATGGAGTTCTTCGCGTAGATCGCGTGCACGCCGGGGGCGATCTCAAGGCTGACCGCGTCGTCGTGGACCTCCTTGACGGTGGCGTACATGCCCCCGATCGTGCGCACGCCGGAGCCTGGCTGCATCTGGTTCCGCATCGTGGCGGCCTGGCGCTGCTTGTTCTTCGCCGACCGGGTCATCAGGAACATGGCCCCGATGAGCACGATGAACGGGAGGAGAGTCACGAGATTCACGGGACGGGTTTCCTTCACACGACCGCCGGGGAGCGGCCTGGACTACGGGGGTGGTATGCCGGACCGAGACGGACGGCATCGGCGGAGTCTAAGCGAGTCCGCACCTATGGAACAACGCCCAGCATGGCACCGGGGTTCCTGAGCCGACCAGTCCCCGCGCCGTCAGCCGTCGAACAGGCCGCTCTGTCCCGGCTGCCCGGGGCCGCCCGCGCCCTGTCGCGGCGGCAGGAGTCCGAGGTGCGCCCAGGCGGCCGGGGTGGCGACCCGGCCTCTGGGCGTACGGGCCAGCAGCCCCTCCCTGACCAGGAACGGTTCGGCGACCTCCTCGACCGTCTCGCGCTCCTCCCCCACCGCCACGGCGAGGGTGGAGAGGCCCACCGGCCCGCCGCTGAAGAGCTTGAGGAGGGCGGTGAGGACCGCGCGGTCGAGCCGGTCCAGGCCGCGGGCGTCCACCTCGTACACGTCGAGGGCCTGCGCGGCGATCTCGGCGGTGATCAGCCCGTCCGCCTTGACCTGCGCGTAGTCGCGGACGCGGCGCAGCAGCCGGTTGGCGATGCGGGGGGTGCCGCGGGACCGGCCGGCGATCTCGCTTGCCCCGTCCCGCTCGATCTCCACGTCGAGGAGGCGGGCGGAGCGGTGTATGACGCGCTCCAGCTCGGCCGGCGCGTAGAACTCCATGTGGCCGGTGAAGCCGAAGCGGTCGCGCAGCGGCGGCGGCAGGAGTCCGGCGCGGGTGGTGGCGCCGACGAGGGTGAAGGGCGGCAGTTCGAGGGGGATGGCGGTGGCGCCGGGGCCCTTGCCGACGATGACGTCGACCCGGAAGTCCTCCATGGCCATGTACAGCATCTCCTCGGCGGGCCGCGACATGCGGTGGATCTCGTCGAGGAAGAGGACCTCGCCCTCGGCGAGGGAGGAGAGGATCGCGGCGAGGTCGCCGGCGTGCTGGATGGCGGGGCCGGAGGTGATCCGGATGGGGGCGCCCATCTCGGCGGCGATGATCATCGAGAGGGTGGTCTTGCCGAGGCCGGGCGCGCCGGAGAGCAGGACGTGGTCGGCGGTGGCGCCGCGCTGGCGGGCCGCGCGCAGCACCAGGTCGAGCTGTTCGCGGACGCGCTCCTGGCCGACGAACTCGTCGAGGTCCTTGGGCCGCAGGGCGGCCTCGACGGCCTGGTCGTCGCCGTCGGCTCCGACGGCGGCGTCCACCAGCCGCCCGCCCGGCCCCGCGGGGCCGTCGAGGTCGGCGTCGGGTGTGGCCGCTGCGGGCTCGTCCCAGTTCATGGTGGGTCTCTCGGGTAGGCGGTGGCGTGCGGGGCCGGTCGTCAGCGGGCCCGGTTGAGGGTCTGCAGCGCGGCGCGCAGCAGCTGCGGTACGGCCGGCTGAGCGCCCTCGGCCATGGCCGCCTCCGCCTGCGGGGCCACGGCCACGACCGCCTCGTCGGCCTCCCGGGTGGCGTAGCCGAGGCCGATCAGGGCGGCGGTCAGCTGCTCGCGCCAGCCGGGGCCGGCGGCGCTGCCGACGCCCGTGCCCGCGCCGGGGCCGACCGGGTCGCCGAGGCGGTCCTTCAGTTCGAGCAGCAGCCGCTGGGCGCCCTTCTTGCCGATGCCGGGCACGGCCGTCAGGGCCTTCTCGTCGCCGGTGGCGACGGCGCGCCGCAGGGCGTCGGGGGCGTGCACGGCGAGCATGGCCTGGGCCAGCCGCGGGCCGACGCCGCTCGCGGTCTGGAGCAGCTCGAAGGTCTGGCGCTCGTCGTCGTCGGCGAAGCCGTAGAGGGTCAGCGATTCCTCGCGGACGACGAGGGAGGTGGCGAGCTTGGCGGGCTGTCCGACGCGCAGGGCGGCGAGCGTGCCCGGGGTGCACTGGAGCGCCATGCCGACGCCGCCGACCTCGACGACTGCGGTGTCCGGGGCGAGGGCCGCGACCCGGCCGGAGACGAAGGCGATCATCGGGTGCCTTTCGGGAGACGTGCTGGGGCGAGGGTGCGGCGGTGGGCCGCGACGGCTTCTTGGAGGCGGTTGGTCGCCGGCGCGCGCCAGATGTGGCAGATGGCCAGGGCGAGGGCGTCGGCGGCGTCCGCCGGCTTCGGCGGCGCGTCCAGCCGCAGCAGCCGGGTGACCATGGCGCCGACCTGGGCCTTCTCGGCGCGGCCGGAGCCGGTGACGGCGGCCTTGACCTCGCTGGGGGTGTGCAGCGCGACGGGCAGTCCGCGGCGGGCGGCGCAGAGCATGGCGACGGCGCTGGCCTGGGCGGTGCCCATGACCGTGCTGACGTTGTGCTGGCTGAAGACGCGCTCCACGGCGACGCATTCGGGCCGGTGCTCCTCCAGCCACGCCTCTATGCCGCGCTCGATGAGGACGAGCCGCTCGGGGACGGGGGCATCGGCCGCGGTCCGTACGACCCCGACCCCGGCCATCCGCAGGGGGCGGCCCGCCACGCCTTCCACCACGCCGATCCCGCACCGGGTCAGCCCCGGGTCCACGCCGAGTACGCGCACCGTGCCCCCCTTTCCTCGGCCGACTGCCGACTGTTCACGCAGGTTACCGGCTGCCACTGACAACGCTCGGGCACGGGCACGCCCGCGGGCCCGACCGGAGGTGACGCGGCGTCGGGCCCGGCCGCCCGGGCCGTGCGCCGGAACGCCGGAGCACCGGAGGGCCGACATGACGAACGGGCCGACGGAGCATCCCCGTCGGCCCGCCCGTACGCGGTCAGCGGCTCAGGCGTCCACCTTGGCCATGACGTCGTCGGAGACGTCGAAGTTGGCGAAGACGTTCTGCACGTCGTCGCTGTCCTCCAGCGCGTCGATCAGCTTGAAGATCTTGCGCGCGCCGTCCTCCTCCAGCTCCACCTGCATGGTGGGGACGAAGTTGGCGTCGGCCGAGTCGTAGTCGATGCCGGCGTCCTGGAGGGCGGTGCGGACCGCGACCAGGTCGGTGGCCTCGCTGAGCACCTCGAAGGAGTCGCCGAGGTCGTTGACTTCTTCGGCACCCGCGTCCAGGACCGCGCCGAGCACGTCGTCCTCGGTCAGCTCGGCCTTGGGGACGATGACGACGCCCTTGCGGTTGAAGAGGTAGGACACCGATCCCGGGTCGGCCATCGAGCCGCCGTTGCGGGTCATCGCCACGCGGACGTCCGAGGCGGCGCGGTTGCGGTTGTCGGTGAGGCACTCGATGAGCACCGCGACGCCGTTCGGGCCGTACCCCTCGTACATGATCGTCTCGTAGTCGGCGCCGCCGGCTTCGAGACCGGCGCCGCGCTTGACCGCGGAGTCGATGTTCTTGTTCGGCACCGAGCTCTTCTTCGCCTTCTGGATGGCGTCGAAAAGGGTCGGGTTGCCCTCCACGTCGGCGCCGCCCGTGCGGGCCGCGACCTCGATGTTCTTGATCAGCTTCGCGAAGAGTTTGCCGCGCTTGGCATCGATCACGGCCTTCTTGTGCTTCGTCGTAGCCCATTTAGAGTGGCCGGACATCCGCGTGTCTCCTTCGCGTAACCAAATCTTGAATGAACGCCTGAGATCCTACCGGGGCGAGCTCACAGCGTGGCGCGCACCATGTCGACGAAGAACGCGTGCACCCGGTGATCTCCAGTGAGTTCGGGGTGGAACGACGTGGCCAGGACACGGCCCTGCCGGACGGCGACCGTATGGCCGTCGTGGACGGCCAGCACCTCGACGCCGGCGCCCGTGGACTCGACCCAGGGCGCGCGGATGAAGACGCCCTCGACCGGCCCGCCGGCTATCCCGGCGACCTCGACGGCCGCCTCGAACGACTCGTTCTGCCTGCCGAACGCGTTGCGGCGCACGATCATGTCGATGCCGCCGAGCGTCTCCTGGTCCTCTCGGCCGTCGAGCAGCTTGTCCGCGACCATGATCATTCCGGCGCAGGACCCGTAGACGGGCATCCCGGCCCGTACCCGCGCGCGCAGCGGTTCGAGCATCCCGAAGGCGACGGCGAGCTTGGAGATGGTGGTCGACTCGCCGCCGGGGATCACCAGGCCGTCGGCCTCGGCCAGTTCCTCGGGACGGCGGACCGGGCGGGCGCGGACGCCGGTCTCGGCGAGGGCGGCGAGGTGTTCGCGGACGTCGCCCTGGAGGGCGAGCACCCCGATCACGGGGGCGGGCTCGGGGTGGGACACGGACACGGACACGAAGTGGATACCTCTCAGGGGTCGGCTCCCGGTGGGCGGCCGGGGATCGCGGGGGCCTCGGGGCGTTGATCACGCGAGCCACGGGGACTGCCGGTCACCTGGACCAACGGGGGCTCGAAGCAATCGGGCCCGTGGAGGCTCGGAGCACCTGGGCCGCAGGGGCTCCGATCACTCGGGCCGTGGGGCTCGGGTCAACCGGCCGCAGGGGCTCGGATCACCCAGCCCGTGGGCCCCGAACCCGGGTCGCGCGGGCCCGAATCGTGCGGGTCGCGCAGGCCCGGATCACGCGGGTCACACGGGCCGCCAAGCCCCGGCCGCGGGGACCGCCCACCGGTCGGCGCGGTCTACCAGCCGCGGTTGGCGTAGCGCTCGGACTCGGGGAGGGTGTCGCAGTTGATGCCGACCATGGCCTCGCCGAGGTTGCGGGACGCGTCCGCGATGATCTTGGGGTCGTCGTAGAAGGTCGTGGCCTTCACGATCGCCGCGGCCCGCTTCGCCGGGTCGCCGGACTTGAAGATCCCGGAGCCCACGAAGACCCCCTCGGCGCCGAGCTGGCGCATCAGCGCCGCGTCGGCCGGGGTGGCGACGCCGCCCGCGGAGAACAGCACGACCGGCAGCTTGCCGAGCTCGGCGACCTCCTTGACCAGCTCGTACGGGGCGCGCAGCTCCTTGGCCGCGGCGAACAGCTCATGCGAGTCGAGGGCGCGCAGCCGGCCGATCTCGCCCTTGATCTGCCGCATGTGGCGGACGGCCTCGACCACGTTGCCGGTGCCGGCCTCGCCCTTGGAGCGGATCATGGCCGCGCCCTCGGCGATCCGCCGCAGCGCCTCGCCGAGGTTGGTGGCGCCGCAGACGAAGGGCGTGGTGAACGTCCACTTGTCGCTGTGGTTGACCTCGTCGGCCGGGGTGAGCACCTCGGACTCGTCGATGTAGTCGACACCGAGCGACTGGAGGACCTGGGCCTCGACGAGGTGGCCGATGCGGGACTTGGCCATGACCGGGATGGAGACGGCCCCGATGATGCCGTCGATCATGTCCGGGTCGGACATCCGGGCCACGCCGCCGTCCTTGCGGATGTCGGCCGGGACCCGCTCCAGGGCCATGACCGCGACGGCGCCCGCGTCCTCGGCGATCTTCGCTTCCTCAGGCGTGACCACATCCATGATCACGCCGCCCTTCAACTGCTCGGCCATGCCGCGCTTGACGCGCGCAGTGCCGGTCTCGGGGCTTCCCGCGGTGGTGGTGGACACGTGATGACCTCGCTATCAAGGGCTGAGACGCTGCATGACCCACCGAACCTCACGCGTACGACCTGCGGAAAGAGCCAATCCGAGGCCGGTGGCCCGTACGGGCGGTCAGCGGCCGTACGAGCGTCGGCCGCCGTGCGAGCGGCAGCGGCCGTACGGGCACAGGAACCTCGCGAGCACCTGCACCAGCACCAGCACCAGCACCAGCACCAGCACCGTACGAACGACAGCAGCCGTACGGACACCGGCACCGTACGAACAACAGCGCTCCACAGGCATCAGCAGCCGCACCGCCCCCGACCCCGATTCCGGCCCCAGAACCCCCGCCCGCCCCCGTACGAGCGTCAGTGCGCCGCGTGCTCCGTCAGCGCGGCCGGGGGCTCGTCGTCCATCTCGAAGGCCAGCGGGAACGGCGCGTGGCCGGCCAGCCGGAACCAGCGCACCACCCGGTGCTCGCGCACCGCCCGCGCCGCCCGCACCGAGTCGTTGTGGAAGCGCCGCGCCATCGGCGCCCGGCGCACGGCCTCCATCAGCTCCCGCACCGACTCCTCGCCGCCCGGCGCCTCCCGTACCGCCTCGACCTGCGCCGGCTCGGCGAACACCGCGCGCAGCGCCTGGCTCAGCTCGCTCTCGGCGACCTCCCGGTGCTCCTCCTCGGCCTGCCGGGCGGCGTGCGCCGCCTGGTAGAGCACGATGGACGCCGCCGGGTCGAGGACCCCCGAGGTGCCGAGTTCCTGCGCCACCGACGCGCGCCGCAGGAGCTGTGCGTCGAGCGCGGCCTTGGCCGCGTCGATGCGGCTGTGCAGCCGGTCCAGGCGCCCCGCGGTCCAGCTCAGGTAGACGCCGATGACGACCAGGGCCGCCGCGATCCAGATGAAAGTGGTCACGCCGGGCCACAGTACCGGCCGCCCCGGTCCACCCCCCGGTGGAGACGCGGGTGGAGGCGCAAGGGAACGCAGGGGTGGAGAGGCGCCGCCGAGGACCGACCCTGACTCCGATCCGCGCGGCCGCCCCGCTTCCTAGCGTGTCGGTGAAGGACACCGGACCCGACCGGACCGGCCCGACCGGCCGGTCCATGACCAGGGGGCACCCATGGACCGGCAGACACGGCGCTCAGTCGCCGCCTCGATCGCCGTCAACATCGTCTTCCCGCTCGGCATCTACTATCTGCTCCGCGCCCAGGGCGCCGCGCAGTGGCTGGCGCTACTGCTCAGCGGCGCGGCCCCGGCGGTGCGCGCCGCGTACACGCTGGCCGTCCGCCGCCGCGTCGACGGCTTCGACCTGTTCGTCGTCGGCATGCTCGCCCTCTCCGCGGGCACCTCGCTGATCAGCGGCGAGCCGCGGGTGCTGCTGCTCAAGAACGTGGCGCTGTCGCTGGGGCTGGCCGGCTGGATTCTGGGCACGCTGTACGCGCCGCGGCCGTTCGTCTTCCAGTTCTCGCGGCGGTGGCACGGCGAAGCGGCCAGGGCGGAACGCGACCTGCTGTGGACGGAGTCGGCCGAGTTCCGGCGTGCGCTGCGGCGGGTGACGATGCTGTGGGGCGGCGCCCAGCTCGTCGACGCGGCCCTCAGTACGATCACCGCCCTGACGCTGCCCGTCGACGCCGTTCCGGCGATCGAAAAGGTGCAGAGTTACGGGCTGCTCGGCCTGCTGGCGGCCGCGACCCTCGTCTACGGGCGCCGCTTCCGCGCCCGCCACGGCGTGTCCCTGATCGGCTACCGCCGGGGCGCCGCCGTGCCGGAGCCGGCCACGAGCGCGGCCTGAGCGGAGCTTGAACGGTTCTGAACGATCCGGCCCGGCCGCCGACGGACACCCGCGGCCGGGCCGTCGGCCGTGCCCGCCGAGCCTTGGACGGCCGCCCCCGCCCGTAGGCCCATCAGCCCCTCAGCCCCTCAGAACCGAAATGCGTCAGTCCCGAGCCAGCCCGAACCGCGCGCGCAGCCCCGCCCGCTCGTCCGCCGCCACCGAGGCCGCGCCCGCCGTGACCATCTCGTACACGGCGAGGATCTCCGCGCCCACCGTCGACCAGTCGAAGCGGCGTACGTGCCGGCTGCCGTGCTCGCTCAGCTCGGTGCGCCGCTTGGGGTCGCCGAGCAGCCGCACCGCCGCGGCCGCGAGGGCGTCGGCGTCCTCGTTGGCGAACAGCTCGCCCGCCGTGCCCTGGTCGAGGACCTGCACGAAGGCGTCGAGGTCGCTGGCGAGCACCGGCGCCCCCGCCGACATCGCCTCGACCAGGATGATCCCGAAGGACTCGCCGCCGGTGTTGGGGGCGACGTACACGTCGACGCTGCGCAGCAGCCGCGCCTTGTCCTCGTCGCTGACCATGCCGAGGAACTCGACGCGCCCGCGCATCTCCTCGGGCAGGCTCGCCACCGCCTCCTCCTCGTCACCGCGCCCGGCGACCAGCAGCCTGGCCTCCGGGCACTCGGCGAGGATCTTCGGCAGCGCCCGCATCAGGACCGGCAGGCCCTTGCGCGGCTCGTCGATGCGGCCGATGAAGCCGATGGTGGAGCCCTGCCACTCCGCCTTGGGCTCGGCGTCGGCGAAGAAGCCGACGTCCACGCCGTTGGGGATGACGACGGCGTCCCCGCCGAGGTGCTCGACCAAGGTCCGGCGGGCGTACTCGCTCACCGCGATGCGCGCGCTGATCTTCTCCAGGGCGGGCTGGAGGATCGGATACGCGGCGATCATGAAGCGGGAGCGCGGGTTGGAGGTGTGGAAGGTCGCCACGATCGGGCCCTGCGCCGCCCAGCAGGCGAGCAGGCCGACGGACGGGGTGCCGGGCTCATGGATGTGGATGACGTCGAAAGCACCGTCGTGCAGCCACCGGCGCACCCGGGCGGCCGACAGGAATCCGAAATTGAGCCGCGCTACCGAACCGTTGTAGGGCACCGGTACGGCACGTCCGGCGGAGACCACATACGGCGGCAGCGGTGTCTCGTCGTCCGCCGGGGCCAGTACGGACACCTCGTGGCCCAGCCGGATCAGGTGCTCGGCGAGGTCGCGGACGTGGAACTGGACGCCGCCGGGGACGTCCCACGAGTACGGGCAGACGATCCCGATCCTCAAGGCTTCTCCGTTCCGGAGCTGTCATCGGAGTGGGGCTCAGGTCTGGAGCCCGCGCCGGAGCGCGGCTCGGGACCGCCGTCCGCCCGCGGTTCGAGGTCGGCGAGCCACAGGCGCTGGAGCATGTGCCAGTCCTCCGGGTGCTCGGCGATGCCCGAGGCGAACGCGTCGGCCAGCTGCTGCGTCATGGCGGCGGCCTGCTCGGTGCGGGTCCCGGTCTCCGGAACCTCGACCTCCGGGTGCACCCGGCCGCGCATGACCGGTGTCCCGTCGTACCAGAGCGTGACCGGCAGCAGCAGCGCACCGGTCTGCCGCGCCAGCATGGCAGGGCCCGCGGGCATCCGCGCGGTCTCGCCGAAGAACTTCACCTCGACGCCCGAGGCGGACAGGTCCCGGTCGGCCACCAGGCAGACCAGGCCGCCGGCGCGCAGCCGCCGGGCCAGGGTGCCGAACGCGCTGCCGCCGGAGTGCGGCAGCACCTCCATGCCCAGCCCCTCGCGGTAGGCGACGAACCGGTCGTACAGCGTCTCGGGCTTGAGCCGCTCGGCGACCGTGGTGAACGGCACGCCCAGCTTGGTGGTGACCCAGGCCCCGGCGAGGTCCCAGTTGCCCAGGTGCGGCAGGGCGATGATGACGCCCCGGCCGCTGGCCAGGCCGTTCTCCAGGTGGTGCACGTCCTGCGGGTCGAAGCCGCCCCGGATGCGCTCCTTGCTCCAGGCCGGCAGCCGGAAGGACTCCATCCAGTAGCGCAGGTACGAGCGCATGCCGGCCCGCGACAGCTCGGCGAGGCGCTCCGGGCCGGCGTCGGGGACGACCCGCGCGAGGTTCGACTCCAGGCGCAGCACGCTCTTGCCGCGCCGCTTCCAGGCGGTGTCGGCGATCCCCTGCCCGAGCCGTACGGCCACGGGTTCGGGCAGCTTCTTGACGGTGCTCCAGCCGAGCCCGTACAGCGCGTCGGTCAGCTGGTCCTTCATGCGGTCCCGCTCCCCTGCGCGTCCGCCTCGGCGGCCTCGCGGCGTACGGTCACCACCCGCTGCACCAGTGTGACGAGGCTGCCTGCGGCCACGGCCCACAGGGCGATCGGCAGCAGCACCTGGATGCCGGGCACGCCGAACTTGTGCAGCCCGGAGAAGCCGCAGGCGACCAGCGAGATGACCAGCCGCTCGGCGCGCTCGACGAGCCCGTTGACGTTCACCGGCAGGCCGATCGCCTCGCCGCGCGCCTTGGTGTACGAGACCACCTGGCCGCTGGCGAGGCAGAAGATCGTCACCGCGCAGAGCGTGAGGCTGTCGCCGCCTCCCGCGTACCAGAGCGCGAGGCCGCCGAAGATCGCGGCGTCGGCGACCCGGTCCAGCGTGGAGTCGAGGAACGCGCCCCAGCGGCTGGAGCGGCCGAGCTGGCGCGCCATGTTGCCGTCGACCAGGTCCGAGAAGACGAACAGGGTGATGACGACGGTGCCCCAGAAGAACTCGCCCTGGGGGTAGAAGACCAGCGCGCCCGCCATGACACCGCCGGTCCCGATGAGGGTCACCGCGTCGGGGCTGACACCGAGCCGGATGAGCAGAGCGGCGAACGGCGTGAGAACACGCGTGAAGAAAGCACGCGCGTACTTGTTCAGCATGGCCTTCCCGGAGGTCGAATCGGGCCGGATGGTCAAGGGGCCACCGGCTGGCCCATCGTAGTCACGCGACATGCGCGCACCGCGAACGCATCGCGTCCGGCGACCATGGCGCTCGTCACGGCCGGCCGGCGACCGGGACCCTGGCGGGCCGCGCCGCACGTCCACGCACCGCCCGCCCGTACAGAACCCGCCCGTACGGACCGCCCGGGCCAGACCGCTCCCGCCCGACCGCGCGCACCGTCGCCCGTACGCGTGCGACTGCCCCGGCCCGCCCCGGCCCGTACGGACAGATCGCAGCCCCAACCCGTACGAACGCCCCAGCCCCCGCCCGTACGGACCGCCCGGGCCGGACCCCTCCCGCCCGACCGCGCACACAGGTCGTCGCGGCACCACGGCCGCGGGCCCGAAGACCGGCCGAGCGGCCGACGGCTCCCGCGTCCGTATCGGCCGATCGGCCGACCCCGGGCCGGCCGCCGCTCCGTAGCCTGGGAGCTGTGAAAGATCGCGCACCGCTCCCCCGTCTCCGCGCCCGGCACTTGGCCTTCTGCGCGCTGTACGCGGCCTTCGTCCTGCTGTGGGTCGCCGACCTGGCCTCCGCCACGGCGGGCCGCGCCGGCGCCGGTCCGCGGGCCTGGCTGCTCCCCGTGGTCGGGCCGCTGATCGCCGCGCTGGTGCTGCTGCCCGCGGCCCGGCCGCGCGGCCTGACCTGGCGGACCGCCGCCGCGGTCGTGCTCTCCTGGCTGCTGACCGGCTTCCTGCTGCTGCCCGGCGAACGCGTCGTGGACGGCGCGTGGGGGCTCCTGGAGACCGCCTGCCTGCTGCTGGCCCTGACGCGCGTCGCGCGGAGGGAGGGGCCGCCGGGCACGGCCGTCGCGCTGAGCGCGGCTCTGGGCCTCGCGGTCATCGTGGTGCCGCTGCGCATGGCCGAGCCGCACCTGATGGTCGCCTTCTCCTTCCTCCTCACCTTCTTCGTCGGCGCCGCCGTCGGGCTCGGCAGCTATCTGCGCGTGCTCGACGGCCGGCGCGTGCGCGCCATCTCCGCCGTGCGCGACGGCGAGCGGCGCGAACTCGCCCGCGACCTGCACGACTTCGTCGCCCACCACGTCACCGGGATCGTCATCCAGGCGCAGGCCGCCCGTACCGTCCGGGAGACCGCGCCCGAGCAGGTGGACCCGCTGCTGGAGAGCATCGAGCGGGCGGGGACGGAGACGCTGGACTCGATGCGGCGGCTGGTGCGCGTGCTGCGCGAGGAGGAGGGGGAGCCCCTGCGGCCGGGCGACACACTCGATGAACTCCCTTCCCTCGTGGCCGAGTTCACCCGCAATGGCGGCCCGCCGGTCGCCCTGGAGGTCACCGACGCGGCGCGGCGGGCCCGGCTGGGGCCCGCGGTGGAGACGTCCGTGCAGCGCGTGGTGCGGGAGGCGCTGACCAATGTGCGCCGCCACGCCCCCGGCGCCGCCACGGCCGACGTCCGTGTCGACGCGGACCGGGAGAGGCTCACCGTCCAGGTCCGCAACGCCCCTTCGGCCGAGCGGCGGTTCGCGCCGCTGGGCGGGCGCGGCGGCTTCGGGCTGCTCGGGCTGCGGGAGCGGGTGGAGGCCGTCGAGGGCGAGCTGCGGGCCGAGCCGACGGCGGACGGCGGCTGGCTGGTCGCCGCCGCCTTCCCCGCGCCGGCCGGCGCGGGGCCCATGGCAGGATCTCCCGGGTGAGCAGCTCCACGACGACCGTACTCATCGCCGACGACCAGGAGATGGTCCGTACCGGCTTCCGGCTGATCCTCGACGCGCAGCCCGGCATCACCGTGATCGGCGAGGCCGCGGACGGCGCCGAGTGCGTCGAGGCCGCCCGCCGGCTGCGCCCCGACGTGTGCCTGGTGGACGTGCGGATGCCGAGACTCGACGGCCTGGAGGTGACCCGGGTGCTCGCGGGCCCGGACGCCGCCGATCCGCTGCGGGTGGTCATCGTCACCACCTTCGACCAGGACGACTACCTCTACACCGCGATGCGGCACGGGGCGTGCGGCTTCCTCCTCAAGGACGCGGGGCCGGGGCTGCTGGTCGAGGCGGTACGGGCGGCGGCGCGCGGCGACGCGCTGGTCTCCCCGGCCGTGACCGTACGGCTGCTGGCGCGCCTGGGCGAGCAGCGGCGGAAGCCGGCGGCGCAGGCGGGGTCCGCGCCGCTGACCGGGCGGGAGTCGGACGTGGTGCGGCTGGTCGCGGTCGGCCGGACCAATCAGGAGATCTGCCAGGAGCTGTTCCTCTCCCTGTCCACGGTCAAGACGCATCTGGCGAGCGTCCAGACGAAGCTCGGGGTGCGCAACCGCGTCGAGATCGCGGCCTGGGCCTGGGACACGGGCGCGGTCAGCTCACGCTGAAGGACGGAAAGATGGAAAGACCGAAAGGCTGAAGGGTCCAAAGCCGCACGGCCCCTGCCGCAGTCCCGTCTTCCAGCCGCCTCCCAAAGGTCCTTTTCCGGCCGATGAGTTGATCTTCGTCCGGCCGGTCCCGTTACGGCCGCGTGTGCGATGTATGGACGCACCATGGCCCCGGTGGAAAGCTCGACGTACCGCAGTGTCGACCGGGAGGCGAGACACATGGGCGACAAGACGAGTACGCACCCAGGGGCCGCCGGCAGGGCAGTGGCGGCCGACCGGCCCAGCTCCGTACGGAATGTGGTGCTGGTCGGCCACAGCGGGTCCGGGAAGACGACCCTGGTGGAGGCCCTGGCGCTGGCGAGCGGCGCCGTGAACAGGGCCGGACGGGTCGAGGACGGCGGCTGTGCCTCCGACTACGACGAGATCGAGCACCGCCAGCAGCGCTCGGTGCAGCTGTCGCTGATCCCCGTGGAGTGGGGCGGCATCAAGATCAATCTGCTGGACACCCCCGGCTACGCCGATTTCGTCGGGGAGTTGAGGGCCGGTCTGCGAGCCGCGGACGCGGCCCTCTTCATCGTTTCGGCGGCCGACGGCGTGGACGGCGCCACCCGCATGGTGTGGGACGAGTGCGCCGCGGTGAACATGCCGCGCGCCCTGGTCGTGACCCATCTGGAGGCCGCGCGCGCCGACTTCGAGGAGATGACGGCGGTCTGCCGGCGGGCGCTCGGCGGCGACTCCCCCGACTCCGTGCTGCCCCTGTACCTGCCGTTGCACGGCGCCGAGGGCTCCGACGGCCACACGTCCGTCACCGGGCTCATCGGGCTGCTCTCCCAGCGGGTCTTCGACTACTCCACGGGCGTACGGACCGACAATCCGCCGGACGCGGCGCATCTGCCGCTCATCGAGGAGGCGCGCAACCGGCTGATCGAGGGGATCATCGCCGAGAGCGAGGACGAGACCCTCATGGACCGCTACCTCAGCGGCGCGGAGCTCGACGTCAAGACGCTCGTCGAAGACCTCGAACGCGCCGTGTCGCGCGGCAGGTTCCACCCCGTCCTGGCCGCCGCCCCCGCCGCCGAGGGCGCCCGGCAGGGCCTGGGCACCGTCGAACTGCTGGATCTGATCACCGGCGGGTTCCCCACCCCGCTGGAGCGCGAGGCGCCCGCCGTCACGCATCCCGGCGGCGCCCGGCGGGCCCCGCTGGCCTGCGATCCGGCGGGCCCGCTGGCCGCGGAGGTCGTCAAGACGTCCTCCGACCCGTACGTCGGCCGGATCTCGCTGGTCCGGGTGTTCTCGGGGACCCTGCGCCCGGACGAGACCGTGCACGTCTCGGGCCACGGCCTCCAGGACCGCGGCCACGAGGACCACGACGTCGACGAGCGGGTCGGCGCCCTGTCCTCGCCGTTCGGGAAGGTGCAGCGCAACGTCGCGGAGGCGATCGCGGGCGATCTGGCCTGTGTGGCGAAGCTGAGCCGCGCGGAGACCGGCGACACCCTCTCCGCCAAGGACGCGCCGCTCCTCATGGAGCCCTGGGTGATGCCCGACCCGCTGCTGCCCGTCGCCATCGAGGCGCACAGCAAGGCCGACGAGGACAAGCTCTCGCAGGGGCTCGGCCGGCTGGTCGCCGAGGACCCGACCATGCGGCTCGAACAGAACCCCGACACCCACCAGGTGGTCCTGTGGTGCCTGGGCGAGGCCCATATGGACGTCGCCCTGGAGCGGCTGCGCACCCGGTACGGCGTACAGGTCGACACCGTGCCGCACAAGGTCTCGCTGCGGGAGACGTTCGGCGGGAAGGCCGCGGGGCGCGGGCGGCACGTCAAGCAGTCCGGCGGCCACGGCCAGTTCGCGATCTGCGAGATCGAGGTGGAGCCGCTGCCGCCCGGCTCGGGCATCGACTTCGTCGACAAGGTGGTGGGCGGCGCCGTGCCCCGGCAGTTCATCCCCTCCGTGGAGAAGGGCGTGCGCACCCAGGCCGCGCGCGGCCTCGCCGCCGGGTATCCCCTCGTCGACGTGCGGGTCACCCTGCTCGACGGCAAGGCGCACTCGGTGGACTCCTCGGACGCGGCCTTCCAGACCGCGGGCGCGCTCGCGCTGCGGGAGGCCGCGGCCGAGGCCCGTATCCATCTGCTGGAGCCGGTCGCCGAGGTGCGGGTGCTGGTCTCCGACGAGTTCGTCGGGGCGGTGATGAGCGACCTCTCCGGGCGGCGCGGCCGGGTGGTGGGCACCGAGCAGTCGGGGGCGGAGCGCACACTCGTACGGGCCGAGATCCCGGAGATCGAGATCGGCCGGTACGCGGTGGACCTGCGGTCCCTCTCGCACGGCACGGGGCGGTTCAGCCGTTCGTACGCGCGCCACGAGCCGATGCCGGCGCAGCTCTCCGACCGTATCCGGGAACAGGCCGAGAACGGTCGATAGTTCGCGAGCCGCCTGCGGCAACTCGGTTGCGGCGGGCGGCTTCCCGATCTCCGGCGACAGGGGGTGGACACCGCCGATACGCTGGAGCGGCAGCTCACAAGGTGTGGCGTGAGCGGGTGTCGGGAACAGACCGCATCACCAGGTGTGCGCGGCGTTGGGGGCGGTAGTGACAATAGGGGACGCGTTCGACTTCAGCCCGGGGGCGCAGATTCCGCTTTCGGGCGCGGCCGGGCAGACGGCGGCGACGCAGGCGATCGCCTCCGCGGCGTACCGGGACGGCCCGATGGACGAGCTGCTCAAGGCCAACTCGGACACGGCCACCTCCGAGGTGCAGAAGCCGCGGTTCGCACTGCTCGAACCCAACCTGGGCGAGGCGTTCTCCCGCGCCGTGCAGAAGCGCATGATCGACGCCGGTCGCAAGCCGCTCATCCAGTCCTTCGGCATCGAGCCGCAGACCGTCGTCGAGCACTGCCTGGCCGCGCTGCGCATCCGCAAGCAGCGCGACACCCGGCTGACCGTGATCATGGTCGTCTTCGGAGTGCTCTTCCTCCCCGGCGTGCTGCTGTGGCTCGGCGGCTTCCAGCTCCGCCGGCTGATCGCCGGGGCCCAGAACAAGCGGGCCGGCTTCCTCGGCACGGCGCTGCTCCTCGCGCTCGGCATCCTCGGCGTGATCTTCATGATCCGGCTGCCGTTCAACGGGTTCTGGGGCGTCTACCTGCGCGCGATGCTCATCGCGCCGCTCATCGGCGGCTACTGGGCGAAGATCGTCTGCGAGCGCACCGCCAAGGACCTCCGCGACCGCTGGACCGGCCTCCTCGCGGGCGGCGGGGTGGGCGCGAAGATCCCCGAGGCGGTGCCGAAGAACCCCGGCGAGAGCGCGGCCGAGCGGCTGCGCCAGAGCCTGGCCCACCTCAGCGCGGAGCAGCGCAGCAACGTCGTCTACTACGCCGGCCCCAAGGGCATACTCGGCATGGGCACCCGCTGGGGCAGCTGGCAGATGGCCGAGGACCTGATCCCGAGCGACCCGGACAAGGACATCCACCCCTTCCGCAGCTGGGACGTCGTGCGGGCCGTGCACGATCAGCTCCAGCTCCTGGAGCGCAGCCCGCTGCACACCGGCGGCTTCACCCCGCCCTTCGTCGAGCACTGGGTGGTCTCCCCCATCGGCGAGGGCGCCTCGGAGGTCTCGCGCCCCGGCGGCGGCGAGAAGGGCTCGTACGAGATACGGGGCTCGGAGCTCCAGAAGATCTGCAACGAGCAGCAGTTCGGCAGCGGCAACCGGCACTACCTGGGCGTGCAGTTCGTGCTGTGGGACGGCCAGTTGGTGATCACCCTGCTGATCACGGTCACGGTGCTGCACAAGACCCTGCGCATCGAGATCACGGGGCACGCGCTCGGCCCCGTGCACCCGATGTTCTCGAACAAGCCGAAGGCCCGCACGAAGGAGATCAAGGGGCTCAAGTTCTGGGCGCCGACCCAGAAGACCCTGCCGATCGTGCACGCCCGCGAGATCGCGCGGCTGACGGCGCGGGCGCCCCTCACCTGGTACCCGCCGCTGCTGGAGTACTGGGGCGGCAAGCTCAAGCTCCCCGAGCCGTTCGGCCTGCGACACGCCTGGGCGGACAAGCCCTGGCGGCACCGGTTCATGGCGGACGACGCGATGCGCGCGGCCACGCCCGTGCTGCGGGTGGTGCACGAGGCGGCGCTGCACGTGCTGGAGGAGCACGGCGTGGACGTCACGAAGTTCGGCAATCGGGCGGCGTTCCTGAGCGGCGCGATCCAGGACCCCGCGCCGCGCAAGGCGGACGACTACGCGGGCTGACGGGCCTCCTCCCGCGTCCCGCACGCCGTCAGCGGAAGATCCCCGTGTGCCCGAGCGAGTAGCGGCCGGGCTGCGGGTAGACCGCCAGTCCGTGCGGGCCGCGGCCGACGGGGATGCGGGCGAGCTGGCGGCCGCTGCCGGTGTCGATCGCGTAGACCTCGGCGTCGTACCGGCCGGAGAGCCAGAGCACCTTGCCGTCCGCCGACACCCCGCCCATGTCTGGGCTGCCGCCGTCCGGCAGCTTCCATTTCTTCACCAGCTCGCGGCTGGGCAGGTCCAGGACGGAGACCGTGCCCTCGCCGCGGTTCGAGATGTACATCGACTTCGAGTCGCGGGAGACGTAGAGCCCGTGCGCGCCCTTGCCGGTGCGCATCAGGCGCGGCTCGGTGAACTTGTCGCCGTCCAGGACCCACACCCCGTCGGCCGTCATGTCGGCGACGTACCACGTCCTGCCGTCCGAGGAGATCTTCACGTCCTGCGGCATCGCGCCCTTGAAGGGCAGTTTCTGCTTGCCGGTCACCTTCATCGCCGCGGTGTCCACCTTCAGCAGCTCGCCGGAGAACTCGCAGGAGACGATGAAGTACCGGCCGTCGGCTGAGAAGTCGGCGTGATTGACGCCCTTGCAGCTCACCGGGACGGTCTTCTTCACCGCCATGGTGTGCGGGTCGCGGAAGACCAGTTCGCGGTCCATGGACGCCATCACGACGGCGTACTTGCCGTCCGGGGTGAAGTAGAGGTTGTACGGGTCGTGGACCTCGACGGGCTTGCCGGTCTTCCCGGTGGCCGGGTCCAGGGGCGTGAGCGAGTGCCCCAGGTCGTTGTTGACCCACAGCGTCTTCAGGTCCCAGGACGGCACGACGTGCTGCGGCTGCCTGCCCACCGGGATCGTCTTGATGACCTTGTACGTCTTCGGATCGATGACGCTCACCGTGTCGGAGTTGGTGTTCGGCACGTAGACGCGGGAGGGGAAGTCCTTCACCACCGGGGACAGGGCGTTCGGCCGGTCCGCCGCGTAGAGGTCGTGCGGGTCGAGGAGCGGCGGCATGCCCGGCAGCCCGTCGGCGGAGCTGTGGGAGGAGGCGTGCGGCCGCGGGGTGCGATCGGCGGCCTCGTCCCGGTGGCCGCCGCCCCCGCACCCCGTCGCGAGCAGGGCCCCGGCGACGGCGAGCAGGGAGACGCGGCGGACAGTGCGAGGAGTGGGCCCGGTCATGAGGTCGGTCATGAGGTCAGCAGCTCCGTAGTGGTCACGGCGCGGAGCCCGCGCCGGTGCAGGCCGTCGATGATGCCGGGCAGCGCGGTGAGCGTACCGGCGTGCCCGAAGTGCAGGGACACCACCGAGCCGGGCCGCACGGCGGCCAGCACGGTCCGGCGCACGGCCTCGCCGCCCGGGTCGGTGAAATCGAGGGAGTCCACGTCGTACGAGAGGACGTGCGGGTAGCCGGCCCTGGCGGCCAGCCGGGTGACGCGCTCGGTGGCGTACTGCGTACGGGACGGCCGGAACCAGCGGCCGATGGAACCGGTGAGCCGCCGCAGCCGGTCGGCGCACTCGGTGATCTCCGCGTACGCGGCGGCGCCGGACATCGTGGAGATGTCGAGGTGGCGCATGGTGTGGTTGCCCAGCTCGTGCCCGCCGTCGAGCACCCGGCGGGCCATCCGCGGCGCTTCGTCGAGCCATGCGCCGACGGCCAGCACGGTCAGCCGGGCCCCGGCCCGCTCGGCCTCGGCGAGCAGCGCGGTCGCGAGCTTCGGGTCGCCGCGGCCGTGGAAGGTGAGGGCCACCGCGGTCCCGGCCCGCGGCCCGTGCGCGATCTGGGCCGGGAGGCCCGCGGGCAGCGCGCGCGGCTCCGCGGACGCCGGCGCCGCCGGTACGGGCGTGGGCGCCGGGTTCCGGGCGGCCGACGGCGCGTGCCGGGCGTCGGCGGCGGTGCGGTGGTGCGCGCAGCCCGGCAGCAGCGCCGCGGCGGCCCCGGCGGCTGTGGTCCCTGCGGCGGCGCGCAGCACACCGCGGCGGTGAAGGAAGGTCACCGAACCATCAGAACGCCTTTGTCCGCGATGCGCGCGCCAACCCGGTTTTCGGGTGAAACCCGGCTGGATCTCATCTCTTCGGGCCCGCTGGGGCAGGTACGGCCGGCCACGCACCCCGTACGGACCGGTGCGACGCGCCGTCTCCTGCGGACCGGTGCGGCGGATCGGGTGCAGACCGGTGCCGCGGACCGCCGTCGGCCGAAACGGAGCGGGCGGGGGCGGAGCTGGAGGGAGGCCGGCACGGACGCCTCGGAAGGCGGCGCCTATCCGCCGGACGCCCGGCGCCGCCAGAAGGGCTCGGCGGTGTACCGGGGCGCGGCGGCGGCATGGACAGTGCGCCGGACGGTCAGGTGCCGGGCGAGCGCCTCCCGGACGAGGCGGGCGTAGGCGGCGGCCGTGCGCGGGTCGCGGCGCAGGAGGCCGAGGGCGGCGGCGGCCGCGGGCCGGGCGAGGTCGAGGGCGTGGTGGAGGCCGGCCGAGGAGAGCGGATCGAGGGCCAGCGCGGCGTCGCCCGCCGCGACCAGGCCGTCGGCCCAGGGCGGGTCCGCGCAGCCGACGGGGACGGCCCGGACGGCGGCCGGGGGCGGCAGGGGGAGGTCCGCCAGGCGCTGGGCGGTGCGGGGCGGCGGCGTCGAGGCGGCGTGCACGGCGGTGCGGTCCTGGACGCGCATCAGCGTCAGGCCGCCGCCGGGCGTCGGCGCGCTGTACCACCAGCCGTCGGCCACCGCCTCGACCAGCGACCACGACTGGCGCCCGGCGTCGGCGGGGCGGGCGCGCCAGACGGTGCAGCGCAGCCGGTCCGCCGCGTGCCAGGGCAGCCGTCGGGCGCGGGCCCGGGCCGCACCGGTGGCGTCGACCAGTACGGCTGCGGGGCCCGCCACCGGCTCCGGGCGCCCGGCCGGCGACACGGCCGTCAGGTGCCATCCGCCGGGCCCGCGCGCCGCCTTCACGTGGGCCCGCAGCGTTCGGACGCCCGCTCGGCGGGCGGCGTCGCGCAGGAGGGCGTCCAGTGCGGCGCGGTCGACGGCCAGCGGCGGGCCGTACGCGCTGAACAGGGCGGGCCGCAGATCCACGGCGCTCTCGTGGGACCAGACGCTGCGTGCCTCGTGGACGGGGGCGGCGGCCGGGGCCGTCAGCCGGTCGGCGACGCCGAGGTCCCGCAGCAGGGGCAGGGCGGCCGGGGAGAGCTGCTGTCCCACCGGGCGCCATGGGCCCCGGCCGTCGTCGACGAGGACGACGGAGGCGCCCGCGGCGGCGAGGTGCCAGGCCACCGCGGACCCGGCCGGGCCGCCGCCGACCACGGCCACGTCCGCCCGGGTCATCCGCGCCGCCGGGACCGGCCGGCGGGCGGGCTCATCGCCCGTCGCCGACGGCCAGGAAGCGGTCGCGGGCGTAGGGGTGGCCCAGGCGGGAGCTTCCGGTGATCCGCAGGCGCAGGGGGCCGGCCCCGCCCGCGGCGGTGTGCGCGCCCGGCTCGCGGGCCCCTGCCTCCGGCTGCCCGTCGCCGCCCGCCAGGGTGTACGCGCCGGGGGCGCTGCCCTCCGCCAGCGGCAGCTCGTCCCCGTCGGCCGTCACGAGGGCCGCCTCACGCGGCGGACGCTCGTCCAGGCCGGTGGTGACGGTGAGCGCGCCGTCCGGGGCCCGGGTGGCGGCGGCCCCGCCCAGGTGGACGCGGGAGTCGACGGCGACGGCGACCTGGTAGGCCATCGCGCCGCCACCGCGGGATGCGCTGACGCTCAGGCTCCACAAGCCGGCGTCGGCGTAGCGCTGGGGCAGGGCTTCGACGGGCAGCGCGACGCGCAGGACGAGGGCGTCGTCGTAGCGGATTCCGGTGCGGCGGGGGTCGTCCTCGGCGAGGGGGCCGAGGGGGCTCGCGAGGCGTACGTCGAGATCCTGCGGGACGGGCGCGCGCACGGTGATCTCGATGGCGCGGTCCTCCTCGGTGAGCCGGAAGCGCCAGGTGTGCTCGGTGTCCGCGGTGAGCTCGCCCCGACCGTAGAGGGCCAGGTCCTGGCCGGTGAGCCGGTCGGCCGGCTGCCAGGCGGCGGTCGTGGCGGCGGCCGCGGCCAGGGTGCTCCACTGGCCCTCGGGCGGCGGCAGCCGGGTGCTCTCCGTCCAGTCCCCGCGCTCCGTCTCCCGGTAGTCCCCCGCCTCGTCGGGCACGACGAAGCCGAGGCGGTGCCAGTTGTCCGCCATGGCGCCCGCGTCCCCGGCCCACTCACGTGTCCAGTCCTTGTAGCCGCTCTGCCCCTTGGGGATCGCCTCGTTCGGCCGGGGGACCGGCCACCACTCCCTGCCGCAGGCATGGAAGTCGGCCTGCCAGGGCAGGGCCATCCGGCTGGTGACATCGCCCGGCTCCACCGTGTGGGCGAAGCGCAGGCTCGCGATGTCCCCGCCGGACCAGTGGCCGGGTTCGAGGAAGAACGCCCCCGCCTCGATGCCCGGGAAGAACGCCTTGCCGACGCATGCCTCCAGGGCCGCCCGGTCGAGTCCGCCGGGGGTGACGGCTCGCGGTGCGCCGGCCCGCCAGTCCCGCAGGAAGTTCCCGTCGCGCCATTTCTGCAGCACGGCGAGCTGACGCCTTGTCAACTTCGAGTCGCCGTCGCCGCCGGCGGCGAGGCGGGGCATCGACCCGTCCGGATTGCCGTCCTTGCTGAGCCAACTGTCGATCTTGCGGCGGGCGTAGTAGCCGTACAGGGGCTCCGGCCAGGAGATGTGGTGGCCCGCCGCCGCCTCGAAGACCGCCTGCATGTGCCGGGCGCGGGCCAGCACCGGCTGGATGTCGAAGGTGTACGAGGGGACCACGTCATCGGTCGGCGGGCGGAAGAGGTCCTCCAGCCGGTCCCACAGGGTGACGACGGTGTCCAGGTGCGGGGCGTACTTGGGCGGCGTGACGACCGCCCACGCCCGTACGGCCCTGAACTCCCGCGACTCGCCCGCGCAGTCGACGCGCACGACGGCGTCGACCGGACCGTCGGAGGTGCTGTCCCACCAGCCGTCATTGTTGAAGGAGTCGGCCAGGGGGCGGTGGCGGGGTGAACCGGAGCGTCCGTCGCCGCCCAGGACCAGGAGGCGGCCCTCCTCGTCGGTGCGCAGTTCCCCGAGGGCCACCCGCTCTTTCACGCCTTCCAGCGTGATCTCGCCGACCGCGCTGGGCCCGTGCTGCCCGGGTCCGCTGATCCGCATCGGCCCGGGAGCGATCGTCAGGGCCTTGCGGCCCGCCTCGTCGTGCGGCTTCTCGGGCTCCCGCTTCTTGTTGCGGTATGCCTCGCTCCCGAACCCCTGGGCGCACGCCTTCTTGTTCACGAGATTCACGGTCCACTCGACGCTGACGCCGGCGCGGTGGGTCAGTTCGACCCACTGGTCCCCGGCCTCGTTGAAGCCGTAGCAGCGGAACCGGGCCGCCTGGCGCTTCACGCGGCCTTCGCCGTCCTTGAACAGGCCGCCGTCCGGCGCGGGGGCGGCGCCCGGGATCTCGGGCCCGGTGAAATAGCCGTCCGGGCTGTTGCCGACCCGGGCGAAGCCGATGCCCGGGTGGACGCGCACGGAGTGGATGTCCTTGAGGTCGAGACTGGTCATGGCTCTCCCGGTGACGGAGCGGTACGGGCTCGGGCGTGCGGCCGGGCGCGCCAGGCCCGTACGCCGGACGGTCGGCGCGGCAGAGGCCGGAGGGCGCGCCGCGGAGGCTGGGGGCGCGGAGTAGGGGCGTACGGGCTCGGGGCTTGAGCGGTCCGGACCGGAGGCCGGGTCTCGGCCAGGTGCGGGCGCGGCGGAGCGGTTCAGGCCCGGTGCACGGGCCGGAACTCCGGTCCGCGGATCTCGCCGGCGGAGTTCTTCTGCAACCCGATGAGGCGGGCCGCGGACTGGGCCATGCCGCCCATCACGCCCATCGCCTCCGCGACGCTCTTCTCCGCGGCCGGGCCGCTCCACAGGGCTTCGAGGCCGCCGAGGAGCCGCCCGTAGGCCGCGTTGCAGTCGTCCAGGGCGGCGCGCAGGTCGCCGGCGGCTTCCCAGCCGCCCGCGGGCACCTCGCCCAACGGGTACAGGGCCGGCCGTTCGACGGCCTCGCCGGTGAAGTCCCACTTGTCCTGGTGGGGCGGGGGCAGCTGCTGGAGCCGCCTGCCCTTCCAGTGCTCGGCGAAGCGGTAGTAGTGCGCGCGGTCGGCGGGGTCGGTGCTCCCGTTGGGCGACGCGCTGGTGCCCTCGCCCTGCTCCCTGATGGTGCGCATGGCGGCGAGGGCGCTCTCCTTCGTGTCGGCGCGCCGCAGTATGTCCCCGCCGATGTGTCCGCTGACCTGGACCCCGCCCCCGAAGCCGTACTTGTCGGCGATCGCGGGCAGCTCTTTCTCGATCTCCTTGTAGAACTGGCCGATCGTGGGGCCCTCGGCGAACGGCGTCACGGGCTTCTCCGGCTCCTCGATGTCCATGAAGCCCTTCAGCGCGTCCCGAGGGTCGGCGATGCCGCTCGCCACCCCCTTCAGCGGAACGACGAGGCCCGGGCGGACGCCGCCGGGCAGCCGGCTCGGGTAGGCGCGCGCGGCCGCGACGATGGACGGCTTCCCCTCCGCGGCGGTGAGCATGTTGCACGCCAGCCCCATGTGCAGCATCTCCTGCCAGGCGATCCCCAGCAGGGCGTCCGCCAGCTCGGAGGAGGCGTCCCGGACGGACCAGTACGCGTACAGGTACGGCGGGATGGTGGCGAGCTCCAGTGCGACGGCGGCCTGGAGGCACTCCCGCAGCCACTTCTTGTCGCGCTCCGGGGGCGCGACAGCCAGCAGGTCCGCGATCGACGCACTGGTCACGGCGGTCTCGCTCATGGCGGTGGTCCTCCTTCGGGGCGGCGGTCCGAGGACGGCTGGGGCTGCCCGGGGCACGCTCCCGCGCCCCGCCCCTGCCCGGTGACAGGGCGCGGGGCAGGGGGCGCGTACGGGCGGGAGCAGGCGCGCAGCCACGTCGACGGCAGACACCAATTACCCACGGCGGCGGCGCGGGTGAGCACATCTGCGCTCCGCGTCGGCGGAGTCCATCCGTTCAGCCGCACCCACATGACGGCCCGTCAGCCCGATCGGCCGAGGCCGCCCGCCCCCCCCACGGGCCGGCACCCCGAGGACCGCGCCCGGTCCACCGCCGCTCCAGGGGCGCGACAGGCGCCCCGCGCCGACCGGGTCGCGGATCGCGGCATCACGGCATCGCGAAACGATTCCTCGACCGTCTCAGACAGTGTCACGCCAGGACGGCCCGCCGAGTGCCACCGGGCGGCCGCCGTACCGCACCGCCCCTGATCCGGGGCCGGCGGGCGAGGAGGGGACTAGCCGAGCGGCCAGGCGTCCGCGAGCATCTGGCGGGTGTCCGCGAGGAGTTGGGGCAGCACCTTGGTCCGGCCGACGACCGGCATGAAGTTGGTGTCGCCGCCCCAGCGCGGCACGACGTGCTGGTGCAGATGGGCGGCGATGCCGGCGCCGGCGGTCGTGCCCTGGTTCATGCCGATGTTGAACCCGTGCGCGCCGGAGGCGGCCCGCAGCGCACCCATCGCCCGCTTGGTGAACTCCGCCAGCTCGGCGGTCTCGGCCGCGTCCAGCTCCGTGTAGTCGGCGACGTGGCGGAACGGGACGACCATGAGGTGGCCGCCGTTGTACGGGTAGAGGTTGAGCACCGCGTAGACATGGTTGCCCCGGGCGATGACGAGCCCGTCCTCATCGGATTTTGACGGAATCGTACAGAACGGACAGCCGTCCTCGGCCCCGGGCCCGGTCGGCTTGTTCTCGCCCTGGATGTACGCCATCCGGTGGGGCGTCCACAGTCGCTGGAAGGCGTCCTGCGTCCCCACTCCGATCTGCTGTTCCGGCTCGCTCGTCATGGTGTGCAGCATATGGCTTCGCCCGAACGCGACGTCGCCCCGGGGCGGCCTGAACCACCTCGGGGCGACGTGCGGCCGCTGCCGGTCCGTACGGTCAGACCTGCACGCGGTCCTCGACGGCCTTGACGATCTCGGCGAGGGCCTCGTCCACGGGCACGCCGTTCTTCTGCGAGCCGTCGCGGTAGCGGAAGGACACCGCGCCGTTCGCCACGTCCTCGTCACCGGCGATGACCATGAACGGCACCTTGCTCTTCTGCGCGTTCCTGATCTTCTTCTGCATCCGGTCCGACGAGGCGTCCACCTCGACGCGCAGCCCCTTGGCCTTCGCCTTGGCGGCGAACTCCTGGAGGTAGGGCACGTGCGCGTCGCCGATCGGGATGCCGGTGGCCTGCACCGGGGCCAGCCACGCCGGGAAGGCGCCCGCGTAGTGCTCCAGGAGCACCGCGAAGAACCGCTCGATCGAGCCGAACAGCGCCCGGTGGATCATGACCGGCCGCTGCTTGGAGCCGTCCGGCGCGGTGTACTCCAGGTCGAAGCGGTCGGGCAGGTTGAAGTCGACCTGGATGGTCGACATCTGCCACGTACGGCCGATGGCGTCGCGCGCCTGGACCGAGATCTTCGGGCCGTAGAAGGCCGCGCCGCCCGGGTCCATGACGAGCTCCAGGCCCTGCTTTCCGGCCGCCTTGCGCAGCGTCTCGGTGGCCTCCGCCCAGTTCTCGTCCGAGCCGATGGACTTCTCCGGGTCCTGGGTGGACAGCTCCAGGTAGAAGTCCTCCAGGCCGTAGTCGCGCAGCAGGTTCAGCACGAAGGTCAGCAGCGAGTCGAGCTCGTCCGCCATCTGCTCCTTGGTGCAGTAGATGTGCGCGTCGTCCTGGGTGAAGCCGCGGGCCCGGGTCAGGCCGTGCACGACGCCGGACTTCTCGTACCGGTACACGGTCCCGAACTCGAACAGCCGCAGCGGCAGCTCGCGGTACGACCGCCCCCGCGCGTCGAAGATCAGGTTGTGCATCGGGCAGTTCATGGGCTTGAGGTAGTAGTCCGTGCCCTCGTCGAGCTGCATGGGCGGGTACATGCCGTCGGCGTACCAGTCCAGGTGGCCGCTCTTCTCGAAGAGCTTGCCCTTCGTCGCGTGCGGGGTGTAGACGAACTCGTAGTCCGCCTCCTCGTGCCGCTTGCGGCTGTAGTCCTCCATCGCCCGGCGGATCACGCCGCCCTTGGGGTGGAAGACGGCCAGGCCCGAGCCGATCTCGTCCGGGATGGAGAAGAGGTCCAGCTCGGAGCCGAGCTTGCGGTGGTCGCGCTTCTCGGCCTCGGCGAGGAACTCCAGGTACGCCTTCAGCTCGTCCTTCGACGGCCAGGCGGTGCCGTAGATCCGCTGGAGCTGCTTGTTCTTCTCGCTGCCCCGCCAGTAGGCGGCGGCGCTGCGCATCAGCTTGAACGCCGGGATGTTCCGGGTCGTCGGCAGGTGCGGGCCGCGGCACAGGTCCTTCCAGCACAGCTCGCCGGTCTTGGCGTCGAGGTTGTCGTAGATGGTCAGCTCGCCGCCGCCGACCTCCACGTTCGCGCCGTCCGCGCTGTCGGCGGCGGCCGAGCCCTTGAGGCCGATCAGCTCCAGCTTGTACGGCTCGTCCGCGAGCTCCTCGCGCGCGTCCTCGTCCGTGGTCACCCGGCGCGCGAAGCGCTGGCCGCGCTTCTGGATCTCCTGCATCTTCTTCTCGATGCGCTTGAGGTCGTCCGGGGTGAACGGGGTCTCGACGTCGAAGTCGTAGTAGAAGCCGTCCTTGATGGGCGGGCCGATGCCGAGCTTGGCGTCCGGGAAGAGGTCCTGCACGGCCTGGGCCATGACGTGCGCCGCCGAGTGGCGCAGGATGTTCAGGCCGTCCTCGCTGGCGAGCTCTACGGGCTCCACCTCGTCGCCGTCGGCGAGCCCGTACGCGAGGTCCTTGAGCTCCCCGGCCACGCGGGCGGCGACGATCGCGCGCTCGCCCTCGAAGAGCGCGGCGGCCGTCGTGCCCGTCGTGACCACTCGCTCTTCCGGTTCGGCGGAATCGCGTTTGATGATCACACGGACGTCTGACACCGGTAGCTCCTGACACATGAGTCGTGCGGCAGCGGGCGCTGCGCACGGTGAATCGTACCGAGCCGCCGGGCCGCACCGCGAAACGGTTTGGCGACCGCCTCCCCGGCCTGATCACGCCGCGCGCTCTACTCGCCGCCGCACGCCCCCTCGAAGAAGTCCAGGTTCTCGTGCATCGACTTCAGCAGCCGGTCGCGCTCGGCGTCGTCGACCCGCACCGGGGTGACGCCGCTCGCCCCGGTGACCCGCCGGAAGCCGCCCCGGCTCTCCAGCCGGCCGCTGACCCGGATCGGCAGCCCCACCAGATGGGCGTGGCCCGCGAGGCGGTAGTCGTCCTCGTCGAGCGCGACCCGCACCTGCGCCACGTCGGCCCCGGAGAGCACCCGCAGCCGTACGCTCCCGGGCCCGGCCGGGCCCTCCCGGCGCAGCCGCACCACGGCGCCGGTCAGCCGTACGGGCACGGAGGGCTCGTCGCGTACGTACCGGGCGCCGGCCTCCCGCAGGGCGGGGAGGTCGCCGGGGGAGAACTCCACCGGCTCGGGCCGGGCCGCGAAGCCGTCGTGCGGGCCCAGCGCCGGCGACCAGTCCACGGCGATCCGGACGCCTTCGGAGCCGCGGACGAGCAGCACGAGCGCCTCGGTCAGCTCCTGGCACACCCCGGCCTCGACCGCCGCGTCGAACGCCTCCATGCCACCGGTGGCGCGCTGGTAGTCGGTGGCGTCGCGGGCGGCGTGCAGGGCGCGCAGCAGGGTCGTGACGGTCGGGCGGCCGTCCGCGACCGGCACGTACACGGTCAGCTCCCGGCCGCCGGGGGCGGGGCCCACCAGGAGCCGGTCGAGGGCGGCCTCCGCGGCCCTCCGATGCCGTGCGCCGTAGTAGCCGGCGCGGCCGCGGGCGGCGAGCGCCCCGGCGAGCAGCATGGCGCGGGCCCCGTCGCGCAGCCGCTCCTGGGCGCTCCAGGCGGCCGCTCCCCCGGCGGGCTCGGGCACCTCGCGCCGCCAGTGGATCTCGTCGCTCGGCGTGGCCAGGGCGACGAGCACCTCCCGGGCGGAGGGCGCGGCGCTGCGCTCCAGCGCGGTGAGCGCCTCGGCGAGCAGGTCGGCGGCGTCCGGGAAGCGGCGGCTGTCGGGGATGAGCAGGCTGGTGCCGCCCGCGGGTGCGCCGGGCGGCGCCCAGTGGGTGTAGCGCCCGGCCGCTCCCCCGCGCCGCCGCCAGCCGTGCCGGGCGAGCAGCGCGGCGAGGACGGCGGGGTCGACGTCCTCGGGGGTCAGGGGGCGTGTGGGGTGGGCGGACTGGTCGGTCGGCCGGTGCATCAGGGGGTTTCTCCCTCCCCGACCCGCGTCATGATCTCGCAGAGCGCGCGGTCGTCGAAGACGCGCGTGGTCGGAATCCGCACGGTGGTCCTGCGCCTGCCCGTCACCGGGTGTCCGGCCAGGTTGGTCCAGTAGCAGCAGTGCCGCAGTTCGAGGCGGTCGTGCCCGGCCCGCAGCCACGCGTCCTGGGTGCGCGGTACGAGCATCACGACGAGGATCTTGTGGACGGCGACCGGGGTCCGCGCGAGCTTGGCGAGGTGGCCGTTGTCGAGGGTGAAGGAGAAGGCGGCGCCGCTGGGGCGGGGCGCGATCTGGTACGTGCATTTGAGCTGCACCTTGATGGTCACCTCGTCGTCGACGGCGTGGCCGGGCGCGCTGTGGCTGACGTGCCAGTCGATGCCGCTGTCCGGAAAGGGCTGGGCCAGTGAGCAGCCCGCGGCGGCCGTGACGGCGTGCAGATAGCCGACTTGCAGGGTCTCCATGCAGGCGGTGGTGGCGAGCGAGCCGCGCAGCGGTGCGAGCCGCCCGGGCGAGCGCCCGCCCGGGTCGGGCTGCGTGAGCGCCATGGCCGAATTGACCTCCGGCTTCACCGATCCATCGGGTCCGTACACCTGAGTTGTCTCCGCGCGAACTACCCGCCAAACAGGGGCGGTTCGGGCACGCCGTTCGCCGGGTATCACCAGGTGGGGCGGGGATTCGATCAACTATGAGGGGAATGCGAGGAGTTGTGGACAAGCCGTGCTGGTACGAAGGACCGCTCGCCGCCTTCGACACCGAGACCACCGGAGTCGACGTCGAGAACGACCGCGTCGTCTCGGCCGCCCTCGTGCTGCAGTCCCAGCCGGGCGGCACCCCCACGGTCCGGCGGTGGCTCGTCGACCCCGGCGTGCCCGTCCCCGCCGGTGCGACCGAGGTGCACGGCCTGACCTGGGCGTATCTCCAGCATCACGGCCGCTGGCCGGCGCCGGTGCTGGAGGAGGTGGCGCGGGCGCTGGCCGCGGTGTCGGCGGGCGGCACGCCGCTGGTGGTGATGAACGCCCCGTTCGACCTGACGCTGCTCGACCGGGAGCTGCGGCGCCACCGGTCCGCGACGCTGCCGGACTATCTGGGCAGGTCATCGCTGTGCGTGCTGGACCCGAGGGTCCTCGACAAGCACCTCGACCGCTACCGCAAGGGCCGCCGCACGCTGACGGACCTGTGCGCGCTGTACGGCGTCGAGCTGGCCGGCGCCCATGAGGCCGCGGCCGACGCCCTCGCCGCGCTGGAGGTCGTACGGGCCGTGGGCCGCCGCTTCGCGACGCGGATCGGGCGGCTCAATCCGGCCGAACTCCACGCCCGCCAGGCACTGTGGCACGCGGCTCAGGCGCGCGGCCTCCAGGCGTGGTTCGCGACGCAGGGCACGCAGGAGGTCTGCGACCCGGCGTGGCCCCTGCGCCCGGAGCTGCGGGCCGCCGCCTGAGGCCGCTCAGCGGGCGCGGCGAGTGGTCCACAGTCCGACGCCCGCGCCGAGCGCGCAGGCCCCGGCCATCACGCTCAGGGTCAGTTGCAGTGCGCTGTCGCCCATCAGCAGGCTCGCCGCCACATTGACGGCGAGGCAGGCGGTGAACACCGTCCAGAGCGTGGCCCTCATCGCTGCGTTCATGTCTTTCGTCCTCCGGAGTCAGGCGGCCGTGCGGCCGTTCTCGATCTCCTCGAACGCTAGGCGGGGCGGCGTACCCGGAGAATGGGGAACGCACCCGTCCCATGGTGTACCTCGCTACACCCCGGCGGTCCCGGACGGCGCCGGAGGCGGGCCAACAACGAAGGCCGGTCCGCCTGTTGACGGACCGGCCTGTTCGGGGTGGGCGATACTGGGTTCGAACCAGTGACCTCTTCGGTGTGAACGAAGCGCTCTCCCACTGAGCTAATCGCCCGATTCTCCGGCGGGGGTCTCCCCCGCGGGACGCCCTGAACAATACAGGCCGCGGCCGCCGTACTTCAAATTCCCCGGACCGCTTCTCAGCCCCGCTCGGGGGCCGCGGGCGGGGCGGCCAGCAGCGCCCGCAGCCCGCGCCGCCCGCAGCGCATCATCCAGGCGTGGTTGGCGCGGAAGACGGGCCGGCCGGGGATCGCGAGCCGGCGCATCAGCGGCTTGGCCACCCGGACCTCCTGGTCGAAGCGCGCCCGCGAGCCGGCGCCCCGCGCGGTCACCGTCCAGCGCGCCCAGCCGCACAGGTCGCCGCTCATCTCGATCTCCAGCACTCGGGCCACGGGGTCGTGGCGCCGTTCGCGGGCGGTGATGACCAGGTCGTACGGGAGGAAGGACCGGAGGCGGGCGGTGCCCCCGCGCTCGTCGAGGGGGTGGACCTCCCGGACCTGGGGCCACCAGCGGGGGTACTCCTCGGCGCGGGCCAGCAGCTCGTAGACGGCGTCGGGCGCCGCGGCCATGTGCCAGTCGCTGCGGAAGCGGTAGCGGTGCAGGGCGGCGGCCCAGGGGCGTGTCATGCCCGCCAGCGCACACAAAAAGCCGGAAGTCCGCAAGGGGTGAGCCTCACGGACTTCCGGTCGGGGGTGGGCGATACTGGGTTCGAACCAGTGACCTCTTCGGTGTGAACGAAGCGCTCTCCCACTGAGCTAATCGCCCCCTGCGCAGCGCAAACATTACCCCATGCCGGGCGGTGGCCGTGACCATGGCCAGGGCGGCGGCCGGCGTCCGGCGCACACTCCTCACGGACCGCCCGGCAGGGCACGGCACGACCACTCGCGACTGTCCGTCACCACCACGTCACGTCAATACCGCATGGACGCCGCGTCAACATGGCGCACCGTGATGTTCACCGAAACGGCGGTATACAAGCGGGGCGAGTACGGCCGTCCGAGCTACCCGAAGACCCGCAAAGCGGTCAGAGGGGTTTACAACGGCACCGTAGGTGGCATGTCGATTTCGCCGACGTGCGAATCCCCGAGCGCACACTGAGCGAAAGGCCCTGGCGCTTATGAACACCACGGTCAGCTGCGAGCTGCACCTGCGCCTCGTCGTGTCGAGCGAGTCCTCACTCCCCGTACCCGCAGGTCTGCGGTACGACACGGCCGATCCGTATGCCGTGCACGCCACCTTCCACACCGGAGCCGAAGAGACGGTCGAGTGGGTCTTCGCCCGCGACCTGCTCGCCGAGGGCCTGCACCGGCCCACGGGCACCGGCGACGTCCGTGTCTGGCCGTCCCGCAGCCACGGTCAGGGCGTCGTCTGCATCGCGCTGAGCTCTCCGGAGGGCGAAGCCCTGCTGGAGGCCCCGGCGCGGGCCCTGGAGTCGTTCCTGAAGCGGACCGACGCCGCGGTGCCGCCAGGCACCGAACACCGTCACTTCGACCTCGACACCGAGCTCTCCCACATCCTGGCCGAGAGCTGAGGCCGGACCGGAGCCGGCGAGAGCACCAGCAGCGGCCGTCCTAACTCGGGGGGACGGCCGACCCGACCAGCGCATATGACGGACGACGGCGCCGTCGCCGCGGAACCACCGCGCGCGACGGCGCCGTCGTGTCACGGAGCCGCTAGAGTCTGCTCCCTCGACAGCCAGCCGCCCGTCCCAGTCGGTCAGGGAGCGAACCGTGCTGATCAACCACGACGCCCGGTGCGCACTCGACGCCGTCGTCAATCTGGTGAACACCGCTCCGCAGGGCGGCGACCGCGACGGCCTCGCCGACCCGGCCGGACTCCGCCGCTACGCGGCGAGCTGCGACTTCAGCGACGTCGGCCCGCTCGGCACGGCGGACGTGACGGCCGTACGGTCCGTACGGGAGCGGTTCGCGCAGGTCTTCGCCGCGCCGGACACCGCGAGCGCGGCCGCGCTGCTCAACGCGCTGGTCGCCGAGGCGGGCACCACGCCCCGGCTGACCGACCACGACGGCTACGACTGGCACGTGCACTACTTCGCGCCCGGCGCCTCGCTCGCCGACCACCTGGCCGCCGACGGCGGCATGGCCCTCGCGTACCTGGTGGTGGCCGGCGAGCGGGAGCGGCTGCGCAGGTGCGAGGCCCCGGGCTGCGGGCGCGCCTTCGTCGACGTCTCGCGCAACCGCTCCCGCCGGTACTGCTCCAGCCGCACCTGCGGGAACCGGCTGCACGTCGCCGCCTACCGCGCCCGCCGCCGGGAGACCGCCGGCTGAGCCCGGCGCGCCGCGCCGCCGCGGGCGGCCGGGCCGCCATGATCCGCCGCGTCTCCATGGGCCGTCGCGTCCGTCGCGTCACCACGGGTAGAGGTCGTGCACCGCTGTCAGCAGGATCAGCGTGGCGATGAATGCCAGGAAGAACATCAGCGGCGGTTGGGAAAGTGCGAAGAGGCAACCGCGCGGTTCCTCGGCCATCTCGGCCTGTTCGTCGTTCATCTAGGCCAGATGATGGCGCAGCCGCGCCCCGGGCGGTGATCAACACGCCCGTATCGTCGGCTAGTTCGTCAGATCCCGTGCTTTTTCAAAATGGCCTCGATGTCGGAGAAGTCCTCCCCGCCGCCGGCCGCCTTGCCCTTCGGCTTGGCCACCGCGGCGGTGGGCCGGGCGACCGCGGGGGCCTGGCCGAGGGAGGGCGCCGAGGCATCCGGGGCCATCGCCTCGCGCTGCTGGGCGGCCGCCGCCCGCCGTTCCTTGCGGGTGCCGCCGCCCCGGCGCTCGATCGCCCTGGTCACCATGAAGAGCACGGCCGAGATCGCGAGCACGCCGAAGCCCACCCACACGCTCGGCTTGAACACCAGGTCCTTGACCCAGTCGATGACGCCCGTCATCACCAGTCCGATGGGGACCAGGGCGTAGGCCGCGATCCGGGCCGCGGCGAGAAAGCGCTTGCGGTACGCCGTCAGCAGGGCGATGCCCAGGCCCGCCGCGGACACCGCGGCGCAAATGGTCGAGGTCAGCATCCGGTCCTCCTGCCGATGGGGTCTCCTCTCCATCCTGCACCGGACGGCCACCGGAGTGCCATGATCCGAGGTGGAAGAGGTCATATCTCGGGGTGATCTAAGGGGAGGGCTCCTCCCCAGGTCCTGGTTCCGGGCGGGCCGCATCGGCTGGGAGACTGGACTCATGAGCGACGCCACCCCCAGCAGCCCTGCCAGCCCCGGCCGCCCCGTTCTGGACGTCTGGTGCGAGCTGCAGTGCCCCGACTGCCACCGGGCCCTCGACGACCTCCACGCGCTGCGCGCCCGCTACGGCGACCGGCTGGAGATCCGGCTGCGCCACTTCCCGCTGGAGAAGCACCGGCACGCCTACGAGGCCGCGCAGGCCGCCGAGGAAGCCGCCGGGCAGGGGCAGGGCTGGTCGTACGTGGAGGCCGTGCTGGCCCGCACCGAGGAGCTCGGCGCCAAGGGGCGGCCGGTTCTGCTGGAGGCGGCCGGCGCGCTCGGGCTGGACGCCGAGGAGCTCGACACGGCGCTCGTCGACGGCCGGCACCTGCTGATCGTCGACGCCGATCAGGCCGAGGGCAAGGCCATCGGCGTGACGGGCACCCCGACCTATGTGATCGGCGGGGAGCGGCTCGACGGAGGCAAGAGCCAGGAGGGGCTGCGGGAGCGGATCGAGGAGATCGCCGACCGCCTGCTCGCCGAGGGCGGCCAGGGCTGAGCCTCCGCGACCGCAACAGCGGCTCGCGGCTACAACAGCGGCTTGTAGAAGTGGATTTCGGTCGTCTCGTAGCCGAGCGACTCGTACAGCCGCAGGGCCGGGGTGTTGTCCGAGAACACGTTGAGCGCGATCCGGTCGACCCCGGCCGCCAGGCACTCGCGCTCGGCCACCCGCATCAGGGTGCGGCCGTGCCCGCGGCCCCGGTGGCCGGAGCCCACCTCGACGTCGAAGACGAAGGCGCCCGACCCGTTCGGATCGCGCAGCCGGACCCAGAGGGCCCCGACGTCCACGCCGTCGTGGGCCAGCAGGCGCAGCGCCGTGTGGGCGGTGCGCGGACCGTCCGGGAGCGCCGACGCGTGGTCGGCCTCGGATTTGGCGCGGGCCTCGGCGCGGCCCATCCCCCGCTCCACCAGGCTCTGGATGTACCCCTCCTTGGCCGCCGCCTCCCAGGCCGGGTACTCGGCGGTGCCGATCGGGCGGGCCGCGCTCCCCGCGGGCAGCGCGGGGACGGTGGCGACCGCCTTGGCCATGCCGCGGCTGCGCTCGGTGTAGCCGAGCGCGGCGGCGAGCGAGCGGGCGGGTTCCGCGCCGGCCGGGATGCTCAGCTCCGCGCGGCTGCACCCCCAGTGGCGCAGCACTTCTTCGGCGGCGAGCGCGGCGACCGTGCCGCGGCCTCGGTGCCGGTCGGCCTCGTCGATATGGAGGCGGACGATCCGCCCCACGGACGTACCGAAGCGGTCGTCCGCCGACAGGTGGATCCCGCCCACGGGGCGGCTGTTGACGCAGACCTCGTACGGACGGGACCGTCCGCCGTGCGCGGTGCGCTGTTCTGCTGCGGTGGGCCGCAGGGTGGTGGTCACGTTGGTGTTGTACCTGCCCCGCGGCCGTACGTCACGGGGTTTACGGATTCGGCTCGGCCGCCGACCGCTCCTCGAATATCCGCATCGCCTTCGCGGTCACCGGGCCCTGCGCGCCCGGCAGCGGGCGCTCGTCGCCGCCGTGGCCGCGGAGCCGGTGCACGGCCTGCACATCGCGGAGGCTGGAGGTCAGGAAGATCTCCTCGGCGCGGTCCAGCACGTCGAACGGCAGCTCGCTCTCCGTGGCCCCCAGCCACTCGATCGTCAGCGCGCGGGTGATGCCCGCGAGGCAGCCGGAGGCGAGGGGCGGGGTGTGCGGTTCGCCGTCGAGTACGACGAAGACGTTGGAGCCGGTGCCCTCGCAGAGCGCGCCGACGGTGTTGGCGAACAGCGCCTCGCTCGCGCCGTGTTCGTGCGCGCGGGACAGGGCGAGCACGTTCTCGGCGTACGAGGTGGTCTTGAGCCCGGCGAGGGCGCCGCGCTCGTTACGGGTCCAGGGGACCGTGATGACGGCGGTGCTGTCGGGCCGCCGCTTGGCCACGCCGAGCGCGACGACCAGGGTGGGGCCCGCGTCGCCCCGGTCGGAGCTGAGCGGGGAGAGCCCCCCGGTGTAGGTGATCCGCAGCCGGCCGTGCTCCATCGGGTTGGCCGCCAGCACGGCCGCGCAGGCCTCGCGCGCCTCGTCGAGGTCCGGGTCGGGCAGCCCCAGGCCGCGCGCGGAGACCGCCAGCCTGCGCAGATGGCGGTCGAGCGCGAAGGCCCTGCCGTCCGTCGCGCTGAGCGTCTCGAAGACGCCGTCGCCGGCGGTCAGCCCGTGGTCGAACACCGAGACGCGGGCGCTGTCGGCGTCCCGCAGCCCCCCGTCGAGCCAGATCCGGGCTGCCGGGGCCGGCGCCCCGTTGAACTGTCGCTTCACCGTGGAATCCCTCCGCTCGCCTCACCGGCCCCCGACGCTACCCCGAGCAGCCTGGCCGCTTTCAGTTCGGTCTCCTCCCACTCCCGCAGCGGGTCGGAGCCCCAGGTGATCCCGGCCCCGGTGCCGAACCTCAGCACGGGCCCGCCGGCCGCCGTCCGGTCGATCCAGAAGGTACGGATGCCGACGGCCAGCTCGGCCGTGCCCCGGTCGGCGTCCACCCAGCCGACGCCGCCGCAGTACGGGCCGCGCGGCGCGGTCTCCAGCTCCTCGATGATCCGCAGCGCGCTGGACTTGGGCGCGCCGGTGACGGAGCCGGGCGGGAAGGTCGCGCCGAGGAGGTCCGCCCAGGTCGCCTCCGCGCGCAGCTCGCCGCGCACCGTGGAGACGAGGTGGACGAGACCGGGGTGCGGCTCGATCTCGCAGAGCCCCGGCACGGTCACCGAACCGCTCGCGCAGACGCGGCCGAGGTCGTTGCGGACCAGGTCGACGATCATGACGTTCTCGGCGTGGTCCTTCTCCAGCAGGTCGGCGGCGGTCCGGCCGGTGCCCTTGATCGGCCCGGACTCGACGGTGCGGCCGGACCGGCGCACGTAGAGCTCGGGCGAGGCGGTCGCCACCTCCACGCCGTGGGCGGGCAGCCGGATCGTTCCGGCGTGCGGGGCCGGGTTGCCGCGGGCCAGCAGCGCGGTGAGCGCGTCCACGTCGGCGGCGTCCGGGTCCGGCAGCGGCGCCGTGAGAATTCGGCAGAGATTCGTCTGATAGACGTCGCCCGCCGCGATGTGTTCGCGTATGCGGCGTACGCCCGCGGTGTACGCGCCCCGGTCGAGCGAGCTGGTCCAGTCCCGGGGCGCGGGGCCGCGCCAGCGCCCCGGCGCGGGCACCGGCGCGGGGCGTACGTCCCCGAACCGCGCGCACAGCAGTCCGCCCTCGAAATCGGCCGTCACCGCCCACCAGCCCGAGGAGTCCAGGGCTGCCGGGTCGCTGGTGACGTCGCGCAGGTCAAGGGCGAGAAGCCCGCCGAAGCGGGCCAGTGGGGCGAGGTGGGACACGCTTGCGAGTCTATGACCGGGGGCCCGGCGGGACGCCTCGGGGGAAACGAACACCGCGGCAAGCTGGGCAAACGGAATTTGAGCTGGCGCGGGAATCCGCTAGAGTTCAACACGTCGCCGGGACGCGGAAGCGCACCGGGCACAACGACACCTGCGGACGTAGCTCAGTTGGTAGAGCACCACCTTGCCAAGGTGGATGTCGCGAGTTCGAGTCTCGTCGTCCGCTCGAAGTGGGGATCTTCCCGACCCCCGCACTCCGGGTGGAGTGGCCGAGAGGCGAGGCAACGGCCTGCAAAGCCGTCTACACGGGTTCAAATCCCGTCTCCACCTCCAAGGACGATTAGCTCAGCGGGAGAGCGCTTCCCTGACACGGAAGAGGTCACTGGTTCAATCCCAGTATCGTCCACCGGGATCTTCACAGGTCCCCCGCGCGATTAGCTCAGCGGGAGAGCGCTTCCCTGACACGGAAGAGGTCACTGGTTCAATCCCAGTATCGCGCACGCGACAAGAGCGGCACCCGCGACACCGAGGACGATTAGCTCAGCGGGAGAGCGCTTCCCTGACACGGAAGAGGTCACTGGTTCAATCCCAGTATCGCGCACGCGACAAGAGCGGCACCCGCGACACCGAGGACGATTAGCTCAGCGGGAGAGCGCTTCCCTGACACGGAAGAGGTCACTGGTTCAATCCCAGTATCGTCCACACATCACAGCGGCCGGACCCTGAAAACGGGTCCGGCCGCTGGTCTTTGCCCGCCCGTATCCCCGGCCTGGTCCTCCCGTATCCCCGCGCATCCGTCCGGGAACGCGCGATGGCCGGGTACCTCCCCAGGTACCCGGCCACTCGTGCCGTCCGCCGCACCCCCGTCCCCACGGGGTTTAGGCCGGTTTCCCCGGCCCGGGCCGCTCTCCCGGGCCTCGGGGCGCTCAGCGCCCCAGTGTTCCGGCCACGGACGACGCTTGGATGACGACGGCGTCCCAGCCGCCGAAGGCCACGGCCAGGAGAACCGCCAGCGGCAGGACCATCGCCGCCGCGATCAGCGGATGGCGCGTACGGCCGGACTGCCGGACGCCGAGGGCGCCCAGGGCGCCGAAGGCATCAACCGCCCGGCGCCCACGGGCCCGGAGCATCGCGCGCCCTGCGGTGTCCGCCATCGTCCTTCTCCTGTCGTTTCCGGAGCGGCGGGCGTCTGACCTCGGGGGACGAGTGCTACGCCCGCCGCTTGACCTCAACATTAGGTGCGCCGTGCACCCCCGGCGTCATGCCCTCGTATCGATCGGCAGGCCTCCCGGAGGATGACGGCGGCCCGGACCGGCTACTCCCCTGGGTGGAGAACGGCCGTCACGTCTTGGGGTCTTCCCGGAGGGGTCGCTCCGTGTCGTCGATCCTCGGCACCGGGTGCTCGACCAGAGCCAGCACCCGAGTGGCCATGAAGCGCGCGGTCCGTACCACCGAGCCGCTGCGGGTGACTTCACTCACTTCCACCACTCCGCGCCGCACCGCCGTCTCGACCCTGCGCCCCGCCCTGCTCGCCACCATGTCGTACGTCCGCGTCGTGTCCCCGGCGTCCACCACTATCTCCACGCGGTCACCCTTCACCGGCTCAATCCCCCTTCAGTGCACTGCTTTTGAAACCCCGGCACCGGTTTCGGAACCCGGACCCGGCGGTCTGCGTCCACCCTCCTAGGGTCCCACCCGGCACTGACAATCCGGTTGACGACGCATGCGCGGCCTATCAGCACGCCGGGCCGTCAATCCGTAAGCTGTGCCTCGTCAAGACGGATGGGCAGCGGAGTGGGGCCTCCCCACCGGAGGTAGGGGACGGACATGGCGATGATGCGGCTCCGGCGCGAGGACCCGCGTGTCGTCGGCTCGTTCCGGCTGCACCGGCGGCTCGGCGCGGGCGGGATGGGCGTGGTCTACCTCGGCTCCGACCGGCGCGGGCAGCGGGTGGCGCTCAAGGTGATCCGGCCGGATCTGGCGGAGGATCAGGAGTTCCGCTCCCGGTTCGCCCGCGAGGTGTCGGCGGCGCGGCGCATCCGCGGCGGCTGTACGGCGCGGCTGGTGGCCGCCGATCTGGAGGCGGACCGGCCGTGGTTCGCCACGCAGTACGTGCCCGGGCCCTCCCTGCACGACAAGGTGAACGAGGAGGGGCCGCTGTCGGCCGCTCAGGTCGCCGCCGTCGGGGCCGCGTTGTCCGAGGGCCTGCTGGCCGTGCACGACGCGGGCGTCGTGCACCGCGACCTGAAGCCCTCGAACATCCTGCTCTCCCCCAAGGGCCCCCGGATCATCGACTTCGGCATCGCCTGGGCCACCGGGGCCAGCACGCTGACGCACGTCGGCACGGCCGTGGGCTCGCCCGGCTTCCTGGCGCCCGAGCAGGTGCGGGGCGCGGCGGTGACCCCGGCCACGGACGTCTTCGCGCTGGGCGCGACGCTCGCCTACGCCTCGACCGCCGACTCGCCGTTCGGACACGGCAGTTCGGAGGTCATGCTCTACCGCGTCGTGCACGAGGAACCGCAACTCATGGGCGTACCGGACGCGCTGGCGCCGCTGCTCCACGCGTGCCTGGCGAAGGACCCCGAGGAACGGCCGAGCACGCTCCAGCTGTCGCTGCGGCTCAAGGAGATCGCGGCACGGGAGGCGCACGGCATCGCGGAGAGCCGGCCGCCCGCCCAGCGCCGGGAGCCGGATCGCCCGACGGGCCGCCGGGCCGAGGAGTACGCGCAGCAGCACACCGAGCGGCGGCCGGGCGGCACCCCCGCGCCGCGTCCGCAGCAGCCCCGCACCGGGGACGGCGCACGGGCGTCCGCGCCGCGTACGGGCGGCAGCGGGCGGACGACGAACGGCGGGCGCACCGGCGGCGGGCGCGCGACCGGGCGGAACGGCTCGCGGCCCCCGGCCCGTACGACCGGCACGGGACGGCGGTCGCCGGGGCCGGACCGCCGCCTGCTGCGGCAGCGGCTGATCGTCTTCGTGGTCGTGACGCTGCTGGTGGCGCTGGGCATCGCGGCGGCGCAGGGCTGTCAGGGCCCCGCGAACAGCATGGGCGAACTCCACCGGGCGCCGGGGGGATCGGCCGAGGCCGGCTCGGCGGCGACGGTCCGCGCGCCCTGAGCGGCCCGCCGGATCAGTCCTGGGCATCCACCGCGTCAGGCGTCCGCCGGGTCAGTCCTGGGGGCGTCCGGCCGCCACCGCGTAGAACGCGACGGCCGCCGCGGCGCCGACGTTCAGCGAGTCGACGCCGTGCGCCATGGGGATGCGCACCCATTCATCGGCGGCCATCAGGGCCCGCGCCGAGAGGCCGTCGCCCTCCGCGCCCAGCATGAGGGCCGCGCGCTCCAGGCGGTGCGGGGCGGCCTCGTCGATGGCCGTGGCCTTCTCGTCCGGGGTGAGCGCCAGCAGCTTGAAGCCCGCGTCGCGGACCGTCTCCAGGTCGCGCGGCCAGGTCTCCAGGCGCGCGTACGGCACCGAGAAGACCGCGCCCATCGACACCTTCACCGACCGGCGGTAGAGCGGGTCGGCGCAGTCCGGGGAGAGCAGCACGGCGTCCATGCCGAGGGCGGCGGCGCTGCGGAAGATGGCGCCGATGTTCGTATGGTCGTTGACGGATTCCATGACCACGATCCGCCGGGCGCCGCCCAGCAGTTCGCCCGCGGTCGGCAGCGGCTTGCGCTGCATGGAGGCGAGCGCGCCCCGGTGCACGTGGTAGCCGGTCACCCGCTCGGCGAGTTCGGGGGCGATGGCGTAGACGGGGGCCGGCACCTCGTCGATGACGTCGCGCATGACGTCGACCCACTTGGCGGAGAGCAGCATCGAGCGCATCTCGTAACCGGCGTGCCCGGCCCGTCTGATCACCTTCTCGCCCTCGGCGATGAACAGCCCCTCGGCGGGCTCGCGCCTGCGGCGCAGCTCCACGTCCGTGAGCCCGGTGTAGTCGCGCAGGCGGGGGTCGTCGGGGTCGTCGACGGTGATGAGATCGGCCACAGGGTGATACTGCCTTGTCGTGGTTGCGGTGCCAATGTGAATGACGAGAACGGTTACCGGCCGGTACCGGAGCCGATGGCCACCACGTCGCCGATGACGATGACAGCCGGCGGCCGTACGCCCTCGGCCGTGACCGTCTCCCCCAGCGTCCCCAGCGTCGCGTCCACCCGGCGCTGGGCCGCGGTCGTGCCCTCCTGGACGACGGCGACAGGGGTGTCCGCGTGACGCCCGCCGCGGACGAGGGCCGCGGCGATGGCGCCGCTGTTCTCGACGCCCATGAGGATCACGAGGGTGCCGCGCAGCTTGGCGAGCGCCGCCCAGTCGACCGTGGACCGGTCGTCGTCGGGCGCGACATGGCCGCTGACGACCGTGAACTCCTGGGCGACGCCGCGGTGCGTCACCGGGATGCCGACGGCGCCGGGCACGCTGATGGAGCTGGAGATGCCGGGCACGACGGTGCACGGAATCCCGTGCTCCGCCAGCGCCGCGGCCTCCTCCATGCCGCGGCCGAAGACGAAGGGGTCGCCGCCCTTGAGGCGGACGACGGCCTTGCCGGCCTTGGCGTGTTCGATGAGCGCGTTGTTGATGGCCTCCTGGGCCATGAACCGGCCGTACGGGATCTTGGCCGCGTCGATGACCTCGACATGCGGCGGCAGTTCGTCGAGCAGATCGCGCGGGCCGAGCCGGTCCGCGATGACGACGTCGGCCTCGGCCAGCAGCCGCCGGCCGCGCACCGTGATCAGATCCGGGTCGCCGGGACCGCCGCCGACGAGGGCGACCCCGGTCGTACGGGCCCGGTGGTGCGGCGCGGGCAGCGTGCCGTCCCGCAGCCCCTCGATGATCGCGTCCCGCACGGCGGCGGACCGGCGCGGGTCCCGGCCGGTGAGGACCGCGACGGTCACGCCCTCGCTGCGCCCGGTGGCCGGCGTCCACGCCGACGCGGCCTCGGCGTCGTCGCTGCGCACGCACCACACCCGGCGCGCCTCGGCCTCCGCCGACGCGGCGGCGTTGACCTCGGGGTCGTCGGTGCTGATGAGCGCGTACCAGGCGTCGGCGAAGTCGCCGTCCCGGTACCCGCGCCGCTCCCAGCGCAGCTCGCCCGCCTCCGCCATGGCCTCCACTGACGGCTTCGCCGACGGCGATACGAGCAGGACGTCCGCGCCGGCCGCGATCAGCGCGGGCAGCCGGCGCTGGGCGACCTGCCCGCCGCCGAGCACGACGACGCGGCGCCCGGCGAGGCGCAGTCCGACGGGGTAGGCAGCGCTCGCGGCGTGCTCTGCGCGCCCTGCTTGCTCGACGTGTTCGGACATGGTGCTCGCGGCTCCTAGGTACGGCGACAGGGCGCCGCTTCGGCGGTGGAGCGGCAGGTGGGCGGGGGTGCGGCCCCTGGCGGACACTTTACGGTGCCACGCCGGGACCCACGGCTACAGCCCGAGCGCGGAGGGCGGGCGGGGGCGCTTACGGGCGACGGCGCTTGCGGACGGACGGCGGGGGCGGGCTCGTGCCCGCCCCCGGTCACGCCTTCTCGGTGACCCCGGCGGCGTCGAACGTGGCCACCTCGTGCATGGCCCGCGCGGCGCTCTGCACCACGGGCAGCGCCAGCAGCGCCCCCGTGCCCTCCCCCAGCCGCAGGTCGAGGTCGACCAGCGGCCGGAGCCCCAGCTTCGTCAGCGCCGCCACGTGACCGGGCTCGGCGCTCCGGTGCCCTGCGATGCAGGCCGCCAGCGCCTCCGGCGCGATGGCCCGCGCCACCAGGGCGGCGGCCCCGGCGCTCACGCCGTCCAGGATCACCGGGGTGCGCAGCGAGGCGCCGCCCAGCAGCAGCCCGACCAGCGCGGCGTGCTCCAGCCCGCCGACGGCGGCCAGGACGCCCACCGGGTCGGTCGGGTCCGGCTTGTGCAGGTCGAGGGCGCGCCGTACGACGTCCACCTTGCGGGCGTGCATCTCGTCGTTGATGCCGGTGCCGCGGCCGGTGATCTCGGCCGGGTCGGTGCCGGTGTACACGGAGATGAGCGCGGCGGACACGGTCGTGTTCGCGATGCCCATCTCGCCGGTCAGCAGCGCCTTGTTGCCGGCGGCGACCAGGTCTCGGGCGGTCTCGATGCCGACCTCGATGGCGCGCAGCGCCTCCTCGCGGGACATGGCGGGCCCGGTCGTGAAGTCGGCGGTCCCGGCCCGTACCTTGCGCGGCAGCAGCCCCGGCGTGCTCGGCAGGTCGCCGGCGACGCCCACGTCGACCACGCACACCTCGGCGCCGACCTGGTTGGCGAAGGCGTTGCAGACGGCGCCGCCGCCGAGGAAGTTGGCGACCATCTGCGTGGTCACCTCCTGCGGCCAGGCCGTGACGCCCTGGGCGTGCACCCCGTGGTCGCCGGCGAAGACCGCGACGGCCGCGGGCTCCGGGACCGGCGGCGGGCACTGCCGGGACAACCCGCTCAGCTGCGCGGCGATGATCTCCAGCATGCCGAGCGCGCCCGCCGGCTTCGTCATCCGCTTCTGCCGCTCCCACGCCTCGCCGAGCGCCTTGGCGTCCAGCGGGCGGATGCCCTGGAGGGTCTCGGCGAGCAGGTCGTGCGGCTCCTCGCCGGGCAGCGCGCGCCGCCCGTACGTCTCCTCGTGCACGACCCAGGACAACGGGCGGCGCTTGGACCAGCCGGCCTGCATCAGCTCCGGGTCCTCGGGGAACTCGTCGACGTACCCGACGCACAGATAGGCGACGACCTCCAGGTGCTCGGGGAGGCCGAGTTCGCGGACCATCTCGCGCTCGTCGAAGAAGCTGACCCAGCCCACGCCGAGGCCCTCGGCCCGGGCGGCGAGCCACAGGTTCTCGACGGCGAGCGCGGAGGAGTACGGGGCCATCTGCGGCTGGGTGTGGCGGCCGAGGGTGTGCCGGCCGCCGCGGGTCGGGTCGGCGGTGACGACGATGTTGACCGGGGTGTCGAGGATCGCCTCGATCTTCAGTTCCTTGAACTGCTTGGCGCGCGCCTTCGGCAGCGACTTGGCGTACGCCTCGCGCTGGCGCGCGGCCAGGTCGTGCATCGTGCGGCGGGTCTCCGCGGAGCGGATGACGACGAAGTCCCAGGGCTGGGAGTGCCCGACGCTCGGCGCGGTGTGCGCGGCCTCCAGGACGCGCAGCAGCACGTCGTGCGGGACGGGGTCGGTGCGGAAGCCGTTGCGGATGTCGCGGCGCTCGCGCATCACGCGGTGGACGGCGGCGCGCTCGGCGTCGTCGTAACCGGCGGCGGGGGCCGGTTCCGCGGTCTCCGCGGTGTCGACGGTCTCCGCGGCCTCCACGGTCTCTGCGGATTCCACGGTCTCTGTGGATTCCACGGCCTCTGTGGTCGCGACAGGCTCCGCGGTCTCGGCAGGCTCCGCGGCGGGCGCGGGCTGGTCGGCGGGGGCGCCGTCCTGCGGTGCGGCCGACTCGGCTGCCGCGTCGGCGACTATCGAGTGTTCCGGCGCGACCTGGGCGGCCGGGCCGGGCTCGGCCGCCGCTTCGGCCTCCTCGGCTTCTGCCGCTTCTCCGGTTTCTGAAGCTTCTCCGGCTTCTTCGGCTTCTGCGGCTTCTTCCGCTTCCTCGGCGAGGTGCGCGACGCCGTCGCTGCCTACGGAGACGGGGGCGGAGAGCGACGGTACGGTCGCGTCCTCGCGGGGCGCGGGCTCCGGGGCGGTCGCGGGCTCGGGCTGCCCGTCGGCCGTTCCCTGCTCCGCCTCTGCCTCCGGGCTGTCGGCTGCGACGGCCTCGTCGGCGGCCGGTTCCGCGGTGGCGGCGTCTTCGGCGACGGGCGTGCTCTCGGGGCTGACGGACGGCTCCACGGCCGGACCGTCGGCCTCGACGGCGACGGCTTCGGCAACGGCTTCCGGCTCGGCAGGGGCTTCCTCGGACGGGCCCTCGCCGTCGCTCTCGGCGGCTACGGCTACGGCCGCGGGCTGGGCTTCGGCGGGCGGCTGCGCGGCCTCTTCGGCGGCAGCCGCGTTCTCGCTCTCAGCGTCGGCGGCCTCGGTCACCTCCACTGCCTGAGGTTCGGGGGCGGGCTCGGGGGCGGCCGGGGCGACGGCGACGGCCTCGGGCTGCGCCTCGGCTGCGGTCTCGGCGGGCGCGGCGGCGGCCGGTTCGGCGACGGCCTCGGCCACGGCGTCGGGCTCGGGGTCGGGTGCGGTCACCGCCTCGGGCTCGGGCTGCGGTTCGGCGGCGACCGGCGCTTCCGCGACAGGGGCTTCGGGCGCGGCCTCGGCCGTAACTTCGGGCGCGGGCTGCGCTTCCTCCTCGGTCACGGCCTCCGGCGCACCGGCCTGCTCAGCGCTGTCCGCCTCCACGGGGCCCGGCTCCACGGGTGCCTCCGCGATGAGCTCGGGCTCCTCCGCCGCGGCTGCCTCGGCGGCTTCAGGAGCCTCAGCGGCAGCAGGGGCCTCCGGCTGAGGCTCCTGCTCGGGCTCGGCTTCGGCGGTCTCGACCGCAGGAGCCTCAGGAGCTTCAGGAGCCACGACGGCCTCGGGAGCACTCGCAGCAGCCTCAGCCGCCACAGCCTCCTCGGTCTGCGGCTGCGGCTGCGGCTCCGGCCCGGCCTCGGGCTCCGCCTGCGGCTCAACAGCCGCAGCAGCAGCCTCGGCAGGCATGGGCGCGGGCTCGGGGACCACCGCGGGAGCGGCGGCAGCGGCGTCGTCGGGTGCGGCAGCGGGCGCGGGCACGGAAACGGCTGCCGGCGCCTCCGTCACGGCGCCGTCCGGTGCGGCCGCCGTCTGCGGCTGGGCGTCCCAGGTCCCCGCCTGCGGCGGGATCTCGCCGAGCTGCGGTCCGGCGGGCGCGTTCGCGTCGTCGCGCGGCACGTCGAGGTATTCGGGGCCCGCGGTCGGCGGACCGGCGTGCCGTACGGGCGGCGCGCTCTGCGAGACGCCGGCGGCGGGGCCGCGGTCGGCGAGGGAGCGTACGACCCCGCCGGAGGTGTCCGGTACGGGCGGCCCCATGTGCAGCGGGCGGCGCGGCGGAGCGGGCGGTGCGGAGGCGGCAGGAGCTGAAGGAGCGGCAGGCGGTGCGGGAGCGGCCTGGGCCGCGGCGGCGGCCGGCTGCGGCCCCGGGTGCGCCGCGGCGGCGGGCCGCGGGTCGCGTACGCCCCCGTACTCGACCGAGCCGGAGTCGCGGCCGCCGGTCTCGTGCGTGCTGCCGCGCGGCCCGGGCGCGCCGAGGCCGTTCAGGGGCTGCTCCATCCAGGCGCCCTGGGCGCCCGGCATCAGCAGCAGGTCGTCCTCGTCCATCCCGCCGTCGAGGCTGCCGTCCAGGTCGCCGGCGGAGCTTTCGGCGGCGTCCGGGCCGGCGAGGAAGGCGTAGGTGGAGGGGCCCTGGGCCGGGCGGCCCGGCCGCTCGACGCGACCGGTGTCGGCAGGGGCTGCGGCATCCGCGGGGAGCGGGTGTCCGGGCTGTGCGCCTGCGTTCCCCGGCTGTCCCTCGCCCGGGATCTGGCCGGTGTCGGTCATGCGTACCCCTCGCCCATCGGTAGTGCTCCTTCGAACCGCTCCCGCCCTTGAGACAAGAACGAGCGCCCGTGTCTCGCGGCACGTTGCACGCGGTATGTAGCCCGTACCACCCTGCCTCGTGCGCCACCGAGCCGGTGGTGCTTTCCGGACATCGGCGACTGGGAAGTCGGATGCCGGGCGGCGGTACAACAGTCGGCCAGCCTACCCTTTGCCGTGCTCGGCGGGGTCATGGGCAGGACCGGAACCGGCCTCGTGAGCGGGGTCACGGGTGGGCGCGGTGGCCGCTCAGCAGGAAGGCCACGGCGCGCTCGCGCTCCGCCCACACGTGGGTGTCCAGCTCCATCGCCTGGAGCAGTGCGCACTCCACTCCGTACCCCGCCGCCGCGAGCACCCGGCCCACGGCTTCGGCCTCGTCGCGGGTCGAGGCGTGCGTCACGATCCGCTCGGGCCGGCGGGCCGCGCACGCCTCTACGACGGCCGCGCCGCCGCCGCCGACGCGGACGACGTCGGGTTCGGGGAGGTCTTCGAGCACCTGGGGCGCGGTGCCGTGGACGATGTCGAGCTGTACGCCGAAGCGGCGGGCGACGGCGGCGGCGCGGCCGCAGGCCTCCGCGTCGCGGTCCACGGCGATGACGGCCGCGCCGAACCGGGCGGCCTCGACGGCCGCCGCGCCGCTGCCCGAGCCGATGTCCCAGACGAGGTCGCCCACGCGCGGCCCGAGGCGGGCCAGTTGCGCCGCGCGCAGTTCCATGGACTCGCCCTCGCCGAGGACGGTCCCGTACGCGCCGGAGGGCAGCGCCCAGCCCCGTACCGGCGGCGGGTAGCCGGGCTCGTGGCCCGCGAGCCAGCCGCTGCCCTGTGCGGCGGCGGCGCCGGAGCCGCCGATGACGATGACGACGTTGGGGTCGCGCCAGGAGTGGTCGGCGACCTTGTCGGAGGTGAGCACGGTGACCTGTTCGCGCTCGTTGCCCAGTTCCTCGCAGATGACGAACGTACGGTGCACCGGGCCGAGCAGGAGGGCGAGCTCGGCGGGGCCGGCGCCGGGCGAGGTGAGGACGGCGACCTTGGTGTGGGCCCGGCAGACGTTGACGGCGCGGCGCAGGTCGCGGCTGTGGGCGACGACGACCTGGGCGTCGTCCCAGGGCATGCCGGCGCGTGCGAAGGCGGCGGCGACGGCGGAGACCGCCGGGACCACCTCGACCTCCAGTCCGTGTTCGGGGGCGCGCAGGGTGCGTACGACGCCGAAGAAGCCGGGGTCGCCGTCGGCGAGGACGACGGCGGTGCCGCGGTGCTGTGCGATGCGCCGGGCGGCGAGGTCCAGGCTGCCGAGCCTGATCCGTTCGGCGGCGGGCGGGACTTCGGGCAGTGCCAGGTGGTGGGCGGCGCCGGCCACGAGGGTGGCCGCTTCCATGGCTGAACGGGCCGCATCCGTGAGCGGGGAGCCGTCCCAGCCGATCACCGTGACCCGGTCGGCCATCGTCGTCAGTCTCCTGGGGTGTGTCGCGGGTCGGGCGGTTCGACAGGTCTGTCGGCGGTCGGGTCGGCGGGCAGGCCGCAGCGGACCCGCGGCGGCGCGGGTCCGGGCACGGGCGCGAACACGGTGAGCGTATCGCGCAGTGGTCCAGACCGGGCAGCGGTCGTCTCCGGCCGTCCCGGCCGGCGGCCCGCGCCCGTTCCCCGGCCCGCCGTCAGCTCCAGTCGGGATACGCCGCCGCGTATCCGGAGTCGTCGGCGGCCTCGTCGTGGGCGCCTTCGAGGTCTTCGGGGAGCAGGCTCCACACGAGGAGGTCGGTGCGGATCCGGGCCCAGCCGCCGTCCTCGGTGCGGGTGCGGGCTATCCAGGCGTTGCGGAGGACGCCTTCGCTGATGCAGCCGGTCTTCTGGGCGACCTGTTGGCCTGCGGCGTTGTCGGCGGCGGTGCGCAGTTCGAGGCGCTCGAAGCGCTGGTCGCGGAAGAGCCACTGGGCGACGGCGAGCACCGACTCGCTGGCGTATCCCTCGCCGCGGGCCCAGGGGGCGGTGGCGTAGGAGATCTCGGTGGCGAGCATCGTCCAGTCGGTGTTGCGCAACTGGACGGTGCCGACGAGGCGCTGGGTGAGGAACTCGGTGACCGCAAAGACGATTCCTCGCCCGTCGGCGCGCTCGGCGGGGGCGCGGCGCACGGCCCAGTCGCGGGCGTCGGCGGCGGTGTAGGGGTGGGGTGCGGCGGTCCAGGCGGTGACGAGTTCGTCGTTCATCATCTCGGTGAGCGCGGGGACGTCCGCTTCCTCGAACGGGCGCATCACCAGCCGGTCCGTGCTGATGGAGATGTCCGGAAAGGTGGATGTCATGCTCTGCTCCAACGCCGGGGACCGGGGGTGATCTGGACCGTCTTGAGTGCACAAGCATGCAGCATGGGCCCACTGGCGTGCCAAGCGCGTGGGCCCCGCGCACGCCGGTCGCGTGTGCGGGGCCCGGGTCCGTACGGACGGCGGTGCGGGCGCGGGGGCCGCGGGGCCGGAGCCGGTGTCAGCTCTTGGCGGGGCCGAAGGCCGGCAGCACGGAGCCGTCGGTGTACTTGGACTCGATGAACTTCTTGACCTCGTCGGAGTTGAGGAGCTTCGCGAGCTTCTCGATGCGCGGGTCGTGCTCGTTGCCCTTCTTCACGGCGAGGAAGTTGGCGTACGGGTTGTCCTTGACCTGCTCCAGGGCGAGGGCGTCCTGGGAGGGCTTGAGGTGCGCGCCGATGGCGAAGTTGCCGTTGATCACCGCGGCGTCGACGTCCTTGAGCCGGGTTGGGATCTGCGGGGCCTCCAGCTCGGTGAAGCTGAGCCCCTTCTTGTCGGTGATGTCGGACAGCTTGGCGTCGGCGCCGACGCCGGGCTTGAGGTCGATGAGCTTGTGGTCGGCGAGCAACTTGAGGGCGCGGCCCTCGTTGGTGGCGTCGTTGGGCACGGCGATCTTGGCGCCGGACTTGATGTCGGAGAGCTTGTCGGCCTTCTTGGAGTAGAGGCCCAGCGGCTCGATCTCGACGTTGACGACGGGCACGATGTGCGTCTTGTTCTTCTTGTTGAACTCGTCCAGGAACGGCTTGTGCTGGAAGAAGTTGGCGTCGACGTCGCCGTTCTCGGTGGACGTGTTGGGGAGGTTGTAGTCGTTGAACTCCTTGACCTCCAGGTTGAGCCCGGCCTTCTTCGCCAGCTTGTCCTTGACGTAGTCGAGGATGACGGCGTGCGGGGTGGGGCTGGCGGCCACGACGAGCTTCGCGTCGGCGTCGCCCTTCTTGCCCCCGGAGTCGGTGTCGGAGGGCGCGCTGCACGCGCTGAGGCCGACGGTCAGCGCCGCGGCGACGGCGACGGCTGCGGAGATCTTGATGGTGTCGCGCACGAAGAGTGCCTCTTTCTCATCTCACGAAATGGTGCGCCCGGCGAAGGGTCCGGGCTCGTGGGCTTCGGGTGCGGGGCGGCGCCCCGCGCGGGGTCAGGACTTGGGGATCGCGGCCTCCTGGGCGGTCCGGCCCGACCAGGGCAGCCGGATGCGTACGGGCGACTGGGCGCGGGAGGTGCCGCGCGGGGCCAGCCGCCGCGCGACGAGGTCGCCGATGAGCTGGATGAGGGTGACGATGACGATCAGCACGATGACGGTGACGATCATCAGGCCGGTCTCGAAGCGCTGGTAGCCGTAGACGATGGCCAGGTTGCCGAGGCCGCCCGCGCCGATCGCGCCGGCGATGGCGGAGTAGCCGATGAGCGCGATGACGGTGGTGGTGAGCCCCGCGACGATCGAGGGCAGCGCCTGCGGCAGCAGGACCTTGAGGACCAGCGTCCAGGTGCCGCCGCCCATCGACTGCACGGCCTCGATCAGGCCGTGGTCGACCTCGCGGACGGCGGTCTCCACGAGCCGGGCGAAGAACGGGATGCCGCCGATGGCGAGGGCGACGACCGCGGCGCTGGGGCCGATGGAGGTGCCCACCACGAAGCGGGTGAAGGGGATCAGCACCACCATCAGGATGATGAACGGTATCGAGCGCCCGACGTTCACGACGGCGCCGATGGCCTTGTTCGCCACGACGTTCTGGAGCAGGCCGCCGCGGCCGGTGAGGACCAGCAGGACGCCGAGCGGCAGCCCGACGACGACGGTCCACACGGTGGACCACAGGACCATGAAGAGGGTGTCGAGACAGGCGTCGGACAGCAGGGGCTGCATCTCGGACCAGGTCACTTGGCACCGTCCTTCTGAAGCCCCGCGCCCTTTTCGAGGGCGGCTTCGGCGTCGGCCGCATCGGCTACGGCCGCGACCTCGACCTGTAGCCCCTGTTCGCGCAGGAAGCCGATGGGGACGACGTTCTCCTCGAAGCGGCCGGGCAGTTCGATGCGCATCCGGCCGACCTGCTTGCCCGCGACGGTGTCCATCGCGGCGCCGAGGATCGAGATGTCGATGTTGTACGTACGGGAGAGCTGGGAGATGACCGGCTGGGTGGCGGCCTCGCCGTGGAAGGTGACGTCGACGACGGTGCGGTCCGCGCCGGAGGGTTCGCCGCCGACCGGGAAGAGCTCCGCGGCCAGCTCCGAGCCGGGGGTGGCCAGCAGTTCGGAGACGGTGCCGGATTCGACGACGCGGCCGCCCTTCATGAGGGCCGCGGAGTCGCAGATGGTCTTCACGACGTCCATTTCGTGGGTGATGAGCAGCACGGTCAGGCCGAGCTGCTGGTTGAGGTCGCGCAGCAGCTGGAGGATCGAGCGGGTGGTCTCGGGGTCGAGGGCGGACGTCGCCTCGTCGGAGAGCAGCACCTTGGGGTCGCCGGCGAGGGCGCGGGCGATGCCGACGCGCTGTTTCTGGCCGCCGGAGAGCTGGGCCGGGTACGCCTTGGCCTGGGCGGCGAGGCCGACGAGGTCCAGCAGTTCCAGCGCCTTGCGGGTGCGCTCCTTGCCGGAGACGCCGAGGATTTCGAGCGGCAGCTCGACGTTGTCGCGCACGGTGCGCGAGGAGAGCAGGTTGAAGTGCTGGAAGACCATGCCGATGCGGCTGCGGGCCCGGCGGAGTTCCGCGTTGGCGCGCTGGCCGCGTCCGGCGAGGGCCGTGAGGTCCTGGCCGGCCACGGTGACCGTGCCGGAGCTGGGGCGCTCCAGGAGGTTGACGCAGCGGATGAGGGTGGACTTCCCGGCGCCGCTCTGGCCGACGACGCCGTAGACCTCGCCCTCGCGGACGTGCAGGTCGACGCCGTCGAGGGCGGTGACCTCGCGGCCGCGCGAGCGGTAGACCTTGGTCAGGTCTGTCGTGGTGATCACAGGGGTTTCCGTCACTGTCGAGTGCGCGGCGCGGTGGCGCCGGGCACGGGCATGCATTGCGGAACGCGGCAGCGGGGAGCCCGGCGGGGCGCGCGGGCGCGGTCGGGGGTTCCGGTGACGCAGGGCGTGGCCGGCCGGTACGGGCTCGGCTCGTACGGTCACGGCTTCACTTCATGGCGCACGGTCTCGCTTCGGGGCGCGAGGCTCGGACAGGGGCCCTCAGCGGTCACACATTCGACACAGGCAACGAGCACCGGGCGTCGTCATCGCCTCGGTCGCAAGGGTGCGGCTGCTCGTCGTGGTCATGTCTTCAAGTAAAACAGACGTGCGCATGACCTGATCGGACGTGCCCACATTCTGGACGCTCCTGCCCAATCTGTGGACATTCTCGTCCGCGCCCCAGCCGGTCGCGCGCGCCCCCGTACGACCCGCCGCGCCCCATACGGGCAGCGCCGCCGGCCCGTCCCCGGGGGCGAGCGTGACCGGCCCGCCGCGCTCGTACGCTGTGGCCGGGACCACGGCCCGCGCCTGTGCCGCGCCCCGTGCGGCCCGGCGGACCGGCGGGGGCGCGCGGAGTCCGGCGGCGGTCGCCGATTAGAGTCGGCGCATGCCTGTCAAGCCCGCTCCCTCCGCTCGTACCGCGCGGAGGCCCCGGTGATCACCGCTCTGACCGTCGCGGTCAGCGTGTGCGCGCTCGCGCTGGCCGCGTGGTGCGGCTTCGCCGCCTACCGCGACCAGCCCACCAAGGACTGGCACTTCATCGGCATGGCCGTGGTGTCGCTGCTCGCGCTGGCCCAACTGGTCGTGGGGATAGTGCAGTTGGCGCGGGGCGAGAAGCCGGACCAGGGCCTGCCGATCTTCCTGGCGTATCTGATCGGCTCGGCGGTGTGCGTACCGGCGGCGGGCTTCATGTCGTTGTCGGAGCGGACCCGCTGGGGTTCGGTGACGGTCGCGGCGGGCGGCGTCATCCTGGCCGTGCTGGAAGTGCGGCTCTACGACATCTGGGGAGGCTGACGATGCCCGGCTCCGCGACGACCGCGCGCTCCGATGACGAGACCGGACGGCCCGGTCAGAAGCCCGGGTTCAGCCTCGGCCAGGGGCCGGGCCGGCTGCTGGTCTGGCTCTACGGCGTCTTCACGGTCGCGGCGGCGTCCCGCTCGGTCGTCCAGATGATCATGGACTTCGGGCGGGCGCCGCTCGCGTACGTGCTCTCGGCCGTCGCCGCCGTCGTGTACGCCTTCATCACGTACTCCCTGGTGCGGGGCGGCGAGGGCGCCCGCCGGGCGGCGCTGGTGTGCTGCGCCGCCGAGCTGGCGGGGGTGCTGGTCGTCGGCACCTGGACGCTGGTGGCACCGTCCGCCTTCCCCGACGCGACGGTCTGGTCGGACTACGGCATGGGATACCTCTTCATCCCGGTCATCCTGCCGGTGACCGCGATGATCTGGCTCCGCCAGGCGAAGCGCTGACGCGACCGGGGTGGTCCGCGACGGCCAGGCCGTCGCGGACCACCGCACCGCTCAGGCGCTGGCCACGTACGAATCCGCGTCGGCGGCCTTCTCCAGGGTCACCAGGGTGAGCTGCCGGCTGACCTCCTCACGGGAGACGGGCGCGTAGCCGTACTTCCGGTAGAGGCGCAGATTGCCTTCGTTGCGATGGCCGGTGAACAGCCGGTAGCGCTTGGCCGCCCGGTCCTGCGCCAGCCGCTCCTCGATGGCGGCGAGCAGCCGCCCGCCGAGGCCGTGCCGTTGCAGCCGCGGGTGGACGATCAGCTTGCCGATGCTCGCCGTGCCGTCCGCGTCGACCGCGCCCCGGACCGAGCCGACGACCTCCCCGCCGAGCCGGGCCACGAGCACGCACCCGGCGCCCAGTTCGGCGCGCACGTCGTCGAAGGACTGGGTGAGCGGTTCGATGGAGTAGTCGCCGTACAGCGCGGCTTCTCCCTGATAGCAGAGATACTGGAGTTTGAGGATCTGCTCGACGTCGTGTTCGGTCGCCGCAGAGATGGTCACGCTCATGCCCATGTGCGCATGCCTCCCTTTTCGGTGCCGCTCGGGCCGGAGCGACGCCGAGGGTGGACGTCGTCTCCGTGGCGCCGATTGCCTAACGCTCCTTTCCCCAGGGGTCAGGAGCGGCAACCTCCGCCGTGAGCATTCTGCGCAGGCATCCCAGGCAACGGGAACGGACTGGCCCCAAAGATCCTTGTGAGATACCCAACTCCCCTGCGATTTCCCGATACGTAGGGTCGGTTTTGGACAAAAGGGCGCCCAGCAGCCGCGGGCACCGGCCGGGCAGCCGCCGCACGGCGGCCCGTAGCGCGCGCCGCTCCTCGGCGGCGAGCACCTCGGATTCGACCTCGGATTCCGGGCCGGTGCGGGCAGTGGCGTACGGACCCGCGTACGGGCGGCCGGGGGCCGGGGCGCCGGCCTGGTCGTACGGCACCTCGCGGCGGGCCCGGCGGCGGGCGTCGCGCGCCTCGGTCCGTACGGCCGTGCGCAGCCAGGCGGCGGGCTCGGCCGGCGGCCCCGCCCGGCGGGTGCGCTCCAGCAGCCGCAGCCAGACGCCCTGTTCGAGGTCGGCCGCCTCGATCCCCGCCGCGTGCGCCTCGGCCCCGGCCTCGGCCGCGAGCAGCGGGCTCAACTCCTCCAGGATGTTCATGCCGGGCGGGACGTGGCCGTGCCGACGCGCGGTTGCCGATCCGGCCGCGCCCCACCCGTGCGGGTCAGGCGGCGCCTGCCCCTTGACGCCTCGTCGCCGAGGACTGACGCCTCACCGCCCGCGGAACGCGTCCCGGGCGAGCACCGCGGTGTCGCAGTTGTCGGAGAAGATCCCGTCGATGCCTGTCTCGAAGTAGACCTGGAACGCGCCGAAGGCGTCGCCGTAGGCGTTCGGGTCGCTGCCGCGGCGGAAGTCGGCGGGCAGGAAGGTGTTCTCGTTGCGCATCGTGTACGGGTGCAGGATCAGCCCGGCCGCGTGCGCGTCCCGTACAAGGGTGGTCGGCTTCGTCAGCTTGCCGTCCTTGTCCCGAGGGATGATCAGCAGCAGCGTCGGCCCGATGCCCTGCGCGAAGCCGGCGACCCATTCCAGCCCCTTGGGGGTGATCAGGTCGGCGACGGTGCGCGGGTCGTTCGCCACCACGAAGTCCCACGGGCGGGTGTCCGCGGCGTCCAGCAGCAGGACCTTGGGGGCGGCCGCGCCGAGTCTGCCGAGCCGCTGGAGGCTGCTGGGCTCGAAGGACTGGAGGAAGGTGTGCCCGTTGCGGCCGGCGCGCCCGTAGCGGCGCAGCAGCCTGAAGAGACGTTCCTCCAGCCCGAGGCCGATACCCCGGAAGTACGTGGGGTGCTTGGTCTCGACATGCAGCCAGATCCGCCGGCCACGCTTGCGGCCCTGCTCCTCGGCCCATTCGAGGACCTCTTCGTAGGTGGGCACCTCCCAGCGTCCGTCGTAGAGGGTGTTGTGCTGGCGGTTGCCCGGAATGCGCTCCTTGGCGCGCAGCGTCTTGAGCTCGGCGAGCGTGAAGTCCTCGGTGAACCAGCCGGTGAGCTTGGCCCCGTCGACGGTCTTCGTCGTCTTGCGGTGCGCGAACTCGGGGTGCGCCGAGACGTCGGTGGTGGCGGTGATGTCATTCTCGTGACGGCAGACGAGATGCCCGTCCTTGGTGGGCACGACGTCCTGCTCGATGACATCGGCCCCGTTGTCGAGGGCGAACTGGTACGAGCCGAGCGTGTGCTCCGGGCGGTAGCCGCTGGCGCCGCGGTGGCCGACGACCGTCGGCGTCGGGAGATCCCGGTACGCGCCGTGCCCGGTGTGCGAGCCGTGTGAACTGCCGCGCGTCGCCGCCTGGGCGGCCCCGGCGCCGCCCAGCACCGTGGCTCCCGCACCGAGGGCGGCCGCCCCCAGGAGGGCGCGGCGCGCCGGTCCCTGTCCCCGTTCCTGCTCCATTGGGCACTCCTCTTCTGTCATGTACCGAACCGATCATGGGTCGGGCCGATCGTAGACGCGCACTGCTTTCGTATGGGACCCCCTGGGCGAAATAGCGGAGAAACACACATCAACACTGCGTATCGACCGGAGAGCCCGGTGTGCGTCACGCGGGTTCCCCCGAGTATCGTCCGGAGCTGCGCAGCGGTGTGCAGCGTGCGCAACAGCCGACCACCACGACCGGAGGACCCGTTGTCCCGGATCATGCTCAAGGCGATTCTTGGATTGCTCATGCGCGTCCTGTACCGCCCGCGGGTCGAGGGCCTGGGGAACATCCCCGCGTCCGGGCCGGTGATCCTGGCGGGCAACCACGTCACCTTCATCGACTCGCTGTTCATGTCGCTGGTCGTGAAGCGGCCGGTGTACTTCATCGGCAAGGACGAGTACGTCACCGGCAAGGGCCTCAAGGGCCGCCTCATGGCCTGGTTCTTCACCGCCTCCGGCATGATCCCCGTGGCCCGCGACGGCGGGCGCGGCGGCGTCGCGGCGCTGATGACGGGGCGCCGGGTGCTGGACGAGGGCAAGGCGTTCGGCATCTACCCGGAGGGCACCCGCTCCCCCGACGGCCGGCTCTACCGCGGCCGTACGGGCGTGGCCCGGCTCACGCTGATGACGGGCGCGCCGGTGGTCCCGTTCGCGATGATCGGCACCGACAAGGTGCAGCCGGGCGGCAAGGGCCGGCTGCACATCAGCCCGGTGACGGTCCGCTTCGGCGAGGCGCTGGACTTCTCCCGGTACGAGGGCATGGACCGCGACCGTTATGTGCTGCGGGCCGTGACGGACGAGGTCATGAGCGATGTCATGGACCTCTCGGGCCAGGAGTACGTGGACGTCTACGCGACGAAGGCACGCGCCGCCTGAACCTGGGCCGCGCGCCCCTGGACGACGAGCCCCTGGACGAGCGGGAACCCTCCCGCCGGCCAGGGGCTTTTCGCTGTCCGCCGGGTCGCTTTCGGCCCATTCGCCGACGACCCGTTCGCCGTCCGCCCGGTCAGGGCAGCTTGATCGTCGGCGCGTACATGTCGATCCACACGGCGAGGTCCAGCGTCCGCTCCAGATCGCGTCGCGACGCCTGGTCGATCTGCGGCGTCCGGGCCGAGACCGCCTCGCGCAGCCGTCCCTTGTCGACGAGGTCGAACACCGGGTGCCCCGGCGTGGACAGCAGCTCCTCGCACTGGTCGCGCAGGGCGGCGGCGTACGTCGGGTCCTGGGTGGAGGGGTAGGGGGACTTGCGCCGCCGCACGACGGACTCGGGCAGCACGTCGGCCGCCGCCGCGCGCAGCAGCGACTTCTCCTTGCCGTCGAAGTTCTTCAGCGCCCAGGGGGTGTTGTACACGTACTCCACCAGCCGGTGGTCGCAGAACGGGACGCGCACCTCAAGGCCGGAAGCCATGGAGGTGCGGTCCTTCCGATCGAGCCAGATGCGGACGAACCGGGTCAGGTGCAGATAGCTGATCTTGCGCATCTGCCACTCCGGGTCGCTCTCGCCGTCGAGCCGCCGGATGTCGGTGACGGCGGAGCGGTACGAGTCCTGGATGTAGGCGTCGAGGTCGAGCGCCCCCTCCAACTGGTCGCTCAGCAGGCTCTGCGGCCTCGCCCGGGCCTGCCCGTCCTGCCCCTGGCCGAAGAACTGCTGGTGCTGCGCGAGCCAGGGGAAGGTGGTGCCCTTGCGGGCCTCGGGATCGAAGAACTGCTTGTAGCCGCCGAAGAGCTCGTCGGCCGACTCGCCCGACAGCGCCATGGTCGCGTGCCCGCGGATCGCCTTGGCCAGCAGGTACAGCGAGGTGTCGAGGTCGCCGAGGCCGGAGGGGATGTCGCGGGCGCCGATCACCTTGCGGCGCACCTCGGGGTCGGCGATGTCGGCGGAGCTGAGCACGATGTCCTGGTGCAGGGTGCCGGACTTGCGGGCGACGTCGTGCACGAAGGGGGTGTCGGGGGCGTCGCGCAGCGCGTCGGGGACGAAGTTCTCGGTCAGTCCGACGAAGTCGACGGCGAAGCTGCGCACCTTCTCGCCCTGGCCGGCCAGTTGCGCCGCGGCGATCGCGGTCATCGCCGAGGAGTCGAGGCCGCCGGAGAGCAGGGTGCAGCTCGGCACGTCGGCGACCATCTGGCGGCGCACGATGTCGTCGAGCAGTTCGCGCACCCGGGCCACCGTGGTGTCCCGGTCGTCGGTGTGCTCCCTGGTCTCCAGGGTCCAGTAGCGGGTGGTGCGGATGCCCGAGCGGCCGACGGTGACGACGGTGCCGGGCTCGACCTCGCGCATCCCCTCCCACACGGCGTGGCCGGGCGTCTTGATGAAGGCGAACAGTTCGCGGAAGCCGTCGGCGGTGACGGTGCGTTCGGCGAGCGGGTTGGCGAGGATCGCCTTGGGCTCGGAGCCGAAGAGCACGCCGTCGGGGGTGGGGTAGTAGTAGAAGGGCTTGATGCCCGAGCGGTCGCGGATCATCAGGAGCCGCTGCTCGCGGCCGTCCCAGATCGCGAAGGCGTACATGCCGTTGAGGCGCTCGGCGACGGCGTCGCCCCACTCCAGGTAGCCGCGCAGCACGACCTCGGTGTCCGAGTGGGTGGTGAACGCGTGGCCCCGGGAGGCGAGTTCGGCGCGCAGCTCGGTGAAGTTGTAGACCTCGCCGGAGTACACCAGGGAGACGGTGCCGTGCGGGGTGTCCTCGTTCATCGGCTGCGTGCCGCCGGGCAGGTCGATGATGGCGAGCCTGCGATGGCCCAGCGCGGCGTGCTCCGCCACGTAGGTGCCGCGGCCGTCCGGGCCGCGGCAGGCCATGGGGTCGGTCATGGCGTCCACGATCGGCTGCTGGGTGCGCAGGTCGCGATCGAAGGCGACCCACCCTGCGATGCCGCACATATGTCTCCTGCCTTCCTGTACGAATCGTTCGGGCCCGCGGATTGTTCAGGCCCGCGGATTGTGCGGGCTCGCGATTGTGCGGGCCTGCGGATTGTGCGGGCATCCGGAATAGTCATGGGTCCGCCCCCGGCGGATTTCACGAATACCCGCCGCGGTGTCGCGATCGCGGCGCGGCCGAGCCGGGTTCACACGGCGGCGGCCCGCTTCGGGATTTGCGCCGAGCGGGTCCCGAACAGCATCCCGGTGTATGACTTAAGGGGTCTTGCACAAACGCGACACGACTGTCGCCCGGCCGTACGGCAGTTCGCCGGTGAACTGGTCGGGAAGGGAGTCGAGCGGCCCGCCCCGGCCGGCTTCGGCGCGGGTCGCGGGGAATCTTCCGGGGGTGCAGCCAATCATCGCCTTGAAGCTCCGGGTGAAGTGCGGCTGGTCGTGGTAGCCGGCCGCCGCGGCCACTTCCGCCCATGTCATGCCGCGCGCTTTGTAGCGCAGCGCCGCCTGGAGCCGCAGCACCTGCGCGAGCGACTTCGGCGGCAGCCCGACCTGTTCCAGAAAGCGGCGTTCGAGTTGGCGGTCGCTCCAGCCGGTTCCGGCGGCCAGCCGGCGTACGGACGTACGGCCCGCGGTGCGGTGCAACTGCCGCCACGCCCAAGTGAGTTCGGGCGAGCACTGCGGTCCGGCGAGCAGCCGGGAGGTGAGCACTCCGTCGAGCAGGGCGAAGCGCGAACCCCAGGTGGGCGCCTCGGCCAGACTGCCGACGAACCGGCGTAATCGCCGGCCGAACAGCTCGGCCATGTCCAGGTTCCGGCAGGCCAGTTGGGCCATCGGCACCGCCAGCAGGCGGTACGCCGCGAGCGGCGTCAGCAGCACGGTGACGCCGTGCACCGGGCCGGCGTGCTCGCCCACGGTGGCGGTGGCGTGGACGCCGCTGATCAGGGAGATCGCGGTGACCGGCCGGGTGGGCCGGACGGCGTCGCCCACAATCAGCGGCCCGCTGAAGCCGAGTACGACCTTGACGACGCCGTCCGGCGCGACCAGCCAGCGGCCGGGTCCTCTCGCCCCGAACATGAAGCCCCGATATCCCAGCACATGGCCGCGCAGGGCCGGTCCGGAGGACCCCCAGACCAGCTCTTTCGAATGCGTCGCCGCCAATTGGCCATTACTCACGCCTGATACCCCCGAGGCCTTCGGAACACCGGTCCGTACGGATTGCGATGCGTTGTGCGCTGAGGTTTTCGCCCGTTTCCCCACAAGGACAGCCGTAGCCGGGGGAACTGGTGTGAGAGGACGCCGAAAGGCAGCGGAAGCCCGTCCGGCCAATGCCCGAACGTGTGCCGCACGAAAACAGGCGCGACAGCAGAAGTCCGTGGGCATTCGCAGAATACACAGGCAAGTTGGAGGGGGCATCGGTTCGCACTGGGCGATATCGGGCGCGGACCGGCCGGGAGCGGTCGTACGGGCGGGCATTCGCCCAGCTCATTCGGGTGTCGAGGGCGCCGCGCGACCTGGCGGCGAAACGGTGGGATCTGCTCCGGCTCGCCAAAACATGTGATCTCAGTCACTTCGGCGCGGGCATTCCCGGGCGCCGCCGAACCACCGGTCCGTGCCGCCGAGGTCGCGTTCGTACAAGACCCCTCTATGCGGTCACAGGAATGCTGTCACACAACACGGCACGACAGGGACCCCGAAACAGAACCGTTCCCGCAGGGAATCGGACGGTGATTCGGCGTCTTCGCACCCCCCTCCCACAGCCCCTCACGCGTTTCACGGCCGGCCGCCCCACGCGGTCCCGGCGACGCCGCACCATCCCCGACCGGACCGGCCATGCCGTGCCCGGTCGCCGCACGGGCCGGCTCCGCGCCGCCGCCGGCGACTCAGACCAGCGAGGAGAACGGATCGCATGCGCCTCAACCATGACCGTCTGCAACAGCGAATGAGCCAGTTCGGTCTGGACGCCGTGGTGAGCACCACCGCGGAGAACCTGACCTATCTCACCGGCGTCGAGAGCGTGCACCTGGACATGTTCCCGCACTCCGGGCGGGCCTTCGCCGTCCTGTCCCAGGACACCCGGGCGGGCGCGGTCTTCGTCTGCGGGCGCTGCGAGGTCGACCAGTTCCTGGACGCCGACGAACGGATCTCCGAGGCGATCGGCTACGGCCCCTTCTACCGCGAACTCCCCGAGGAGGCGGAGCTGGACCACGACGACGAGCTGCTCCGCTCCATGACCGGCGACACCCGCTTCCCCGACGCGCTGGCCGCCCTCGTCCACGCGGTGCGGCAGACCTGCCCGGGCGGCGGCCGGGTGGCCGTCGACGAGGAAGGCGTGCCGCCGGACTTCCTCGACGCGCTCGGCAAGGAGCTGACCGGCTGGCAGCTGGTGCCCGGCGCCGCCCATCTGCGCCACGCCCGCCAGGTGAAGACCGCCCGCGAACAGGAACTGGTGGCCGCCGCCGCGGCCGTCGCGCAGAACGCGATCCTCGCCACCGTCGCCATCATGCGCGAGGGGGTGACCGAGCGGGAGCTGGTCCGGGAGTTCAACCGCTCGGTCGCCGCCCAGGGCGGCACGCCGAGGTTCACCCTGATCCGGATCGGCGCCAACGCGGTCGCCGGCCAGCGGCGCCCCACCGGCACCGTGCTGCGCCGGGGCCAGGCCGTGTGGTTCGACGTCGGGGCCGTGGTCGACGGCTACTGGTGCGACATCGCCCGGGTCTGCACGCTGGGTGAGCCCGAGGAGCGGCTGGCGCGCCTGTACGCGGCCGTGCTGGCCGGCGAGGACGCCGCGCTGGCGCAGGCCCGCCCCGGCATGACCGGCCGGGACCTGTTCACCCTCACCGTCGAGGCGGTGCGCGACGCGGGCATCCCGCACTACCGGCGCAGCCACGTCGGCCACGGCATCGGCGTCGAGGTGTACGACCGGGTCCTGATCCGGCCGGACAGCACGGACGAGCTGCGGGACGGCACGGTCGTCAACATCGAGACCCCCTACTACGAGTACGGCTTCGGCTGTGTGCACGTCGAGGACCCCTTCGTCGTCGGGCCCGAGGGCAACCGCCTGCTCACCACGCTGGACCGCGGACTGCTCATCGCCCCCTGAACCGGCCCCGGCCCCCATCGGCTCATCGGCACCGCCCCACGAGGAGAAACCGTGATCTACGAGAACGTGCTGGAGACGCTCGGGGACACCCCGGTCGTCCGGCTGCGCCGGCTCCTGCCCCGGCCGCAGGACCGCGTCTACGTGAAGCTGGAGGGCGCCAACCCGTCGGGCAGCATCAAGGACCGCGCCGCCCTGCACATGGTCGAGCAGGCCGAACACGAGGGCCGCCTGCGCCCGGGGGCGACGCTCATCGAGTCGACCTCGGGCAACCTCGGCAAGTCCCTGGCCCTGATCGGCGCGGTCAAGGGCTACCGGATCATCCTGGTCGTCGACCCCAAGACGCCCCAGTCCGTGCTCTCCTACGCCACGAGCCTCGGCGCCGAGATCGACATGGTCGCCCGGCCGGACGCGGACGGCAGCTACCAGGCGGCCCGCATCCGCCGGGTGCGCCGGCTGGTCCAGGAGACCCCCGGCGCCCACACCCTGGACCAGTACAACAACCCCGACAACCCGCGGACGCACCGGCTGCACACCTCCCGCGAGATCACCAAGGACTTCGACCACCTGGCCGCGCTGGTCGCCTCCGTCAGCACCGGCGGCCACCTGAGCGGGCTGAGCGCGGGGCTCAAGGAGCAGTTCCCGGACCTGCACGTCCGCGCCGTGGACGCCGTCGGCTCCGCCGCCTTCGGCCACCGCTTCGAGCCGTACAAGATGCGCGGCATCGGCCTGAGCTGGCGCCCCGGCAACCTGCGGCCCCAGGCCGTCGACTCGCTGCACCGGGTCGCCGACACCGAGGCCCTCTCCGTCTGCCGGGTCCTGGCCGGCGAGGAGGGGCTGCTGCTCGGCGAGTCCGGCGGCGCCGCGGTCTTCGCGGCCCTCGTCTTCGCCGCCGCCAACCCGGGCGAACCGGTCCTGGCGATAGCGCCGGACACCGGCGCCAACTACCTGTACGAGACCTACGACGACCAGTGGCTGCGCGAGCACGGCACCCCGCCGGAGGTCCTCTGGCGCACCAGCGGCGACCTGCTGCACCACGCCCGTACGCCGCTCCACCCGCCGGCCCCGCTCGGCGCCGAGGACGCGGCCGGATCCGGCCAGGTAGCGATGGGGGTACAGGCATGATCCGTACAGGAGCCGAGTATCTGAGCGGACTGCGGGACGGGCGGGAGGTCTGGCTGAGCGGGCGGCGCGTCGACGACGTGCTCGCCGAACCGGTCCTGGCCTCCGCCGCGCACACCGTGGCCCGCCTCTACGACCAGCAGCACGACCCGCTGCTGCGCTCCGTGCTCACCTATGAGGACGGCGGCGAGCGCTACCCCATGTCGCTGGCCGTGCCGCGCGACGCGCACACCCTGCGGCGGCGCGGCGCCGCGTTCCGCACCACCGCCGAGGCCACCTTCGGACTGGTCGGCCGGTCGCCTGACTTCGTGAACGCCGTGGTCACCGCGTTCGCGTCGGCGAGCGGGTTCTTCGACCGGGCCGACCCGCGCTTCGGCCGCAACGTCGCCGCGTTCCACGCCGCGTGCCTGTCGAGCGACCGGTTCCTCTCGCACGCCGCCATCAACCCGCCGCTCAGCCGCGCCCGTTCCTCCGGCGAGCAGGACGACCCGTACGTGCATCTGCGGATCGTCCGCGAGACCAGCGAGGGCATCGTGGTGCGCGGCGCGAAGCTGATCGGCACCCTGGTGCCGGTCGCCGACGAGATCGTGGTCTTCCCGCTGCCCAAGTACCACCCCGGCGACGAGGCGTACACCGTCGCCTTCGCGATCCCCGTGGCCACACCGGGGCTGCGGATCGTCTGCCGGGAACCGCTGGTCACCGACCCGTCCCGGCTGGTCAGCACCCCGCTGGCGCCCTTCGAGGAGATCGACGCGACCTGCGTCTTCGACGACGTCCTCGTGCCGTGGGACCGGGTCTTCTTCCACGGCGACGTCGACGCCGCCAACCGCATGTACGACGTCACGACGGCACGCCACCACACCGGTCAGCACGGCATCGTGCGCGGCGCCGTCAAGGCCGAGCTGCTGACCGGCATCGCCGTCGCGCTCTCCGAGATGTCCGGCACCAACTCCTTCCTGCACGTCCAGGAGATGCTCGGCGAGGTGCTGGGCTCCCTGGAACTGGCGAAGGCCGGCATCCTGGCCGCCGAGGCGGACGCGGAGATGAGCGAATGGGGCACGCTCACCCCGGCGATCGCCCCGGTGCTGGCCCTGCGCTACCACTTCCCCCGGATGACGAGCCGCATGATCGAGGTCATCCAGCTGCTGGGCGGCGGCAGCCTGCTCAGCACCCCCTCCGAGGAGGACCTGAGCAGCGAACTGTGGCCCAGCATCGAACGCTTCTTCCGCGGCGCGGACGGCGTGCCCGCCGAGCAGCGCGTCCGGCTGCTGAAGCTCGCCTGGGACGCCACGGGCAGCGCGTTCGGGCAGCGCCAGATGCAGTACGAGCGCTACCACTCGGGCGACCCGGTCCGGCTGGCCGCCGCCCAGTACTTCGGCTACCACACCACCCCGCTGCTGGAGACCGTGCACCGCGCCCTGCGCCCGGCGACACCGGGAACGGGCACGGCCCCCGGCGTGACCCCGCAGGAGGCCCACTCGTGATCACCGCCGAGCCCCGCCGGATACTGGTCCTGGCCGGGGCCGCCGCCCACGCCTCGCGTACCCGGTCCGTGGCGGAGCTGGTCTGCCGCGACGTCGCCGCGGCCGGCGGCCGGCCCGTCCTGTGCGACCTCGCCGAACACCCGCTGCCGCTGCTGCACGCGGACCCCGACGGCGCCAACCTGGCCGACGTGCGGATCCAGGCCGCCGAGGCGGACGCGATGATCTGGGTGACCCCCTGCTACCACGGCAGCTACTCGGGCATCCTCAAGAACTGCCTCGACCACCTGCGCGAGGACGCGCTGCGCGGCAAGCCCGTCGGGATGGTGGCGGTCGGCGCTTCCCTGACGGCCATCTCCGCGTGCGAGCACCTGCGCACCGTCGCCCGCACCCTGGGCTGTGTCACCGCCCCCACCCAGGCGGTGGTCCCCAGCAGCGGGCTCGCCGGCGGCGACGGGGACTCCGGCGCGTACCCGCGGATCATCCGCATGATCGGGGAACTGCACGCGCTGACCGGCGTGACGGGGCTGCTGCGGCAGTGCGCGACGGCGGACGCGGTAAGCCCCGCGTAATTCCCGGGCGTACTCGGGGCGGAGTCCCTAGGGTGGGCCGGATGACCTCCGTCCCGCCCTCCTTCCGCACCCTGCGCGGCCGCCGCCTGAGCTACCTCGACTTCGGCGGACCGGGCGCGCCCGTACTGGCCCTGCACGGCCACTTCGGCCGGGCCCGCTCGTACGCACCGCTGGCCGCCGCCCTCGCGCCGCGCCACCGGCTGATCGCGCTCGACCAGCGCGGGCACGGACTCAGCGAGGGCGGCGGACCGCTCTCCGCGGACGAGTACGCGGCGGACGCCGCCGCCCTGATCGAGGAGTTGGGCGCCGGCCCGCTGCCGGTGGTCGGCCACTCGATGGGCGGCCAGGTCGCCTACACCCTCGCCGCGCTGCGCCCGGAGCTCGTACGCGCCCTGGTGATCGAGGACATGGGCGCGGTCAACCAGCCGCCGGAGGTGGCCCGCCCGGTCCTCGACGTGTCCGACTGGCCGGTACGGGCCGACAGCCGCGAAGCGCTGGGCGCGGCGATCGTCGCTCGGGGCATCCCCGACCCGGAGTACTTCCTGGACAGCGCGGAACCGGACGGCGACGGATGGCGGCTGCTCTTCGACCCGGCCGAGATGATGGAGTCCCAGCACGCGACGATGGGCGACCACTGGCACCGGTGGCTCGGCTCCTCATGCCCGGCACTGCTCCTGCACGGCGGACACAGCTTCATGCTCTCCGCCGCCCACGCCCGCGAAATGGCCGAACGGCGGCCGGACACCGAACTGCTGGAGTTCCCCGAGTGCGGGCACTGGCTCCATGACGACGACCCGGACGGGTACGCCGAGGCCGTGGCGTCATACCTGTCCCGGGCCTGAGCCCGTCGCTGAGCGGGATCGTCGAACGGCTCGCCGCCGATAGCCTCACGACAGCACGGGCCCGGCTACCCCACCGACATGGAAGCCGACAGCAATTCCTCCTCAGCCGACGAGTGGGATCTCGCCATGGGTTCCTGAGCCGTCGACGCCCGGGTAGTAACTGAGGCTGCCGTCATTCCATCGCACGAGGACGCATCGGGACGGGTGCTGTCCGCGAATTCCCTACGATGATCACTTGGGCGTTCTTCCTTGCCGAGCCGGCGGGCCTGATATCGGTGCTGCCGTGGAGCCCTTGGGTATCGACGCCGGGCCAGAGTTGCCGACGCCGGGGCGCCTGCTCCAGGCACCGCACCCCTCACTCGGCGACCTATTGATCCCACCGACCCGAGTGTGCGGCAAGGGCCGGTTTGGCGTTTCGTCACCTCGTGGTGATGGCGCTGGGACACGACCGCACAAACATCGCTCAGCCCACCGTCAGTTCCTGAAGGATTCCTGAAGATCGAGCCCGATTCGTCTGCGCGGACGGAGCATTCTACCTCTTTGGGTAAATGCATCGCAAAGATCGCTCGGCTTCTGTTTCACAATACGATCAGGATCGGCATGCTGTGGCAAGTGCCGTTGCGCGGAGGCGCATCCGGCGGCAGCGGCCAAGACTTGGGAGCGTCCTCGCTCGCCATCCCCGTAGTCGGTGAGGTCTCTGCACCGATCCTGGGAGAGGCCTCGGTCACCCTAGGGCACGAGTCCGTTTCTGGAATCATAGGACTCTTCGGCTAGCCGGCGAAAGTCAGCAATAATCATTTCGAGGCCCGCTCGGCAGGCCCCGAAGAGACAAGGAAGACCACGTGCACGCCCCAGCCATCCCCTTGTACGCCTGGTGGATTATTTCCATCGCCGCCACATTGGCATTCCTCATCTTCTTTGTGACACTCATGCCGACCCGTAAGTATAAGATTCAGGTGTGCTTCGCACCCGTACTTGGCGTGGCTTTCGGCGTGGCGTCCGCACTCCTGAAAGACATAAAACTTGAAGAATTACTGCCAATGTACTCCACCGCACTACTGGTGTTCCCTATCGGCGTCATGGGGCACCGGCGAGAAATAAGGCAGAAAATTCTGAACAGGTCAATGCACGGAGAGCATCCGGAGGACAAGCCGTCCCGTGCGCTGACGGCACAACTGACCCTTTCGCTTGTGATATTGGGCGCGCTCATGGCATGGCTTACCTTCACCTGATCCAACCCAGGAGGAACACGTCGCTTCAGCGCCCTGGCAGACCGCTTCCGCTGGGGCCGTCTCAGTGCTCGACCGGCCCGTCCTCCAGTCGTTGCCCGCGGAGCAGGAACCAGGCCGCGATCGCCGTGGCGAGCAGGACGGCCGCGCCCGCGGCCGCCGCGATGCGCAGTCCTTCCGTGAAGGCGTCCTGTGCCGAGGCGAGGAGGGCCGCGCCCTTGTCGTGCGGCAGGGCGGCGGCGGATTCGACCGCGCCGCCGAGGGACTCGTGGGCGTCGGCGGCGGCGGGGCCGGGTACGCCGTCGGGGACTGTGAAGCCGCGGTAGACGCCGGTGACGATCGAGCCGAGCAGGGCGATGCCGAGGGCCGCGCCGAGTTCGTACGCGGTCTCGGAGACCGCCGAGGCGGCGCCCGCCTGTTCCTTGGGGACGCTGGAGAGGATCACGTCGGCGGTGACGGTGAAGGAGAATCCGGCGCCGGTGCCGACGACGAGCAGCACCGCGCCGAGGATCGGGTAGGGCATGTCGCCGTGCACCCAGATCAGCACGGCCAGGGAGATCCCGATGGCGGCCAGGCCGCCGGCGACCACGCCGCGTACGGAGTAGCGGCGGGCGACCTTGCCGGCGAGCAGGCCGGCGGTGACCGCGCCGACGGCGGCGGGCAGTTCGGCGAGTCCCGCTTCCAACGGGCCGCGGCCTTGGACCAGTTGGAGGAACTGGGAGAGGAAGAAGACCAGCCCGGACAGGCCGAGGATGGTCAGCAGGTCGGCGAGGACCGCGCCGGAGAAGCCGCGGTGGTGGAAGAGGCGCATGTCGAGGAGCGGCGCGGGCAGCCGGAGCTGGCGGCGTACGAACCACAGCAGCGCCAGCACGCCGACGACGCCGGCGGCGGCGATGTCCCAGCGCATGCCGTGCGCCGCCGCCTCCTTGATGGTGTAGACGACGCCGACGATGCCGATCAGCGAGAGGGCGACGCTGCCGAGATCCCAGGGGCCGGGTGAGGGGTCGCGGGACTCGGGCAGCAGTTTGATGCCGACGAGGACGAGGACCACCATCACGGGCAGGTTGATCAGGAAGACCGAGCCCCACCAGAAGTGCCCCAGCAGGAAGCCGCCGACGACGGGCCCGACGGCGGCGCCGGCCGAGGCCATCGCGCCCCAGATGCCGACGGCGAGGCTGCGTTCCTTGGGGTCGTGGAAGATGTTGCGGATCAGGGCGAGGGTCGACGGCATCAGCGTCGCTCCGGCTATCCCCAGCAGGGCGCGGGCCACGATCATCAGTTCGGGGCTGGTCGCGTAGGCGTTGAGCGCGGACACCGCGCCGAACGCGACAGCACCGGTGAGCAGCAGTTTCTTGCGGCCGATGCGGTCGCCGAGGCTGCCCATGGAGACCAGGAGCCCGGCGATGACGAAGGAGTACACGTCGCCGATCCACAGCAGCTGCGTGCCGGACGGCCGCAGGTCCTCGCTGAGGAACGGCGTCGCGAGGCCGAGCACGGTCGCGTCGACGGCGACGAGGAGCACGGCGAGGACGAGGACGGCGAGCGCCAGCCAGCGGCCGGGCGCGGGAACGCCGGTCCCCGTCGCCGGCAGGGCCCGGGTCTTCTCTGCGGACTCGCTCATTTCTCCATGCTCCGTCGGGCGCCGCCGAGCAGCAGCTCGACGATCGAGTAGTTGAGGTCCTTGCGGGCGACGCGCCCCTCGTGCACGGCCCAGGCGCCGGAGCCGATCAGCCCGTACAGCGCCTCGGTGAGCCAGACGGAGCTGAGGTCGATCCGGAAGTGTCCCTCTTCCTGGCCGCGGCGGAAGACGGCGTTGATACGGGCGTCCAGCCGGTCCCAGCCCTCGTGGGTGTCGCCCTCGAACAGCTGGTTCTCGGTGCAGAGGAAGGCCATGAAGGCGAAGACGGGCTCGGCCTCGGCGAGCAGTCGGCGCAGCGCCCCGACGGCGTCGCCCTCGTCGAGCCGGGCGGCGTCGAGGGCCTGCCCGAACTGGGCGATGCCCAGTTCTTCCAGGGCTCGTATGAGTGCGTCGCGCCCGGCGAAGTGACGGTGCAGGGTGGCGCGGCTGATGCCGGCGGCCCGGGCGATCTCGTCCATGGAGGCCGTGGCCTTGCGGCTGAGCAGGCCGGCGGCCTCTTTCAGTACGTGTTCACGATCAACGGCCATGAGACGCACCTTACCCGAATGAGACAGTGACGTCTCATTCGGGCCACGGTGCGCCCCGGCCGGATCTCAGGACCAGGGCAGCTGCGAGCGGTGCCGCCAGTAGGCCGCGGGAGCTTCGGCGAGCGCCGCCAGACGGGTGAGCTGGTCGTCGGTGAGGCCGAGCCGCACCGCGCCGACGTGGGAGTCGAGCTGCTCGGTGGTGGCCGCGCCGGAGAGCACCGTACCGGCCCACGGCTGGTGGAGGACGGCGGCCACGGCCACCGCGTCGGGGGCGGCGCCCGTCTCCTCGGCGATGCGCAGCAGCTCCGGCGGCGCGTACGCGGCACTCGCCAGCCGCCCGTTGGCGAGCGCCTCCTTGACGATCACCGATACGCCCGCCTCGTGGGCCTCGGCCAGCGCCGCGCCCGCGGCGGGCTCCAGCACGTTGTACGTGGACTGGACGGTGCGGAAGAGCGGCTCGCCCTCCCAGGTGACGCCGAGGGCGGCGCGGATGGCGTCGGCCTGGGCGGGGCCGCTGGTGGAGAGGCCGACCGTCACGCCGTCGGCGGCGAGAGCGGCCAGCCGCTCGTGCAGCGCCCGGTCGGTAAGGGCCGGGCTCTCGGGGGTGACGGAGTGGATCTGGTAGAGGTCCAGGCGCGGCCCGAGCAGGGCGTCGGTCTCGGCGCGCTGCCGCTCGTACGCGGCGACGCTGTGGTCCTTGACCTCGTGCACGTCGGCGTCGGTGCGCCAGTCGGCGACGTAGGTGTAGCCCCACTTGCTGCCGATCACCGCGTCCTCGGCGTCGGGGCGGCGCCGCAACCAGTCGGCGAGGAACTCCTCCGAGCGCCCGTAGGACCGCGCCGCGTCCAGATACCGCACGCCATGCCCGTACGCGGCGTCCAGCAGCAGGTGGGTGCGGTCGCGCAGCGCGTCGACGGTGCGCTGGGCCGGGAGGTCCCGGTCGCGGCCGTGGTTGATGTAGCCGGGGCGGCCGACGGCGGCCAGTCCCAGTCCGATGCGGGACGCCGGGGCGGCGGCTTCCGCGAGGCGCGCGAACGCCATGATGTTCTCCCGAGGGCCGATGTTTGTGCTGGTCGGATCGTTTCACCGTACCGGCAGCGGGGGCGGGGACCGGTCACCCGGCCCCCGCCCCTCCCCCGCCCTCAGCGCTTGGCGTCCGCCCAGGCCCGCTGCGCGGCGAGGTCGGTCTTGACCTCGGCGAGCTGCGCGGCCACCGCCGACGGCGCGGTGCCGCCGCGCCCGTTCCGGGAGGCGAGCGCGCCGGGCACGTCGAGGACCGTGCGGACCTCCGGCGTCAGATGCGGCGAGATCTTCGCGAACTGCTCGTCGGTGAGCTGGTCGAGCTCGATGCCGTGCGCCTCGCACTCCTTGACGCACTCCCCCGCGACCTCGTGCGCGACCCGGAACGGCACGCCCTGCTTGACCAGCCACTCGGCGATGTCCGTGGCGAGCGAGAAGCCGGCCGGGGCCAGCTCCGCCATGCGCTCGCGGTGCACGGTGAGCGTCGCCATCATGCCGGTGAACGCGGGCAGCAGCACCTCCAGTTGGTCGCAGGAGTCGAAGACCGGCTCCTTGTCCTCCTGGAGGTCGCGGTTGTACGCGAGCGGGAGCGCCTTCAATGTCGCCATCAGCCCCGTCAGGTTGCCGATCAGCCGGCCGGACTTGCCGCGCGCCAGCTCCGCGATGTCCGGGTTCTTCTTCTGCGGCATGATCGACGAACCGGTGGAGAAGGCGTCGTGCAGGGTGACGAAGGAGAACTCCTTCGTGTTCCAGATGATGACCTCCTCCGCGATGCGCGAGAGGTTGACGCCGATCATCGCGGTGATGAAGGCGAACTCCGCGGCGAAGTCCCGCGCCGCCGTGCCGTCGATGGAGTTGGCCGCGCTGCCGTGCTCGAACCCGAGGTCCGCCGCGACCGACTCCGGGTCGAGGCCGAGAGAGGAGCCGGCGAGCGCGCCCGAGCCGTACGGGGAGACCGCCGTCCGCTCGTCCCACTGCCGCAGCCGCTCCGCGTCGCGGGAGAGGGACTGGACGTGGGCCAGGACGTGGTGGGCGAAGAGGACCGGCTGGGCGTGCTGGAGGTGCGTACGGCCCGGCATGGCGACGTCCGGGTGCGCCTCGGCGAGGGCGGTCAGCGCGTCCTGGAGGTCGGCGATCAGGCCGCCGATGATCCGCGCGTGGTCGCGCAGGTACATCTTGAAGAGGGTCGCGACCTGGTCGTTGCGCGAGCGGCCGGCCCGCAGCTTGCCGCCGAGGTCGGGGCCGAGCCGCTCCAGCAGCCCCCGCTCCAGGGCGGTGTGCACGTCCTCGTCGGCGATGGTGCCGGTGAAGGAGCCGTCCGCCACGTCCGCTTCGAGCCGGTCGAGGCCCGTGAGCATGCGCGTGAGCTCGTCGGTGGTGAGCAGCCCGGCCTTGTTCAGCACGCGCGCGTGGGCGCGGGAGCCCGCGATGTCGTACGGGGCCAGCCGCCAGTCGAAGTGGACGGACGCGGACAGCTTGGCCAGGGCCTCGGCCGGCCCGTCGGCGAACCGACCGCCCCAGAGCCGGACATCACCGCTGTTGCCGTTGCTCACTTGCTCTGCTCCTCATAAGAGATGAGTTGAACCCGGCCCCGACCCATGCGCCCGCCCGGCGGTCGAGGACTTCCGGGAAGGGGCGGAGTGGGGAAATCTACATCTACACGCAGATGGCATAACTATGCAAGTCAATGCATGATTCGTCAATGCCGCCAGAGAGCGAACCTCGCGGGAAACCCGTACGTCAGGCCCCCGCCCGCCGCGCCGCCCGCACCACCTCGGCCAGCACCGGCACATGCCCGTGGTCGACGTCCTTGGTCGCGGTGAGCAGCGTGAGACGGCCGGACCCAGCCCGCTCGCACAGCTCCCGCACGGCCCGCTCCCCGTCCTCCTCCGCCAGCTCGGCGCGGTAGCGCTCGGCGAACTCGTCGAACTTGGCGGGGTCGTGCCCGTACCAGCGCCGCAGCTCGGCCGAGGGCGCGACGTTCTTGTCCCACTCGTCCAGCTCCGCCGCCGCCTTCGACAGGCCGCGCGGCCACAGCCGGTCGACCAGCACCCGCGTGCCGTCCGCCGCGTCGGGGGCCTCGTACACCCGCCGCACCCGCACCTCGTCCGTGTCGCGCGCCATCGCCTGCCTCCTGCCGTGGAGCGGTCCCCTCGCCCCATAATGCGAGGCATGGGAAAGGTGTACGAAAAAATAGAGGGCCGGCTGCGTACCTTCATCGAGGCGCAGCACATCTTCTTCACCGCCACCGCGCCGCTCGACGGGGACGGCACGGTGAATCTCTCCCCCAAGGGCCTGCGCGACTCGTTCGCCGTGCTCGACGAGCACACCGTGGCGTACCTCGACTACGCGGGCAGCAACGCCGAGACCATCGCCCATCTCCGCGAGAACGGCCGCATCACCCTCATGTGGTGCGCCTTCGACGGCCCGCCGAACATCGTGCGCGTACACGGCCGCGGCGAGCCGGTCTTCCGCGACGACCCGCGCTGGGAGGGGCTGCTGGCGCACTTCCCCGACAGCGACCCGGCGCAGCACGGACTGCGCGCCGTCATCGTCGTCACCGCCGAGCTGATCCGGGACACGTGCGGCTACGCCGTGCCGTTCATGTCGTTCGACGCGGACCGGGAACTGCACGGGAAGCGGTTCGCGCGCGAGACGGACGCGTCCCTGGACGCGTACTTCCACAAGAAGGAGCACATCGCGTCCAGCATCGACGGCCTGCCCGGCCTGCCCTTGCCGCTGCCACCGCTGCCCCCGGGCTCATGAAGGGCCGGGCCGCGGCGCTCGCCGCCGCGACGGCGCTCACCGCCGTCCTGGGCCTCGCGCCCCCGGCGCACTCCGCTCCCCCGCCCGTGCCCCCGCTCCCGTCCCGGATGGCCGACACCGGCGGCGGTACGCAGCTGATCACCGCGGAGGCGGCCCGTACGGACTCCACCACCGGCACCCTCACCTGGTGGGAGCGGCGCCGCGGCGGCTGGCGCGCGGCGGGCTCCGCCCCGGCCCGGTTCGGCGCCAAGGGCCTGACCGAGGGCCGCACCCGCGAACAGGGCACGAACACCACCCCCACCGGCCTGTACGCACTCCCCTACGCCTTCGGCAACGACGCCGCCCCGGCGGGCGCCCGCACCCCGTACCGCGAGGTCACCCCCGACTCCTGGTGGTGCGAGGACAACGCCTCCCGCTCCTACAACCGCTGGGTCGAGGGCCTGCCGTCCGACTGCGCGGCGAAGGAGTCCGAGCATCTCGCCGACTACCCCGTCCAGTACAGCCGGGCCCTGGTCATCGCCTTCAACTACACCCGGCCCGTCCACGGCCGCGGCGCCGGCATCTTCCTGCACGTCGACGGCCGCGGCGCGACCGCCGGCTGCGTCTCCGTCCCCGCGTCCGCCATGTCCGCGGTTCTCACCTGGCTCCGCCCCTCCGCCCGCCCCCACATCGCCATCGGCACCCGCTCCGGACCGACGGCGATCACCCGCTACTGACGCCGCCCGACGCCCTCCGGCGCCGTCGGGGACCCCCCGATTCGGCTCACCGGCCGGAACAGGGTATTTTCTTCTTGCACGCCCGACCGGGGAGAACCCCGGAGGCGGCGGGCACCGGGACGTGGCGCAGCTTGGTAGCGCACTTGACTGGGGGTCAAGGGGTCGCAGGTTCAAATCCTGTCGTCCCGACGGTGCAGCAGCGAGAGGGGCCCGGCGGCCGGAGTTGATCCGGCCGCCGGGCCCCTTCGCGTGTACGGGCCCGCTTCCCGCGTGTACGGGCCCGTACCCCGATCTCTCGGGTACGGGCCGCCCTGAATGCTCCCCCGCGTACGGGCTCTGGGAACGCGCCGGCGTCAGCTCGCCTTCTGGGCCAGCCGCAGCAGGTGGTCCGCCAGGGCCTGACCGCCGGCCGGGTCGCGGCTGATGAGCAGGAGGGTGTCGTCGCCCGCGATGGTGCCGATGATCTCGTGCACCCCCGCCTGGTCGATGGCCGAGGCGAAGAACTGGGCGGCGCCGGGCGGGGTGCGCAGGACGACGAGGTTGGCGGACGCTTCGGCCGAGATCAGCAGTTCGCCCGCCAGCCGCGCCATCCGCCCCTCGGTGGCCGACTCGCCGAGCGGCGCCCGGGGGGTGCGGTCGCCGCCTTCGGAGGGGACCGCGTAGATCAGTTCGCCGCCGGTGTTGCGGATCTTGACCGCGCCCAGTTCGTCGAGGTCGCGCGAGAGGGTGGCCTGGGTGACGGAGAGGCCGTCGTCGGCGAGCAGCTTGGCCAACTGGCTCTGCGACCGCACCGGCTGCCTGCCGAGGATGTCCACGATCCGGCGGTGGCGTGCGGTGCGGGTCTGCGGCACGGCCGGACCGCCCTGGGCCGGCTCCGCGGCCTCGGCCGCCTGGGCCGTCTCGGTCTCCTGCGCCTCGGTCATCGTTGTGTCAGTCCTCGGATCGTCGTTCCCCGTCGGCCGTGTCGGCCGCGTGCGTCCCGTGCGCCGCGTCGAGGACGGCGGGCAGCGCCCGCAGCAGCGTCTCCACCTCATCATCGGCGATGATCAGCGGCGGGGCGAGCCGCACCACGTCGGGTGCGACCGCGTTCACCAGGAGACCCGCTTCCTGCGCTGCCTGCTGCACCAGCGGTGCGAGGGGCTCGGTGAGGACAATACCCAGCAGCAGCCCGGAGCCGCGGACCCGGTCGACGAGCGGGTGTCCGATCGACGCGATCCCGTCACGCAGCCGCTCGCCGGAACGCTTGACTCCGTCGAGCGCCCCGTCGGCCGCCAGCGTGTCGAGAACGGCCAGGGCCGCGGCGCACGCGACGGGGTTGCCGCCGAACGTCGAGCCGTGCTGACCGGGCGTCAGCAGGTCGGCCGCGGCGCCGAAGGCCACGGTCGCGCCGATCGGCAGACCGCCGCCGAGCCCCTTGGCGAGGGTGACGACATCGGGCTCGACGCCCTGCGCCTGGTGCGCGAACCAGTGCCCGGTACGGCCGATCCCGGTCTGGATCTCGTCCAGTGCCAGCAGCGTCCCCGTGGCCCGGGTGATCTCGCGGGCCGCCGCCAGATAGCCCTCCGGGGGCACGACGACGCCGTTCTCGCCCTGGACCGGCTCCAGGACGACGAGCGCCGTCCGGTCGGTGACCGCCGCGCGCAGCGCCTCGGCGTCGCCGTACGGGACGTACGTGACGTCGCCGGGCAGCGGCAGGAACGGCTGCTGCTTCTTCGGCTGGCCGGTGAGCGCGAGGGCCCCCATGGTGCGGCCGTGGAACCCGCCGGCCGCGGCGACCATGTGCGTACGGCCCGTGAGCCGTCCGATCTTGAAGGCGGCCTCGACGGCCTCCGCGCCGGAGTTGGAGAAGTACACGCGGCCCGTGCGGCCGAAGAGCGCCAGGAGGCGTTCGGCCAGCGCCACCGGGGGCTCGGCGGTGAAGAGGTTGGAGACGTGGCCGAGGGTGGCGATCTGGTCGGACACGGCCCGTACGACCGCGGGGTGGGCGTGGCCGAGGGCGTTCACGGCGATGCCGCCGACGAAGTCGACGTACTCCTTGCCGTCGGCGTCCCAGACCTTGGCGCCCTCGCCGCGCACGAGCGGGACGCGGGGCGTGCCGTAGTTGTCCATGAGGGCGCCCTGCCAGCGCCGCGTCAGGCCGGCGTTGGTGTCCGCCGCCGCGCCCGTACCGGCCGTCGCGTTCGTCATGCCGTCCCCTCCTCGTCGGGCACGACCATCGTGCCGATTCCTTCGTCGGTGAAGATCTCCAGCAGGATCGAGTGCTGCACCCGGCCGTCGATCACCCGGGCGGTGTTGACGCCGTTGCGCACCGCGTACAGGCAGCCCTCCATCTTGGGCACCATGCCGCTGGCCAGCTCCGGCAGCAGCTTCTCCAGCTCCTTCGCGGTGAGCTGGCTGATGACGTCGTCGCTGCTCGGCCAGTCCGCGTACAGGCCCTCGACGTCGGTGAGGACCATGAGCGTCTCGGCGCCGAGGGCGGCCGCGAGCGCGGCGGCGGCGGTGTCGGCGTTCACGTTGTAGACGTGGCCGTCGTCCTCGCTGCGGGCGATGGAGGAGATCACCGGGATGCGGCCGTCGTCGAGGAGCGCCTGGACGGCGCCCGCGTCGATCCGCGTGATCCGCCCGACCCGGCCGATGTCGACGCGCTCGCCGTCCAGTTCGGCGTACCGCTTGGTGGCGCTCATGGTGTGCGCGTCCTCGCCGGTCAGGCCGACGGCGAGCGGCCCGTGCTCGTTGAGGAGGCCGACCAGCTCACGCTGCACCTGGCCCGCCAGCACCATCCGGACGACGTCCATCGCCTCGGGCGTCGTCACGCGCAGCCCGGCCTTGAACTCCGTGACCAGCCCGAGCCTGTCGAACTGCGCGGTGATCTGCGGCCCGCCGCCGTGCACGACGACGGGCTTGAGCCCGGCCTGCCGCAGGAAGACGACGTCCTGGGCGAACGCGGCCTTCAGCTCCTCGTCGACCATGGCGTTGCCGCCGAACTTGATGACGACGGTCTTGCCGTTGTGCCGGGTGAGCCAGGGCAGCGCCTCGATGAGGGTGCGGGCCTTGGGCAGGGCGGTGTGTTTGCGGGCGCTCATGACGAATACGCGCTGTTCTCGTGGACGTAGTCGGCGGTGAGGTCGTTGGCCCAGATGACGGCGGTCTCGGCGCCGGCCGAGAGGTCGGCGGTGATCCGGACCTCCCGGTAGCGCATGTCGACGAGCTCGCGGTCCTCGCCCACCGAACCGTTCTCGCAGACCCAGACGCCGTTGATGGCGACGTTCAGCTGGTCGGGGTCGAAGGCGGCCGCGGTGGTGCCGATCGCGGACAGGACGCGGCCCCAGTTGGGGTCCTCGCCGTGGATGGCGCACTTGAGGAGGTTGTTGCGGGCGATGGACCGGCCGACCTCCACCGCGTCGTCCTCGCTCGCGGCCCCCACGACCTCGATGCGGATGTCCTTGGACGCGCCCTCGGCGTCGCCGATGAGCTGCCGGGCCAGGTCGTCGCAGACGGCCCGTACCGCCTCGGCGAACTCGTCCCGCGCGGGCGTTGCCTCGGACGCGCCGGAGGCGAGCAGCAGCACGGTGTCGTTGGTGGACATGCAGCCGTCGGAGTCGACGCGGTCGAAGGTGGTACGGGTCGCCGCGCGCAGCGCCTCGTCGAGCTGGTCCGCGTCCACGTCGGCGTCGGTGGTCAGCACGACGAGCATGGTGGCGAGGCCCGGGGCGAGCATGCCTGCGCCCTTGGCCATGCCGCCGACGCACCAGCCGTCGCCCTCGGCGACCGCGGTCTTGTGCACGGAGTCGGTGGTCTTGATGGCGATGGCGGCCTTCTCCCCGCCGTGCTGGGAGAGCGCGGCGGCGGCCGCGTCCACGCCGGGGAGCAGCTTGTCCATCGGGAGGCGCAGGCCGATGAGGCCGGTGGAGGCGACGGCGATCTCGCCGGCGTTCAGGCCGAGCGCCGCCGCGGCCCGCTCGGCGGTGGCGTGGGTGTCCTGGAAGCCGAGGGGGCCCGTACAGGCGTTGGCGCCACCGGAGTTGAGGACGACGGCGGAGACCTGACCGCCCTTGAGCACCTGCTGGGACCAGAGGACGGGGGCGGCCTTGACGCGGTTGGAGGTGAACACGCCCGCGGCCGCCGAACGCGGACCCGTGTTGACGACGAGCGCCAGGTCCGGGTTGCCGTTCTCCTTGATCCCGGCGGCGATGCCCGCCGCCGTGAACCCCTTTGGTGCCGTGACGCTCACTTCATCTCCTCGTGTGGTGCCGTGGTTGGTGTGCCGGCCGTGCGGCTTGTGGCGCCTATGGCGCCTGTGATGCCCATGGCGCCTGTGATGCCTGTGGCGCCTGTGATGCCTGTGGCGCCTGTGATGACTGCGCTGATGGGGCGGTTCCGTGCCTGTACGGGGCCGGCGCTCACGACATGGTCCGTGCCCGTACGGGCCGTGCGGTCCTTACAACCCGTATGGCCCGTACGGTCCGTGGCGCTCGTACGGCCCGTGGCGCTCGTGCGGTCCGTATGCCGTCCGTACCGCTCACGGCGCGATCGCGGCCGTGGTCAGGCCCAGCTCCTCGGGGAGGCCGAGGGCGACGTTCATGCTCTGCACCGCGCCGCCGGCGGTGCCCTTGGCGAGGTTGTCGATGGCGCTGACCACGACGATCCGCCCGGCCGCGGCGTCGTACGCGACCTGGATCAGCGCGGCGTTGGAGCCGTACACGGCGGCGGTGGCGGGCCACTGCCCCTCGGGCAGGAGCGTCGCGAACGGCTCGTCCTGGAGGGCCTTCTCGTAGGCGGCCCGTACGGTCTCGGCGGTGACGCCGGGCTTGGCCTTCGCGCTGCACGTGGCGAGGATGCCGCGGGGCATGGGGGCGAGGGTCGGGGTGAAGGAGACGGTGACGGGCTCGCCCGCGGCGGCCGACAGGTTCTGGATCATCTCGGGGGTGTGGCGGTGGCCGCCCCCGACGCCGTACGGGCTCATGGAGCCCATGACCTCGCTGCCGAGCAGGTGCGGCTTGGCGGCCTTGCCCGCGCCGGAGGTCCCGGACGCGGCGACGATCACCGCCTCGGGCTCGGCGAGCCCGGCCGCGTAGGCGGGGAAGAGCGCGAGCGAGACGGCGGTCGGATAGCAGCCGGGCACGGCGACGCGCCGGGCCCCGCGCAGCGCGTCCCGCGCGCCGGGCAGCTCGGGAAGCCCGTACGGCCAGGTGCCCGCGTGCGGCGAACCATAGAAATTCTCCCAGTCCCCCGCGTCCGCCAGCCGGAAGTCGGCACCGCAGTCGACGACCAGCACATCGTCGCCGAGTTCGGCGGCGACGGCGGCGGACTGCCCGTGCGGCAGCGCGAGGAAGACCACGTCGTGCCCGGCGAGCGCGCTGACGGCGGTCGGCTCCAGCTCACGGCCGGCGAGCGGCAGCAGATGCGGCTGGAGCGCCCCGAGGAGCTGTCCCGCGTTGGAGTTCCCGGTCAGCGCACCGATCCCGGCGGCCCCGACCTCGGGGTGCCCGAGCAGCAGGCGCAGGATCTCCCCTCCCGCATACCCGCTCGCCCCGGCCACCGCCGCACGTACCGCCATCGGAAAACCCTCCTCGTTGATGGCATGACTATACGTTGCCCGACAGTGTTATGCAATGGCGCGCATATCTACGCGCTGCCCGGCCGGCGTGACCCAGCGGTTCAGTCGGCACTTGAGCACTCTTGAGCACTTCAGTCGGCACCGTGAGCGCTTGAGATGGCAGCGCGAGTCACTGGCACAACCCGCTGATCAGAGGCTTTTACATACTGACACTTCCGGCCGCCGACCAGCTGCGGCCGGCCGGCCAGCGGGCTCGCGGCCGCCTGACCCGCGCGAAGCCGAGGCGCTGCGGCCTGGGGCGCTCTTGTCCGAACATGCCGCAGGTCTGCGACCTATGCGGCGACCGGGACGGGATACGCCGGGAGCCGCCAGTCGCCGCCGCGGTCCTCCTTGGCGAACCGCGCGACGAGGTCGGGGATGCGGAAGAAGCAGGCGAGAGCGGTGGCCGTCTGGAAGGCGCTGATCGAGTGCCGGTTCATGGGCATGCCCACGCGCAGCAGGCGGGGGTTGACCTCGGCCTGGATCTCGTCGACGAAGGGCCGCAGCACGCGGTCGTAGTTCGCCAGGGCGGTGGGCAGGTCGTCGGCGTGCCGGTTGATCTCACCGGCCAGGACGTAGGCGCCGACCAAGCCGCCGGAGATGCCCATGCCGCTGTAGGGGGAGGCGCAGTGCGCCGCGTCACCGGCCAGGACCACGCGCCCCTCGGACCAGGTGTCGGTGCGCACCTGGGCGATCTCCTGGGAGTAGAAGAACGGGCTCGTCCGCATGCCCTCGACGAAGCGGTCGGTCTGCCAGCCGGCATCGCTGAAGCGGCGGGCCCAGAACTCCCGCTGCCGCTCAAGGGGGGCTCGGTGGATCGCGGAGGCTTCCGCCGACTCCTCGCGCATGACGAAGTACACCTGTGTCTCCGTCGCGTTGTGGCTGCGCCGCATGATCTGGCGGCCGCCCGGGACCATGCAGGTGTCGCGGATGTTGGTGTCGGAGGCGATGCGCGGAACGAACCAGTAGGCCATGTGGATGCCGACGCGCCAGTACGGGTCGGAGCCCGCCGGCAGGAGCTCCCGCCGGATGCGCGAACCCTGGCCGTCCGCGCCGACCAGCAGGTCGTACTCCCCGGAGGTCCCGTCCGAGAAGTGGACGGTGACGTGGCGCTCGTCCTGGTCGAAGCCGTCGACGCTCTTGCCGAAGACGTACTCGGTGTCGTCCTTGGTCGCGTCGTGCAGGATGCGCACCAGGTCGCCGCGCATGATCTCGTACTCCGAGGTGAGGGTCTGGCGGCCCTTGCCGGAGGTGTTCGCCATGATCGTCGCCCTCGGCTTCCCGCTGGAGTCGACGAACGCGACGCCCGCCTCGTCCACCAGCTGACCGCGCACGGTATCGAGCAGCCCCATCCGTTCGACCGCTTCGATGCCCTGCCCGCGCAGGTCGACCTGGGCGCCCGAGGCGCGCAGCGTCGGGAAGCGCTCGACGACCGTCACCTGGTGACCGCCGCGCGCGAGCCAGAAGGCCAGCGCCTGTCCGGCGATGCCGCCACCGGCTACGAGAACCCGCAGTGCGGAATTCGTGGTTTTGCCCGTCATGACGACCGCCCCAAAATCTATCGGTGATTGATTCCTTTTCAGAGTCTTCTATCACCGATAGAATGTCAACATGACCAAGATGAACCGTGCGGCCGTCGTCACTGAGGCGCTGGACCTGCTCGACGAAGTGGGCCTGGACAACGTGAGCACCAGGCGCCTGGCCAAACGGCTCGGCGTCGAACAGCCGTCGCTCTACTACCACTTCCGGACCAAGAAGGACCTCCTGGCGGCCATGGCGGAGGCCGCCATGGCCGCCCACGCCACCGCACCGCTCCCGGCGCCCGGGGACGACTGGCGCGAGTGGTTCCTGGAGAACTCGCGCAGTTTCCGGCGCACCTTGCTGCAACGCCGCGACGGCGCACGCCTCCACGCCGGCAGCACCCCGATCGGCGACCTCGACCGGATCCGGCACAAGATGAACTTCTTCGTCGCCTCCGGTGTGCCCGAGAAGGACGCGCAGATGGCGATGCTGGCCGCCGGCCGGTACACGGTCGGCTGCGTGCTGGAGGAGCAGGCGGACGCGGGCCCGGAAGAGGACCTGCCGGCCGACGTCCCGGTCCTCGACCACGAAGCGGCATTCGAGGCGGGCCTGGCTCTCATCCTCGGCGGCCTCGTACAACGCACCGCCCCGACCGGCTCCACGGCCCACCGGGAATCCGAACGCTGATCCCCGCATCGCCGGATCGCCGCATCACCGGGGTGTCGGGTCACCGGGTCGCCGCGTCACCGCTTCACCGCTTCACCGCCAGGACGGACCACGCCGGTTCGCCATCGCGCCGCCGTCAGCGTGGTGGCCAGTGGATCGGCGAAGTCCGCACCGACAACCTCGGGCGCCTCCTAGCACCCGGTCCCGAGGCCGACCGAGTCCGCTGCCGCGTCGACAGCTACCTCCTCATCGGCGGCCTGTAGGCAGCACATACCGGGGCGTACCTCACCCGGCTGCGGTCGTTCCGCAGCCGACTCCTTACGGTGCCCCCGTCATCGTCGCTGTCGGCCGCGTGGTCCTCGTCGTCGACGGCGCGGAGCTCCAGTCACAGCCGGACAGCCGCAACGTTCGACGGCGACGCCCCGCACACCGTCAGCACTGGAGGCGATGGTGGGGTCAATGCCGGGGAGCGTCGTCGCCGTGGTCGGGCGCTTCGGCGGCCAGCAGGTGTTCGGCGGCGCCTTCGAGGGCTCGGGCCGTCTCGATCGAGCGGGGGAGCATGGTCTTCTCGTAGGTGCGGATGGCGTCGTCGACGGTGGCGGCGTTCGCGAGGGCGAGAGCGAGGTCGTTGGCGTCGAGCATGGCGAGGTTGGCGCCGACGCCCAGTGGCGGCATGAGATGGGCGGCGTCGCCGAGCAGGGTCACCGTCGGGTTGTGCTCCCAGGCGTGCGGGACGGGCAGGGCGAAGATCGGGCGGTCGACGTAGGGGCCGTCGTTGTCGGTGATCATCTGACGCATGCGGGGCGACCAGTGGGCGTAGCGCTCCAGGAGCAGCGCGCGGATTCCTTCGGTGTCGCCCGGCGCCAGGCCGCTCGCGCTGGTCCAGGGGGCCGGGACGCGCTGGATGATGTAGACGCGGATGCGGTCGCCGCCGTTGCGCTGGGCGAACATCCCGCGCTCGCCGTCGGCGGCGTGGGCGCCGCCTTGGCCGATGAGTCCGGCGATGCCGGGGTGGCGGTTCTCGACGTCGGAGAACCAGGCTTCCAGGAAGGCCACCCCGGAGTACCGGGGGACGGCGGAGGATACGGCCGGGCGCACCCGGGAGTTGGCGCCGTCGGCGCCGATGACCAAGTCGGTCTCCACGGTGGTGCCGTCGGCGAAGCACAGCCGCCGCGGCCCCTCGGCGGGCCCGTCGACGCGGTCGAGGGCGTGGCCCCAGCGCACAGTGCCGGGCCGCAGCGAGTTGAGCAGGAGGTCGCGCAGCCGGCCGCGGTCGATCTCCGGCTTGAAGGTCTCGTCGGGATCCGGGACCTCGTGGGATGTGATCGCGCCCGTCAGGTCCAGCCGGCGCATCTCCTGCCCTTCGGGGCGGGCCAGTTCGAAGAACTGGTCGAGCAGACCGGCTTCGCGCAGGGCGATCTGGCCGTTGTCGGCGTGCAGGTCCAAGGTGCCGCCCTGGTCGCGCGCGTCGGGGCCGGCGTCGCGGTCATAGACGGTGACGGCCATGCCGTGCCGCTGGAGGATGCGGGCGCAGGTCAGCCCGCCGGGGCCGGCCCCGATGATGCTGATCCGGGCGCGTGCGGGGTTCGGAGAGCTCATGGGTCTTCCTTTCACCGGCGCGAAGCGGCGCGCGGCGGGAGCGAACGGAGGGTTCGAGGGAGGTGGCGAACGGAGGCTTCGATGGAGGCTTCGGCGGCGGCCTCTGGCGTCTCGGAGGCCGCCGCGCCAAGGCAGATGCGCCGCAGAACGGCGGCGGTGATCGGTGGTCCGTGATCTGTGATCTGTGACCGATGAGTTGCTCGGCCGCAGACGAGAAGCGACAGGCCGGGCGCTTGCGTGGTCCGCTGCGGCCTCAGCGCCTGAAAGTAGAGTACGAGTAAAAGTAGAACATGACAACTTAGTTACGCGTTCCACTCTCGGGTAGGCTGATGCCATGACCGAGCCCCCCGCCGCTGCCGGCCGCCGTGAACGCAAAAAAGCGGCGACCCGCCAAGCGATCGCCGCAGCCGCCCTCCGCCTCTTCCTGGAGCACGGCTACGACCACGTGAGCATCCGAGGCATCGCGGAAGCGGCGGATGTGTCGACCGCCACGGTGTTCAAGCACTTCACCGGCAAAGAAGCCCTCGTCTTCGACCAGGAAGAGAGCATGGACACGCGCCTGATCGCCGCGGTGCGGCAGCGGGCGCCCGGCGAAGACGTCCTCGACGCCCTGCGCCGGCACGTGCTCGACACCTGGCTGCCCATCGCGGCGCACCCGCAGTGGCAGGAGTTCAACCACCTGGTGACCGCCACGCCGGCCCTGCGCGCGTACGCCGAACGCATGTGGGCCCGGCACACCGACACCCTCAGCGCGGCCATCGCCGACGAGTTCGGCGCGGAGCACGACGACCTCGCCTGTACGGCCCTTGCCCGCTTCGTCCTTGAGGTCCCCGTCCTCGCTCAGGGCCGGAAAGACCACCGGGCCGCCGTCGAGGAGGTCTTCGACATCATCGCCAACGGCTGGCGGCCCCCCAGCGGGCCGACCGGGCCGCGAAGCACGTAAGGCGGCGGGCCAAGGCCGCCGGGCCGCCGGCCCGCGACAGTTGACATGCCTTCAGCGGTGGCTGACGACGGAGCGCCGCGGCCGGCGAGTGGGGCACGCTCCGTTCTTCGGTGACGGCGAACGCGTTGGCCTCACGGGGCGGTGTGCATAGGGTCAGCGGTCATGGCGACACGGCTTGTTCAGATCGCGATGAACGCCCAGGACGACTCCGCGCTCGGCCGGTTCTGGGCGGAGGCGCTCGGCTGGGACATGACCAGCGAGAGGCCCAACCTCCGCCCGTATCCCGGCGGCGATCAAGCGGCGGAGGCGGACCGGCTGCGGGCTCTCGGCGCCACCGACATCGACCTCGGCCAGGGCGACGTGCCGTGGACCTGTCTAATCGATTTGGAAGGCAATGAGTTCTGCGTCCTCACCCCGCGCTGACACGTAGCCTCGACGACACCCCGACACGACGACATACCGGCACATGAGCGCGTCGCGGCATGATCGGGGCATGAACCAGCGCGCCGAAGACGGCTACCTCCTGGACAACCGGCAGTCCGAAGCGGGCGAGCGTTTCGACGCGCTCGGCGCCCTCTTCGACGCCTCCACCTTCCGGCACATCGACGACCTGGGGATCGGGGAAGGCCGGCGCTGCTGGGAGGTGGGCGCCGGCGGGCCCTCGGTGGTGCGCGGGCTCGCCGAACGCGTGGGCGCCACCGGGTACGTACTCGCTACGGACATCGACACGTCGTGGACGGCGGCCGCGGCCGGGCCGCGGGTCGAGCTCCGGCGGCACGACGTCGCCGCCGACGCGCCTCCGGCCGGGCCCTTCGACCTCGTCCACGCCCGTCTGGTCCTCGTCCACGTCGCCGACCGCGACCGCGCCCTGCGCGCGATGACGAGCGCCCTGCGGCCCGGCGGATGGCTGCTGCTGGAGGACGCCGACCCGGCGCTCCAGCCCCTCATCTGCCCCGACGAGTCCGGCCCGCGGCAGCGTCTGGCCAATAAACTGCGCCACCGCTTTCGCGAACTGCTCGCCGAGCGCGGCGCGGATCTCTCCTACGGCCGCCGCCTGCCGCGCCTGCTGCGCGAGGCCGGACTGACCGACGTACGGGCGGACGCGTACTTCCCCGTCACGGGCCCGGCCTGCGCGGCCCTGGAGATGGCCACGGTGCGGCAGGTACGCGACCAGCTGGTGGCCAAGGGCCTCGCCACGGAGACGGAGATCGACACGCACCTCGCCAACATCGCGGCAGGCGGCCTGGATCTGGCGACGTCCCCGATGATCTCGGCGTGGGGACGGAAGCCCGACCCCGACGCCGGCTAGCCCTTCGGCTTCGCCGATCGGCCTTTTCGGTTCGCTGACGACTTGTCGGGGCCCCAACTCCCTTTCGCTGACGACTTCTCAGAGCTCCGGCTTCAGTTCGCCGACAACTCCTCCGATCCCAGCTTCAGTTCGCCGGCGACCGCCCAGGCTCCCAATCCCCCGCGAGACCGAGGCGGCCCGCGTTGACCCCCGCCTGGAACCGCGAGTCGGTCTCCAGTACGGACATCAGCTCCGCGACCCGCCTGCGGTAGGTCCGTACGGACATGCCGACGCGGCGGCGCGCCCGCTCAGACATCCGGCTCAAGCATCCCGCCGGTCGCGGATCACGAGCGAAGCCGGAACCCCGCCCCATTAGTGTGGCTTCGCATGACCGACTCCGAGTTCGAGATCACCGCGGACCTGATCCGTGACCTGCTGCGGGAGCAGCATCCGGACCTCGCGGGACTGGCCGTCCGCGAAGTAGCGGGTGGGTGGGGCAACCAGATGTGGCGCCTTGGGGACGACCTGGCTGTGCGCATTCCGCGTACAGAAGGCGCCCCGGACCTCCTGCGCAAGGAGTGCCGGTGGCTGCCCGTCCTGGCTCCGCGCCTGCCGCTTCCGGTCCCCGGCCCCGTACGGACCGGTGAACCGTCCGCGCGCTTCCCGAAGCCCTGGGCCGTCATGACGTGGGTCCCCGGCGAGCCGCTGGACGGCGCCTCCATCAGCCGCGGCGACCACGCGGCCGGCACTCTGGCGGGCTTCCTCAGGGCACTCCACGTGGAGGCGCCCGAATCCGCGCCGATCAGTGGGGACCGCGGCGAGCACCCCAAGAAGTGCACGGACGGATTCGACCACTTCTTCCATGCCGCCGTCCCCGACGACCTCGCCGACGATGTCCGGGCCGTCTGGGACGACGCCGTCGCGGCGCCCGAGTGGGAGGGCCCGCCGCTCTGGGTGCACGGCGATCTCCATCCCGCGAACGTCGTCGTCTCGGACGGGACGCTCTCGGGCGTGATCGACTTCGGTGACATGTTCGCCGGCGATCCGGCGTGGGACCTCGCCGCCGCATGGGTCATCCTTCCCGCCGGCGCCGCCGCGCCTTTCTTCGCCGCATACGCGCGGGCAGACGAGGGGACGATCCGGCGCGCCCGCGGGCTGGCCGCCCTGAAGAGCTTGTTCCTCTTGCTCATGGGCCAGAACGGCGACCGGGGCCTTCCTGGCGGCAAGCCGGCGTGGGGGCCCGCGGGCCGGGCGGCACTGGAACGTGTTCTGAGAGGCGGTTCGATGTAGGCACGGAGCGACCGGGCCTCATCCGCATACCCGCTGCCGGAGCCGCACGTCGAGGTTCTTGTGCTTGAGCGGGTACAGCCCGGTCACGGCCTCGCCCTTGATCTCGCGGCCTTCGGCACGGCCCGACGCATGCCTCAAGCCGAGACGGTTGTGGCCCCCGTGCCGCTTCCCATCCTCACCCCTCAGCCTTCGGAGAGCGGCGGCGGTACGGGTTCCAGCCCTCGCAGTGTGATGTCGATGAGGCGTTCGGCCTGCCCGCGCTGCTCGGGGGCGGCCGAGGTGAGGGCGATGCCGGCGAGGGCGGCGAAGAGGTCGGTCGGGCGGATGTCGGAACGCATCGTGCCGGCGGCGGTGCCCGCCTCCATGAAGGTCATGAGGGCCGACTGGATCATGTCGTGGCTGTCGGCGTAGGGGTTGGCGCCCGAAGCGACGACGGCCCGCAGGGCGTCGGCCATGCCGAGTTTGGCGGTGGCGTAGTCGATGAAGCGGTGCGTCCACTCGCGCAGCGCCTCGCGCGGCGGCAGCTCCGCGAGGAGGCCGGGGACGGATTCGCACAGCCGGGCCACTTCGTTGCGGTAGGCCGCCTCGACCAGGGCTTCGCGGGTGGGGAAGTTGCGGTAGAGAGTGCCGGTTCCCACGCCCGCTTCCTTGGCGATGCGCTCGAAGTGCGCATCGAGTCCCTCTTCGGTGAAGACGCGCACCGCGGCGGCCAGGATCTTCTCCCGGTTGCGCTGCGCGTCGGCCCTCAGCGGGCGTCCTGTGTCCCGGACCATCAGCGGCTCTCCATTCTCCGTCGCCCGTCGCCCCGTCGCCCCGCTTGCTAAGTGGAGGCACCGCCACTTACTCTGCACTAAGTGGCGGTGCCTCCACTTTAAGGCAGGACTCACCCCTGCCCTGCCCCACGCCCCTCCCCCAGTTCCCCGATCACCCCTAACTCCTGATCTCCCGAAAGGGCTGTCGAACATGTCTGGAATCGAAGGCAAAGTCATCGCGATCACGGGCGCCAGCAGCGGCATCGGCCAAGCGACCGCGCTGCTGCTCGCCGAGCGCGGCGCGAAAGTCGTCCTGGGAGCGCGCCGGCCGGAGCGCCTGAAGGCCCTGGCCGCCCGCATCGAGGAGGCCGGCGGCGACGCGGCCTGGGTGCGTACGGACGTCACGCGCAAGGACGACCTGTCCGGCCTCGTCAGGCTGGCGCGGGACCGGTTCGGCAAGCTCGACACCCTCGTCAGCAACGCCGGAGTGGGCCTGATCTCCCCGCTGGACGACCTGCGCGTCGAGGACTGGGAGGAGATGATCGACGTCAACCTCAAAGGGGTCCTGTACGGGATCGCCGCCGCCCTCCCCGTCTTCCGGGAACAGGGCTTCGGGCACTTCGTCAACACCGTGTCCACCGCCGGGCTGCGCATCGTGCCGCTCCAGTCGGTGTACGCCGGCACGAAGAACGCCGTGCGCACCATCTCCGAGGGCCTGCGCCAGGAGGCCGGCGACAGCCTGCGCATCACCGTCGTCTCGCCCGGCGCCGTCCGTACCGACTTCGCGGAACGCCTGGATCCGGCGATGCGGCCCCAGGTCGACAAGTTGATGGAGATCGGCCTCTCGCCGGACGCGGTGGCCCGCGCCATCGCCTTCGCCATCGAGCAGCCGGACGGCGTCGACGTGGGCGACATCGTCGTGCGCCCCACCGCCCAGGGGTAGACACCCTCACAGCCCGGGGGTAGACACCCTCACCGCCCGGGGGCAGGCACACACCCCACCACCCAGGGGCAGATACGCCCTGCCGCCCAAGGGCAGACCGGTCCAGCCGGGTCGGCCGGGCCGGCCGGACCGGCGGAGCCCGGCCGTCAGGCCCCCTCCGCCGGTTCGCGGCAGGGGTCGGCGGTCAGCGCGGCCGCGGTCTGGGTGAGGTGCTGGGCCAGGACCCCGGCCGCGGTGTCGGCGTCGCGGGCCAGCGCCGCCTCCTCCAGTCGGCGGTGCTCGTCGGCGCCGTCGCGGCCGGGGTCGCGGTGCGCCGACCAGCGGCGCGCCAGTTCGCTCGCGGTCCACATCCGGTCGAAGGTCGCCAGCAGAACGGGGTTGCCGCAGCCTTCCAACAGGGCTCGGTGGAAGACCCGGTGGGCCTCGGACCACGCACCGCTGTAGTACTCGCCCTCCTCCGGTACGTACGCCGGAGTGCGGGTCAGCCGGTGATGGGCGGCTCGTACGCGGGCCTCCCAGTCGATGTCGCCGCGCTCGACCGACATGCGCAGCACGACCGGTTCGATGGTCCGGCGGGCCTCCGCGATCTCCTGCCAGCGGCGGTCGGAGAAGGCGGGGACGGCGAAGCCGCGGTTGGGCAGCCGGTCGGCCAGGCCCTCGCCGGCCGCCCGTACGAGCGCCTCGCGCACCACGGCCAGGCTCACGCCCTGCTCCTTGGCGAGGTCCTGCGGCTTGAGGGCGTCGCCGGGGGCGTACTCCCCGCGCATGATCGCGTCACGCAGGTATGCGTAGACCTGCTCGGAGAGCATCTGCTTTCCCGGCGCGGCCGAGGTGCTTCGGGTCGTCTGGGTCATGCCATCACCATAGACGATTTCATTAATAATCGATTATTGGTGTTATCGTCGATCTATCGGCGGATGGCAGGCAGACGAGGGCAGTACCGCTGCCACTGCCAGTGCGCGACACTCAGCGGTCCGCCCGCCATCCGCCCCAGCACGGCCTGAAAGGAACGACACCATGAGTTCCAACGATCCCTTCGCCCGCCTTCCCGAGGCGGCCTCTTTCACCGTTACCAGCACCACCGTCGCCGACGGCGCAGCCTGGCCGTCCGAGCAGCTCTCCGGCATCTCCGGCGTGCCCGGCGGGCAGGACGTCTCCCCGCAGCTGTCGTGGAGCGGCGCGCCGGAAGGCACCAAGAGCTACGCCGTCACCGTCTACGACCCCGACGCCCCCACCGGCTCCGGCTTCTGGCACTGGGCGGTCGCCGACATCCCCGCCGACGTCACCGAACTGCCCGCGGGCGCGGGCGACGACACCGGTTCCGGCCTGCCCGAAGGCTCCTTCCAACTGCCCAACGACGCCCGCGCGATCCGCTTCCTCGGCGCCGCCCCGCCGGCCGGACACGGCCCGCACCGCTACTTCACCGTGGTCCACGCCCTCGACGTCGAGACCATCGGCGTCCCCGCCGACGCCACCCCGGCCGTCCTCGGCTTCACCATGGCCGGCCACATCCTCGGCCGCGCGGTCCTGACCACCACCGCCGAGACGCCGCCCGCGGGCGGGGAGCGCGCGGAGGGGGAGCCGCACACCGACAGCGGCACCGACACCGGCACCGGCAACAACGCCGAACGGATCGAGGTGTCCCGGCTCGTCCCCGCTGCCGCCGACGCCGTCTTCGCGGTCCTGGCGGACCCGAAGGGCCATGTGGACATCGACGCGTCGGGAATGCTCATCGACGCCGAGGGGCAGCCGGTCGAGCGGCCCGGCGACCGGTTCCTGGTGCACATGGACCGGGAAGCGATCGGGGATGTCCCTCTGGGCAAGTACGACGTCGAGGTCGTCATCACCGAGCTCACTCCGGGCAGGGAGATCGCCTGGACCGTCGAAGGCAAGATCCGGCCCCATGCCGGTCACATCTACGGCTACCGGCTGGAGCCGGCCGAGGGCGGCACCCTCGTCACGTCGTACTGCGACTGGTCCCGGACCAGCGAGGAATGGAAGAAGCGCATCACGTTCCCCGTGGTCCCCGAGTCCTCCCTCAAGGCCACCCTCGGAATCCTCGAACGCACCGTCCGCCGGCGGGCGGCCGCCGGGTCCTGACCGGCTGCCGGGTCCTGACCGGTTGCCGAGTCCCGACCGGACGGCCGTCCGCACGCGGGCGGTCGTCCCGGCCCGGTCGGCCATCCCGGTCCATCCCGGTCCGGCCCGGCCCGATCCGGTCGGCTTGAGCGGTCGGCTCGGACCGGCAGTTCAAGTCGACCGGCGTCGCACCGCCACGCTGTCGTCCGTACGACCGACAGACCCACGCCCCGGGCCGGCCCGCCTCCCCCACCGCCCGTACGCCCCGCCCATGCGCGCGGCTCCGGCGAATCTTGACAGATGCCTTTGCCGGTACGGCAAATAAGGGCATGAGCGACGACGATTTCTCCCAGGTGCTGGCCGCTGTCGGCCCACGGCTGCGCGTGCTGCGGAAGTCGCGCGGTATCACCCTGGCCCAGCTCAGCGAGCAGACCGGGATCTCCCTGAGCACGCTCTCCCGGCTGGAGTCCGGCCACCGCGAGCCGACGCTGAAGCTGCTGCTGCCGCTGGCCAAGGCGCATGGCGTCCCCCTCGACGAACTGGTCGGCGCGCCCCCGACCGGCGATCCGCGCGTCCACGCCCGGCCGTTCACCCGGCACGGCAAGACCTGGGTGCCCCTGACCCGGCATCTCGGGGGCCTGCACGCCTACAAGCAGATCCTCCCCGTCGCCGAGGCAGCCCGGCGCGACGAACGGCCCGAGCAGTCCACGCACGAGGGCTACGAGTGGCTTTACGTCCTCTCCGGCCGCCTGCGGCTCGCCCTCGGCGAGCACGACGTGCTCCTCTCCGACGGCGAGGTGGCCGAGTTCGACACCCGCACCCCCCACGGCTTCGGCAACGCGGCGGACCAGCCCACCGAATTCCTCGCCCTGTTCGGAGCTCAGGGCGAGCGGATGCACGTACGGGTGCGGACCACCGCCAAGTGAACCTCCATGTCGGGTTCTCACAAATCATGAGCACCGGACTCCGTGGATCACGGCATCCGGATCACCGGAATCCCCCTGTCAGAGTGGCAAGTGAGTCGATCGCTCCGCGCCGTCGTTCACGCGTGGAGTTATGACACCACTACAAAGGGGGTTATGCAGTGCGCACCACATCGAGCAGCGCCACGAGCGCCGATACGAGCGCCGATACGAGCGGCGTCACGAGCGCGGGTACAAGCGCCGGTACGAACAGCGCCACGAGCCCCGACTCCGACTCCAGCTCCGACTCCAGCTCCGGCTCCAGCTCCAGCTCCAGCTCCAGCTCCGACGGCGTGGTCGTCACCGGGCTCGGGGCCACCACACCGCTCGGCGGGGACACCGCGTCGACCTGGGCCGCGATGCTCGCCGGGGAGACCGGCATCCGCGCGATCGAGGAGGAGTGGGCGGCCGACCTGCCCGTACGGATCGCCGGTCGGCTGAAGGCCGAGCCAGGCGAGGTGCTGGACCGGGTGCAGGCCCGCCGCATGGACCGCTGCGAGCAGATCGCGCTCGTAGCCGCCCGCGAGGCGTGGGCCGACGCGGGAGCGCCCGGCGTCGATCCGGAGCGGCTGGCCGTCGTGATCGGTACGGGCACCGGGGGCGCCCTCACCATGCTCGGCCAGGACGACATCCTCGAAACCCGAGGTGTGCGGCGGGTGTCGCCGCACACCGTCCCGATGCTGATGGCGAACGGGCCCGCCGCCTGGGTCAGCATCGACCTCGGGGCGCGCGGCGGCGCGCACACCCCGGTCAGCGCCTGCGCGTCCGGGGCCGAGGCGATCTCGATGGGCCTGGATCTGATCCGCCTGGGCCGGGCCGACGTGGTCGTGGCGGGCGGTGCCGAGGCGTGTGTCCACCCGCTGCCGCTGGCCGGGTTCGCCCAGGCCAAGGCCCACTCGACGCGCAACGACGAACCCGAGCGGGCGTCCCGACCGTTCGACGCCGATCGCGACGGCTTCGTGATCGGCGAGGGCGGCGCCGTCGTCGTCCTCGAACGCGCCGGGTTCGCGGCCGCGCGCGGGGCCCGGCCGCACGCGACGCTGGCCGGGGCGGGCGTCACCTCGGACGCCCACCACATCACGGCCGCGCACCCGGAAGGGCAGGTCCGCGCCATGCGCCGGGCCGTGGCCCTGGCCGGGCTGTCGCCACTCGACATCGATCATGTCCAGGCGCACGCGACCTCGACGCCGAAGGGCGATCTGGTCGAGGCCGGATCGATCGCCGAGGCCATCGGCGCCCACCCGGCCGTCACCGCCGTCAAGTCGATGACCGGGCATCTCTTCGGAGCCGCCGGAGCGCTCGGCGCGCTGGCCGCGATCCTCGCGGTACGCGACGGCGTCATCCCCGCGACGCGGAACCTCGACACCCTGGACCCGGCCGTGGACCTCGACATCGTCGCCGGCGCACCGCGCCAGGGGCGGATCACGGCGGCGCTCGCGAACTCCTTCGGCTTCGGCGGGCACAACGCGTCGCTCGTCTTCACCTCCGCGCCCTGAGTCCGGAGTTCTGAGTCCGGAGGCCAGAGTCCGGAGATCTGAGACCGGAGTTCTGACACCTGCGTGCTGGGACCTGCGTCCTGAATCCTGAGTCCTCGGCTTCCGTCCTCCGGCGAATACGCGCCGGAACCAGGTCGGACCGGATCGGGACCGGGACCGGGCCGCTCCCCCGAACGGCCCGGTCCCGACGCGCGGTTACCAGCCCGCGCCCGCGGGCTGCCTGGTGACGGCGTTGATCCGGTTGAAGAGATTGGTCAGGCCGATCCACAGGACCAGGCCCGCCAGTTGCTTCTCGTCGTGGTGGCGCGCGGCCTCGTCCCAGATCTCGTCCGACACCGGGTCCGTACGGTCGCTGAGCCGGGTGGCCGCCTCGGCGAGCGCCAGGGCGGCGCGTTCGGCGTCTGAGTAGTAGGGCGCCTCGTGCCAGGCGGCCAGCGCGAAGAGCCGTTCGTCGCTCATGCCCGCCTTCTTGGCGCTGCGGGCGCCTCCGTCGACGCAGTAGCCGCAGCCGTTGATCTGGCTCACGCGCAGGTGCACGAGTTCGAGCGTCGCCTCCGGCACACCGCCCTGCTTGGCGGCCTTGGCCACGTCGAGTACGGCGGGTAGGGCGTCGGGAAGGACCGTCGCGGGGTTCTTCATACGTGCCTGCATCATCGTTCTCCTCTGATCGCATGATCACATCCGACCGCGTCCGGCCCCCAGCCGATCTCGTTCGATTGCATCCGATCGCGGTCGCTCGTCACATCCACCGGGATGTGTTCGTCACCGTGCTGACGGATCGCGACAGGAGAATGTGACTGATGGACGAGAACGACTTTCTGGCAGACCGCTTCGAGACGCACCGCGGTCAGCTGCGGGCGGTGGCGTACCGGATGCTCGGCTCGCTGGCCGAGGCGGACGACGCCGTGCAGGAGACCTGGCTGCGGCTGCACCGCTCGGACACCAGCGGTGTGGCGAACCTCGGCGGGTGGCTGACGACCGTCGTCGGCCGGGTGTGCCTGGACATGCTGCGTACGCGCGCCTCGCGGGGCGAACGGCCGCTGGATGTGCGGGTGCCCGACCCGGTGGTGAGCGGTCCGGCCGGGGCCGACCCCGAACACCAGGCGCTGCTCGCCGACTCCGTCGGGCTCGCGCTGCTGGTCGTCCTCGAAACGCTGAGCCCTTCCGAACGGCTCGCCTTCGTGCTGCACGACATGTTCGCCGTGCCGTTCGACGAGATCGCCCCGATGGTCGGGCGCACTCCGGCCGCGGCGCGGCAGCTCGCCAGCCGGGCGCGCCGCCGGGTGCGGGGTACGGAAACGGTGCCCGACCCCGATCTCGTCCGGCAGCGCGAGGTCGTCGACGCGTTCCTCGCCGCCGCTCAGCGCGGCGACTTCGACGCGCTCGTGGCCGTGCTCGACCCGGAGGTCGTGCTCCGCGCCGACGCCGGGGCCGCGGCGGGCGGCTCCGCGGAGGTCCGGGGCGCGCGGGCGGTGGCCGGCCGGGCCCTCCTGTTCCAGCGGACCGCCTCCCCGCACCCGCTGCCCGCGCTCGTCAACGGCGCCGCGGGGGTCGTCTCGGTGCGGGACGGACGGGCGGTGGCGGTCCTGGGCTTCACGGTCGCGCGGGGGAAGATCGTGGAAATCGATATCCTCGCCGACCCCGAGCGGCTGCGGCTGATCGATCCGGCGCCGCTGGAAGGCTGACGGAACGCGGGCCGTACGAAGGCCGTACGGGGGCGGTACGGGGGCGGTACGGGCGAAGCGGGCCGGAAATACGGGAATCGCTGAGGCAGCTTTCTGTACTTCCTGTTTACGTATCGGTTCGGCTTTTCTCGTGGCCGGCGGGATGTTCTCGCCCGGACGCCCATTCCGATTCCCGTTCCGGATTCTCGTTCCGGAACGGGAAAGAGGACAAGGAAGTTCCGCCCCCGTTCGCACTCTTCCCCTCCGAGTACGGGCTGACAGCGCGCCCCATACGGCCCGAGGCCGGGGTTTCCGCGCCTTTCATTCGTCCTCCATCTGCCCTCCATCCGGCCTCCATCCGGCCTCCTTCCACCGCCCTCGCACCGCCCATCCGCCTGACAGCCGCGGATGAATCCGACCGGGGCGGCCACCGCTGAATCCGTGTACTGCCCCCCTTTCAGGCGGGTGCAGGACGCCGGAATGAGGCGCCGGTCCGCCGGTCCGCCCACCGCCCTGCGCCTGCGGCGACAGCACACAACCCTTTGATGGACGTATCCGGGTGAGACGAATTCCAGATAGCGACCACGCGGGGTGCGTGACTTCTTGGGGATAAATCCGCTGAGTTCCGTATTCCTCTTGCTTGCCCTTGACTCAGCGGTGAAGCTTGCTCTTCCGATCCGCGTCGCGGACGGGATTTCCGGTCAAAAGCTCGACGCACAAGGAGAATCACATGGCATGGACTGCCGGAGGTGGCACCATCGCACCAGGGGCCACTCAGGAATGGACTTTCGACTGGGGCGGCAACGGCGACGTCGGCCCGCAATTGATCCAGGCACACCCGCTGAACCCCAACGGGTTGTTGTACACCGTCGAGATCGGCGAGGTGCTCGCGGGCGCCCACCTCTCGTACCGGGCCAGGGTCCGCAATGCCGGCCCCCTGACCGTCTCGTTCAACTGGCGCGGCGGGAGCGTGTGACCATGGCGACGATTCAGGTACTGCTCGACGAAGAGGGCAATGTGCTGGGCACCGCGCAGCAGCCGAGCGCGAGCGAGGGCGAGGCCGCACCTGGGCAGGTGGGCCTCGTGGCGGGAGCCGGGCAGCAACTGGCCGAGGTGGAGGTCGCCGACGAGGTGTTGGCGGGTTCTTCGGCCGATCTCTACGCACATCTCAAGCAGAATTTCCTGGCCTGACACCGCTGGATGACCATACGCATCTCATGAACCACATGAACCATGCGATCAATGTGAACCATCCGCACCAGGCGACGCAGCACACGCAGTACACGCAGTACACGCAGTAATGGACGCCCCGCGCTCGGCTGTTGGACGAGCGCGGGGCGTTCTGCGCGTCGTCCGGCGCATCGCGACAGGATGCCGCCGCTCATCCCGATCGGCAGGCATCCCGCACCCCACGACCGACGCCCCGCACCCCCATGACCGGCATCCCTCATACCGATCGACCGGTGCCCCTCATCCAGGACGGAAGCTGTCCTACTTCGCCACTACCGTCGGTCCTCCACTCGACCGGAGGAGACCGGCGATGAGCCACGTCACCACCAACCAGCCCGACGGCACCCCGACTTGGATCGACCTGAACGTCCCCGACCTGCAACGCGCGCTGGATTTCTACTGCGCGCTCTTCGGCTGGGAGTACAAGGTCGGAACGCCCGAGACCGGCTACTACACCACATGCCTGCTGCACGGCCGCCCGGCCGCCGCGATCCTGTCGACGCCCGGCGCGGACACCGCCCGCCGCGCGTGGGACGTGTATTTCGCCACCGCGGACTGTGACGGCACGGCAGAACGGGTCACCGCGGCGGGCGGCGTCATCGTCGAGGGGCCGGCCAATGTCATGAAGCTGGGACGGGGGGCCGTGGCCGTGGACCCGACCGGCGCCCGGTTCGGCCTCTGGCAGGGCCGCGCGCACCTCGGCTGCCAGATCGTCAACGAGCCCGGCGCGCTCGTCCGCAACGACCTGGTCACCTCGGACCCCGAGACCGCCCGCGCCTTCTACACCTCGGTCTTCGACTTCACGCTCGACGCCAACGAGGACCTTCCGGAGCAGGACTTCACGTTCCTGCGCCGCCCGGACGGCCATGAGATCGGCGGGATCTTCGGCCTCCCCGACGCCCCGGCCTCCGCCTGGGCGACCGTCTTCGAGGTCGCCGACACCGACGAGACGGTGCGGCGGGCACGGGCCGCGGGCGGCTCCTCCGAGGCGCCGCAGGACAATCCGTACGGGCAGACGGCGTTGATCACCGACCCGTTCGGCGCCGAGTTCTCCGTCATCGCGAGGTCCCCGGCCGCTCGATGAGGCCGGCCGGGGCCGGCCGCCGGTCCCGGCCGATCGCGCGGCGCAAGGGGGCAGCCGTCGAGACGACGAAGATCCCGAACAGCGTGATGGGCAGCAGCCCGACCGGGCGCAGCAGCCACGTGGGGTCGTCGCGCAGCCAGCGCCAGTTGATGACCCAGTTCCCCGCGACGTCCGCCGCCATGACCGCGGCCGCCAGCGGCGGCCCCCATGTCCGTACGAGCGCCGCGGCCGCCACGACCAGCGGGTCGAGGACGACCAGGCTCAGGAAGAAGAGCTGCAACGGCACCGGCCCGAAGGAGGCGTAGACGTGGACGCCGCCGCGCACGATGTCGACGAGGTGCGCGCAGGCGCCCTCGGTGAATCCGATCGCGTACGCGGCCAGCGTCCACCGCACCCGCCTCGGCCGACCGCTCCACCGCTCCCGCCACCCGATTCCCATCGAAGCACCTTAATCCGGGAGGGCCGCCGGGCCGGTCGCCGCCTTCGGCAGGCCCTCCCCCGTGAACCTCAACCCAGCGCCTCAACCCAGCACCTCCGCGCAGGCCGTACGGAGCCGGGCCGCGCCCTCCGCCAGTTCGCCGAGCCCCGCCGCGGCGGCGAAGCTCAGCCGCAGATACGCGCCCGTCGGCTCGGCGGCGAAGTACGGGCGCCCCGGGGCCATCGCCACACCCGCCCGCAGCGCGGCGGCCAGCAGCGCGTTCTCGTCCGTTCCGTCGGGCATCCGCAGCCACAAGAAGCAGCCTCCCGACGGGATATGATCGACCGTCACTTCCGGCAGCTCCTGGCACACCGCGGTGAGCAGCGCTTCACGCCGGGCGCGCAACTGGGCGGCGACGGTGCGCAGATGGCGCGGCCAGGCGGGCGAGCCGACGAGTTCGAGCACGGCTTCCTGCAAGGGCCGCGGCACGAAGAAGCTGTCCACGATCTGGGTCTCGCGCAGCCGCTCCAGGGCCGGGCCGCGGGCGACGAGGGCGCCCACCCGCATGCTCGGCGAGGTGACCTTGGTCAGCGAGGCGACATGGACGACGATGCCGTCGGGGTCGTCCGCGCAGAGCGTGGGCGGCAGCGGCGGCGCCCCCTCGTGGACGAGGCGGCGCGCGAAGTCGTCCTCGACGACGAACGCCCCGGCCGCGCGGGCGGCCTGGACGACCTCGCGCCGCCGCTCCTCGGCGAGCACGGCGCCGGTCGGGTTCTGGAACAGCGGCTGGCAGACGAAGACGCGGGCCCCGCTCGCCCGGAACGCGGCGGCGAGCAGGTCGGTCCGTACGCCGTGGGCGTCGATCGGCACGGGCACCGGGCGCTGGCCGCAGGAGCGGGCGGCGGCGAGCACGCCGGGGTAGGTCGGGGACTCCACGAGCACGGGCGCGCCGGGCGGGGCGAGGGCGCGCAGCGCCACGGTCAGGGCGCTCTGGCCGCCGGCGGTGACGAGCACGTCGCCGGCGGCCAGGGCGCCCGCCGGGCCGCCGATCTCGCGGGCGAACCAGGCCCGCAGCTCGCCGACGCCGTCGACCGGCGGGCGGTCCCACGCGCCGGGGCGGCGGCCGGCCCGCGCGAGGGCCGCGGACATGGCGCGCTCGGGCTGGAGGGCGGAGTGGAGGTAGCCGCCGTTGAGCTCGATGGCGCCGGGCGGCGGCACGGCGAGCGTGGCCAGCACCCCGGAGGCCCCGATCGAGCGCGGTACGTACTCGCCGCCGGTCTCGGCGCTCAGGGCCACCTCCTGCCAGGAGGTGTCGCCGGTGCGCCGCCCGCCGCCGCGCGGGCGGGCGGCCCGGTAGGCGCCGGCGCCGGGCCGGGTGACGACGAGCCCTTCGGCGGTGAGGGCGGCGAGCGCTCGGGTGACGGTCACGGGGCTGACGTGGAACCGCTCGACCAGCGCCCGACTCGCTGGCAGCTTCTCTCCTTCGCGATAGCGGTTGAGTTCATCACGGAGGACTCTGGCCAGTTCAGCGACGCTGTTACGCTCGTGCATGACAGCACAAGATAGCGCTACTCGCCCGGTCGCGATAGCAGTGGGCGGCGGAACTGTGCTCGCCGCCCTCGGCGTGGCCGCCTTCGCCCTCACCTTTCCCGCCACCGCCTGGGCCCTCGAAGGGCTCGGCCCGTGGTCCACGGTCGGCGCCCGGACCGCGCTGACCTCGCTCATCGCGATCATCGCCCTGGCCGCGCGGCGCGTGCCGCCGCCCGCCCGCCGGCACTGGGGCGGGCTCCTCGTCGTCGCCGCCGGGGTGGTCGTCGGCTACCCGATACTGACCACGCTGGCCCTGGAGACGTCCACGTCGTCGCACGCCGCCGTGGTGGTGGGCCTGCTGCCGGTGACCACGGCCGCGTACTCGGCGCTGCGCACGGGGACGCGGCACTCGCGTACGTACTGGGGCGCGGCGCTGGCCGGGGCGGCCGTGGTCATCGCGTTCGCCCTCCAGCAGAGCGGCGGGGCCCTCTCGACGGCGGACCTCTATCTCTTCGCGGCCCTGCTGATCTGCGCGGCGGGCTACGCGGAGGGCGGCCGGCTGGCTCGGGAGATGCCGGGGTGGCAGGTCATCGGCTGGGCCCTGGTCCCGTGCCTGCCGGTGGGCCTGGCATGCTCCGCCGTCGCGCTGTCCTTCGAACCGGCGCGTCTGACGGGGCACGTGGTGGCCGGGGTGGTGTGGCTGGCGGTGGGCTCGCACTGCTTCGGGCTCACGGTCTGGTACCGGGGCATGGCCGCCATCGGCGTCGCCAAGGCCAGCCAGCTCCAGCTCGCCCAGCCGCTCCTGACGCTCGTGGCGTCCGTACTGCTGCTCGGCGAGCACCTGACGCCCGCGGCGCCGCTCGCCGCCTGCGGGGTGCTGGCGTGCATCGTCGTGACGCAGCGCACGAAAAGCTGAGCGACGACGTGGCCGCGAGGCGCGAAAGCCGCGCGACGACATGACCACCCGGCGCGAGGAGCCGGGCGGAACGGACGTAACCCAGCACACGAGAAGCCGACCGGCCCCGTCACCGCACACGCACGAGAAGCCGCCCAGCACCGTCGCCGCACCGCGCAAAAAACACCGACCGACACCGGCCGTCCCCGCGCCGCCCCCGGAACGCCGACCGGCACCGTCAAGACAGCAGCGCGCGCAAAGCCGACCGGCACCGGACCAACTCACCGGCCCGAAGGGCCGATTGGCATTGGTGTTCTCCTGCCGACTCCGCCTACGCCCCGTACAATTGCCGCCACTGACCGCATCCCTTCGGAGGAAGGTCGCCGCCGATGCGTGCGAGTGTGGGAGACCGGCTGCTGGTACACGGCAGGATCGTGGGCCAGCACGACCGGGTCGTGGAGATCATCGAGGTGCTGGGCCCGGACGGAGCCCCGCCCTACCGGGTCCGCGCCGAGGACGGTCACGAGGCGATCATGTCGCCGGGGCCCGACTCGGTCGTACAGCACGCGAACGAGCCGCAGGCGTAGGGCCGGGGCCGTCCCGGTTCAGCGGGGCGGCCGCACCCGGTACGGATAGTGGTCGGCGACCACTCGGGCCATCGCCCCGATCCGGTCGGCGACCACATCCCGCGCGGTGAAGAAGACATTGCCGCGCACCTCCGGATACCGCCGGTCGAAGGTGAGGTGGCGGGAGAGTTCCGCGGGGTCCTGCCAGGGGGCGGGCTGCGCCGGATCGCCCGCTTTGTAGAGCGCCTCCCCGATGTAGAGGTGCACGCCGGTGCCGCGTACGGTCGCGGCCCACCAGGGCACGAGCGCGGCGTAGTCGGCGACGGCGAAGCCGATATGCCAGTAGACCTGCGGGACGACGTAGTCGATCCAGCCCTCCAGGACCCATTTGCGGGTGTCGGCGCACAGGTCGTCGTAGGTCTGCACGCCGGCGCGGGTGTCCGAGCCGAGCGGGTCGGTGGCGCGGTTGCGCCATACCGCGAAGGGGCTGATGCCCAGCCGCGCCCGGCTGCCGCTCCGCCTGATCCGCTGCCCGGTCTCGCGCACCAGGCGGTCGATGTTGTCGCGCCGCCACGCGCCCCGGTCGGGGAAGTCCGCGCCGTACCGCGCGTACGCGGCGTCGTCGTCGAAGACCTGGCCGGCGACCGGGTAGGGGTAGAAGTAGTCGTCGAAGTGGACGCCGTCGATGTCGTAGCGGTCCACGGCGTCGAGCATCGCGTCCTCGACGAAGCGCCGGACCTCGGGCAGCCCCGGGTTGTAGTAGAGCTTGCCGCCGTAGGGCACTGCCCAGTCCGGGTGCAGCCGCACGGGGTGGCTCGCCGCGAGCCTGGCCGGGTCGGTGTGGTTGGCGACGCGGTACGGGTTGAACCAGGCGTGCAGCTCCAGTTCACGGGCGTGCGCCTCGCGGACCGCGAAGTCCAGCGGGTCCCAGCCGGGGTCCCGGCCCTGGGTGCCCGTGAGGTACTGCGACCACGGTTCGTACGGGGAGGGCCAGAAGGCGTCGGCGGTGGGTCGCACCTGGAGGATGACGGCGTTGAGCCGCCGCCGTACGGCCGTGTCGAGGAGGGCGAGCAGCTCGGCGCGCTGTCGCTCGACGCTCAGGCCGGGCCGGGAGGGCCAGTCGAGGTTGGCGACGGTGGCGAGCCACATGCCGCGGAACTGCCGCGCGCCGTGCGCCCCGGCACCGCCCTTCGCCGCCGCGTCCCCGGCGCCGAGCAGCAGCGCCGCGGAGCCCGCCGCGACCACCGTGAATCCTCTTCGCGTCATACGTCCCATCTGGCGCCCCCTGACTGCCGACCGGGCCACACCGTCCGGGAACAGCATGCCCGCCCCGGGCCCGTCGGCACCGCTGGGCGCGGGGTAACGTCTGCGCGGAGGCGTCCGTCGGCACCCGCGGCGGCCGGCCGGTCGATGAGGATCAGCGAAGGGCACGAGGTGACGGACACGATGGCCGATATTGCACGCGTCGGAGTGGTGGGCTGCGGCCAGATGGGCGCCGGCATCGCGGAGGTATGCGCCCGGTCGGGGCTGGAGGTCATGGTCGCGGAGACCACCGGCGAGGCCCTGGAGCTGGGCCGTACCCGGCTGGTCAACTCCCTCACCAAGGCGGCCGAGCGCGGCAAGACGACCGTGGCGGAGCGGGACGCGACGCTGGAGCGGCTGAGCTTCACCACCGATCTGGGCGAGTTCGCCGACCGGGACCTGGTCATCGAGGCGGTCGTCGAGAACGAGCAGGTCAAGACGGAGATCTTCCAGGTGCTCGACCAGGTGGTCACCCGCCCGGACGCCATCCTGGCCTCCAACACCTCCTCGATCCCGCTGGTGAAGCTGGCCGTCGCGACCTCCCGGCCGGACCAGGTCATCGGCGTCCACTTCTTCAACCCGGCCCCGGTGCAGAAGCTCGTCGAGCTGATCCCCGCACTGACCACCGGCGAGGAGACCATCAAGCGGGCCGAGGCGCTCGTCGGGGACGTGCTCGGCAAGCACGCGATCCGGGCGCAGGACCGCTCGGGCTTCGTCGTCAACGCCCTCCTCATCCCCTATCTGCTCTCCGCGATCCGGATGTTCGAGTCGGGCATCGCCAGCCGCGAGGACATCGACAACGGCATGGAGATGGGGTGCGCGCACCCCATGGGCCCGCTGCGGCTGTCCGACCTGATCGGCCTGGACACGGTCGCCTCGGTCGCGGACTCGATGTACCAGGAGTTCAAGGAGCCGCTGTACGCCGCTCCCCCGCTGCTCCAGCGCATGGTGGACGCGGGCCGTCTCGGCCGCAAGACGGGGTCGGGCTTCTACCCGTACTGAGCGACTGCGGTCACTGAACGGCTGCGGTCGCTGAGCATCTGTGCCACTGCGCACATCTGTCCCACTGCGCGCACCTGTGCCACTGGGCACATCTGTCCCGCTGAGCGCCCGTTCCGTCGTCAGCCCCCCGCAAAGGGCCCTTCCGCGATCCCGAGGTTTGAGCGGCGCGCGCCCCCTGTTCACACGGGGCGCGCGCCGCTGACCCGCGACTGTCTTCCGCACACGCTCCCGCCCCGCCTGGCCGCGCGGTTGACTCGGTTCGCCGGCATTCCCACGTCCGCCGGCCATCCTCGGATGATCTCCCGGAAGGGGTACGGACCGTGACCACCGATCCCGAGCAGGCCGTAGTGTCGGCGGAGCTCGCGGAACTCCGCCGCGACCTTGAGGTGGGCATCGCCCGCATCGATGGTCAACTGGCGCTCCTCGCCCTGCGCGGCGATCAGAGCGAGCAGGATCTGAGCACCGTGAACGTGCACGTGAGAGCGTTGGAGCACGGCCGTTGGCCGCTGCCGTCGCTGGCCGCGCTCACCGGCCTGGCCGCCCTGGCGATCGCCTTGTGGCAAGCGCTCGGCCGATGAGCGCGGGGTGCGCCTCACCGATGCGGGGCGCGGTGCACGCCGGTTCGCTCCGGCGTGCCGGGGGCTTCTCAGCCGAGCCGCATATGGTGCAGCAGCAGAAGAGCGGCCGCCATATTGGCGGCCGGGACCTCACCACGCGCGATCAGGTCGGGCACCAGTTTCAACGGCACCCACTCGCGCCGGTCCGATTCGAAGCCGTCCTCGGGCTGCCCGGTGTAGACGGCCTCCGGCGTCCAGTAGATGTGGTGCCGGGCGTCGGTGAGGCCGTTGGACGGCTCCACCGTCATGAGGTGCCGCAGCGCGCCCGGTCGCCACCCGGTCTCCTCCTCCATCTCGCGCGCCGCCGCGGACTCGATGTCCTCGCCGTCCTCGACGACTCCGGCGGCCAGTTCCCAGCCCCAGTTGTCGGTGATGAAGCGGTGCCGCCACAGCAACAGGACTTCGTTGGCCTCGTTGACCACCGTGGCGGCCGCGACGGGCCGCAGCCGTATCAGGTAGTGGTCGAGGTGAGCGCCGTCGGGGAGTTCGACGTCTGCGAGGTTGACCCGGAACCACCGGTTCTCGTACACGGTCTGCTCCCTGAGATTCTTCCAACGCACGTGTGTGCCACCTTCCGTTCAGGTGGCCACCTGCCCGGCATGGCCCTCACAGGGGCACGCGCAGCGCCCCGTCGATCATTTCGGCGGCCTCGGCCGTCGCCGCGCACCCACTCTCGATCAGGTGCTCGCGCACCGCCCTCAGCCGGTCCCTCAGCCGTTGTGATTCCATTCCGCGTGCCTGCTCGGTCATCTCCCTGGCGGTGGCCACCGCCTTGTCCGCGTCTCCTTGACGCAGTTCGATGTGCGTGAGCATGGCGAGCCGGTGCACACGGCCCCGGTCGTGGGCCGGGGAGTCGACCGCCTGGTCCGCGTGGACCCGGGCGGGTTCGAGGTCGCCGAGGCTGAGGAGCGCCTCGGCGACCTGCACATTGACCAGGCCGGGCTGTACGTACCCGGTCTCGACGGGCTCCTGGCCGGGGCGGATGCGCTCGGCGGCGGACTCGGCGCGCCGGATGCAGGCGAGCGCCCCGGCTCCGTCGCCGAGCCGGGCGTACGCCTTGGCCTGCATCGCGTACAGATCGGCGGCGAGCGCCGGGGTGATGTGCGCCCCGACGGCCCGTAGCGCCGACTCCGCGAAGGCCACCCCTTGCCGGTACTCACGCAGGAACAGAGCCTGATTGACGAGCAGGGCGACGACGTACGCGCCGAGCCCGCGGTCCCCGCTGGCCTTGGCGAGCCGCAGCGCCTGGTGGAAGTAGCGCTGCGCGAGTCCGTGCGCGTCGGAGTCGTACGCGCAGATGCCGGCGACGGCGACCAGCCCGCCGGTCGCGCGGTGCAGCTGGCGGCCGGTGGCGTCGGTGTAGCTGCCGCGCAGCAGCGGCGCCGTCTCGAAGTTGAGGAAGCCCACGACGCGCGCCCGCGTCGCGACGCCGCCGGTCTTGCGGTACATCTGTTCGTAATGGGCCCGGGCCGCCCGCAGCATCTCGATGTCGGTCATGGTGACGCGGGTGAGCCCGTGCCGGGAGACGTCCGAGTCCTCGGGCGGGTTCTCCCACTCCCAGACGGGGATGACGGCCGGGGTGCCGGTGACGGCCGGGGCGCTGACGACGTGCGGCCGCTGCTGTTCGTCGGAGCGCCACAGGGCGGTGGCGCGCTCCACGAATCCGGAGAGCGGGGTGCTGGGGGCGCGGGGGCCGCCGGGGGTGCCGAGCCCGATGTCGTCGAGGGTCAGCGCGCGGTGCAGCCGCTCGCCGAGCACCTCGCAGATCAGGTCGGGCACCTGGCCGCGCGGCCGCTGGCCCTTCAACCACCGTGCCACGGCGGTGTGTTCGTAGCGGAGCGACAGCCCCCGGTTCCGGCCCGCCGCGTTGACGTGGGCGGCCAGACCGGCGTGGGAGATCCCCGCCTCGTCCAGTAATGCGTCGAGCAGTGCGTTGGGCTCCATCCTGCCCTCCTCTCGGGGCCCCGGCCCGTCGGGCCGGGGAGGCGAACGGGGCCCGTGGTCCGCGAGGGCGCGGCAGCGCTCCGCCGTCCACCGGGAAGTGGCAGGGTCCGGCGAGCGCGCTGGGCCGCGACAGCCGGGTGCGAGGTCCGTTCGTTCACGAGGGGGAGGAGTCAACGCGCCCTGTCGATCCGCTCGGTGAGGTCAGCGTAATCGAGCGGACTTCGCACGGGGTGTGAAGTTTTCCCCGCGGTATATGTCGGAAGGCGCCGGGTGGTGCGGGTCAGCCGCCGCACCGGCCGGAGCCCGCGAGGTGCGCCACCCCCGAGCCCGCGGTCACCCGCTGCCGGTCGTTGCGGACCACGAGGAGGGCCGCGTCGTCGGAGAGCCGGCCGCCGGTGTGCCGCAGCAGCGCGGTCCCCACACCGGTGATGACGTCCGCCGGGACGATGGGCGCGCGCCGTGCGGCGCGGGCGAGGGCGGGGCCGAGGGGGAAGAACTCGCCCGCCGCGTCGCGGGCGTCCTCCACTCCGTCGGTGTGCAGCACGAGGGCGTCGCCGGTCGGCAGCGGCGCGCCGCGTCCTACGGGCAGTTCGGCGGGGAGCGGGAACATCCCCAGGGGCGGCATCGTCTCCCCCATGGTCTCGACGGTGACGCGGGCGGCGCCGTCGGGCCGGGCGTGCAGCCGGTACGGCCAAGGGTGCCCGCAGTTGAGCGCGGCGACCTCGCCGTCCGGGCGGACTTCCAGCAGCAGTACGGTCACGAACTCCTCGGCGACCGACTGGTCCGCCTCGCCGCCGGCCGCCGGGGTCTCGGTCCTCGCCCGCTCCCGCAGGTGCCGCTGCAGGGCGCGCTCCAACCGGCGCAGCACGCCGCCGAGTTCGGGTTCGTAGTGCGCCGCCTCCCGGAAGCTGCCGAGCATCGCGGCGACCGTGCCGAGCGCGGTGAGCCCGTGGCCGCGTACGTCGCCCATCACGACCCGTACCCCGTACGGGGTGGCGAGCGCCGCGTAGAGGTCGCCGCCGATCAACGCCCCTTCGCTGGAGGAGAGATGGCCGGCCGCGAGCGCCAGTCCGTCGAGCCGCGGCGGCGGGCTGCGCAGCAGCGCTTCCTGCGCGGTGGCCGCCACCTCGCGGGCGCGGGCCAGCTCCTGGGTCAGCCGCCGGCGGCGGGCCATGGCCAGATAGCCGGCGCCGACGATGGCGAGGATCGCGCAGCAGGCGCCCAGCCGGCTGATGAGTTCGCCGCCGCCTACGGGCCCCAGCGGCACCAGCGGCACGAGGGCGAACAGCACGCACGCCCCGCCCAGGCCCAGGCACTGCCGGCGGCCGGTGCCCGCGCAGGCGATGGCCGGGGCCACCGCGAGGAACTGGACGGACTGCGCGCCGGACGGCGACAGCACGTCCCACGCGAGTACGCCCAGCACCCACAGGGCGGGCAGCACGAAGACGAACAACCGCCGGCGGCGCGCCGCCGCCTTCGGCCGCGTGCCGGCCGCCGTTCCATTACCGATCATGGTCGGCCCCCCTGGCAGCCAATGATGCGGTCGCCCCGGACCGGGTCCCTCACCGGACCTCCGTATGCCCCACGGCATCCGGCACGCGCTCCCACGACGTGGTCGGGTTCGCCCCCGTACGGTCTCCGTACGGGGATGAGCCTCCGCCTTGCGGGAGCACGCGCCGTTCGCCGTGGGGTCCGTCCTTCGGACGGGCTACGGAGGTTCGACGACAGGGCCTGGAAGACCGATGGATCAGTCCGATGCGGGCCAGGACGACCCGCACGATTCTTGCGACCATAGGCGTCCATGTGACCACTTGGCGTGGATATCTCACCCGATCGGGTGAGCTGTACGAGCGGCTTCGCGCGCGTAAGGCCGTATTCCGCCGATCGTCGGCCAGAACTCCTGCCGCTCCACGGCGCTCGGGCGGACCGATCCCCGCCCTCCCCCGCCGGTCCCCTGTGAGCGGCGGCGGACGACGGCGCGAACCCACGCGCGAGGGGCGCACCCGGCGGACCGGGTGCGCCCCTCACATCGATCGCGGCCGTGTCCGCCGCGCGGCGTCACGTCCCGCGCGGCGTCACGCCCCGCGCAGCACCGCGCCCGTACGCTCCAGCGCCGAGGCGACGGCCGCGTCGCGCGCGGCGGAGGCCTCCTCGGCGGTCAGGGTGCGGTCCGCGGCGCGGAAGCGCAGCGCGTAGGCCAGGGACTTCTTGCCCTCGCCGAGCTGCTCGCCGGTGAAGACGTCGAACAGCCGCAGCGATTCGAGGAGTTCGCCCGCGCCCTCGCGCAGCGCCGACTCGACGTCGGCCGCGGCGACCCGGTCGTCGACGACCAGCGCGACGTCCTGCGTGGCCACCGGGAAGGTGGAGACGTGCGGGGCGCGCACCACGCCCGTACCGGCCCGCTCCAGGCGGTCCAGGTCGATCTCCATCGCGCAGGTGCGCTCGGGCAGGCCGAGCGCCTTGACCACGCGGGGGTGCAGCTCACCGGCGTTGCCGACGAGCACCTCCTCGCCGTCCACGACGGCGAGCAGCACGGCGCAGCGGCCCGGGTGGAACGGCGCGTGCTGGTCCTGACGGACGATCAGCTCGACGCCCGCCTCGCGGGCGACGGTGCGGCCCGCCTCGACGGCGTCCGCCCACGTCGCGGGGCGGCCCTTGCCCCACCAGCCGGCCTGCTCGCGCGCCCCGGCGAGCACGACGGCGGCCCGGCGCGGCTGCGGGGGCAGCGACGCGTTCAGGGCGGCGATCTCCTCGTCGGTGGGGCGGCGGTCGACGGGCAGCCGGACCGCGGGCGCCTCGTGACCGGTGGGCCGGAAGACCAGCCCGGTCTCGAAGAGCGCGAGGTCGTGCTCGCCGCGGCCGTCGTTGCGGCGCAGCGCGGCGAGCAGCCCCGGCAGCAGCGCGGTGCGCAGCGCCGGCTCGCTCTCGGAGAGCGGGTTGACCAGGCGCACCACGGTGCGGCGCGGGTCGTCGGCCGCCAGGCCCAGCTGGTCGAAGACGTCCTCGCCCACGAAGGGGTAGTTGAGCGCCTCGACGAAGCCGGCGCCGGCCAGCGCGCGGCCGACCCTGCGGTGCAGCCGCTGCCGCTCGGTCAGCCCACGGCCGGCGGGCGGCTGCGGCAGCGTGGACGGCAGGTTCTCGTAGCCCTCCAGCCGGATGACCTCTTCGGCGAGGTCGTTCGGGTCGCCGAGGTCGGGCCGCCAGCTGGGCACGGTCACGACGAGCTCGTCCTGCCCGTACACATCGCAGCCGACCTCCTGGAGGCGGCGCACGACGGTCTCCCGGCCGTACTCCACGCCGGCCACCCGGTCGGGGTGGTCGGCGGAGATGCTGATGGTGCGGGGACCGCTGGGCGCGACGACCTCGGTGACGCCGGCCTCGGCGGTGCCGCCCGCGAGCAGCACCATCAGGTCGACGGTGCGCTGCGCGGCCGCGGAGGCGGCGTTCGGGTCGACGCCGCGCTCGAAGCGGCGGGCCGCCTCGGAGGACAGCTTGTGGCGGCGGGCCGTACGGGCGATGGAGAGCGCGTCGAAGTGCGCGGCCTCCACCACGATGTCGGTGGTGCCCCTGCGCTCGCCGGTCTCGGGGTCGCTGGTGACGTCCGCGATCTCGGTGTCGGCCCCGCCCATGACGCCGGCGAGCCCGATGGGCCCGCTGTCGTCGGTGATGACGAGGTCCTCGGCGTCCAGGACCCGCTTGGCGCCGTCGAGGGTGGTGAGCTTCTCCCCCTGCTGGGCGCGGCGCACGCCGATCGGCCCGTCGAGGCGGGACCGGTCGTAGGCGTGCAGCGGCTGGCCGAGTTCGAGCATCACGTAGTTGGTGACGTCGACGGCGAGCGAGATCGGGCGCATGCCGGCCTTCTGGAGGCGGCGCTGGAGCCAGATCGGGGAGCGGGCGTCGGGGTCGAGTCCGGTGACGGTGCGCGCGGTGAAGCGGTCGCAGCCGGCCGGGTCCGAGACCTTGACGAGGTAGCCGTAGGAGTTGGGCGGCGGCACGTCGAGGAGGGCCGGGTCGCGCAGCGGCAGCCCGTAGGCGATGGCGGCCTCGCGGGCGACGCCGCGCATCGACAGGCAGTCGCCGCGGTTGGCGGTGACGGCGATGTCCAGGACCTCGTCGACCAGTTCGAGCAGCGCGATGGCGTCGGTGCCGACCTCGTACTCGGGCGGCAGCACGATGATGCCGCCGGTACCGTCATCGCCCATGCCCAGCTCGTCGCCGGAGCAGATCATGCCGTGCGAGACCTTGCCGTACGTCTTGCGCGCGGCGATCTTGAAGTCGCCGGGCAGCACGGCGCCGGGCAGCACGACGACGACCTTGTCGCCGACGGCGAAGTTGCGGGCGCCGCAGACGATCTCCTGCGGCTCGCCGGTGCCGTTGGCCGTGCCGACGTCGACCGTGCAGAAGCGGATGGGCTTCTTGAAGCCCTCCAGCTCCTCGATGCTCAGGACCTTGCCGACGACCAAGGGGCCCTTGAGGCCGGCGCCGAGCTGTTCGACCGTCTCGACCTCAAGGCCGGTGGAGACGAGCCTCGTCTGGACGTCGCGGCCGGTCTCGGCGGCGGGCAGGTCGACGTACTCGCGCAGCCAGGAAAGCGGGATTCGCATCAGATCTCCATCCCGAACGGCCTGGTGAAGCGCACGTCGCCCTCGATCATGTCTCGCATGTCCTCCACGCTGTGGCGGAACATCAGCATCCGCTCAATACCGAATCCGAAGGCGAAGCCGCTGTACTTCCGCGGGTCGACGCCGCAGGCGATCAGCACCCGCGGGTTGACCATGCCGCAGCCGCCCAGCTCGATCCAGCCCTCGCTGCCGCACGTACGGCAGGGGCGGTCGGGGTCCCCGACCGAGGCGCCGCGGCAGACATAGCACTCCATGTCCATCTCGGCGGACGGCTCGGTGAACGGGAAGTAGTTCGGGCGCAGCCGGGTGGACATCCCCTCCCCGAAGAGCGCCCGCACCATGTGGTCCAGGGTGCCCTTGAGGTCCGCCATGGTCAGGCCCTCGTCGATGGCGAGCAGCTCGACCTGGTGGAAGACCGGGGTGTGGGTGGCGTCCAGCTCGTCCGTGCGGAACGTACGGCCCGGGCAGACGACGTAGATGGGCGGCTCGCGGTCGATCATCGAGCGGATCTGCACCGGCGAGGTGTGCGTGCGCAGCACGACGCCGGACTCCTCGCCCGATGCGCCCGCGACGGCCGCCGGCCCCTTGGCCCCGTCGGCCTCGCGCACGAAGAACGTGTCCTGCATCTCGCGCGCGGGGTGGTCCGGCGGGAAGTTCAGCGCGTCGAAGTTGAACCACTCGGCCTCGGCCTCGGGCCCCTCGGCGACCTCGTAGCCCATCGCGACGAAGACGTCCTCGATGCGCTCGGAGAGCGTCGTGATCGGGTGCCGGGCGCCGGCGAGGACGCGGTCGTGGGGCAGCGTGACGTCCACCGCCTCCTCGACCAGCACGCGCGCGTCGCGCGCCGCCTCCAGCTCCTCCTGGCGGGCCGCGAACGCCTTGTTCACGGCGCCGCGGGCCTGGCCGACCCGCTTGCCCGCGTCCGCCTTGGCGTGCGGCGGCAGCGCGCCGATCTCGCGGTTGGCGAGGGCCAGCGGCGAGCGGTCGCCGCTGTGGGCGGCCTTCACCTCGCGCAGGGCGTCGAGGTCGGCGGCCGCGACGATCGCGGCGACCGCCTCGACGCGCATCCGCTCGATCTCTTCCGGTTTCAGGGCCTCGACCTCGACCGGGTCATACGACTTATTGGGTGCGGACATCTCTTCCCGTGCTTCCGATTGGCTGCGCTTCGCCTCGGCTCCTGACAAGTGCTGTGGATGCCGAGCGGGTGCGCCGCTTAGCCCGACGACATTGATGCCAAAGGTGCCAAAGGTCGAGTCTAAAGGGCGTGGCCGGAGGGTGGGCCCGTGGGCCGCTCAGGCCAGGAAGGCCGGGGCGCCGACGGGCAGGGTAAATCGGAACTCGGCGCCGCCGCCGCGGGCCCGGCCGACCGTGATCGAGCCGCCGTGCGCCTCGACGATGCCCTTGACGATGTACAGCCCGAGGCCGGTGCCGCCGCGCTTGCTGCCGCGCCAGAAGCGGGTGAAGACGCGGCCCACCGACTCATCGGGGATGCCGGGGCCCTCATCGCTCACGGTGACCGCTGTCCTCTCCACGGCGGGGCCCTCCGAGTGGGCCCGCGCCACCACTGGTGACACCTCTATCGTGACCGTTCCCTCGCCGTGCCGCACGGCATTTTCCAGCAGGTTGCCGAGCACCTGGTCAATCTTGTCGGGGTCCGCCCAGAGCGCGGGCAGCGGCTCCCTGACCCGGATCAGGAACCGGTCGGTGCGCTGGCCCGCGGTGGTGTGCGCCTGGACGTGCCGACGGACGGCGGCGGCGATGTCGACGGGCTGCTTGCGCACCTCCAGCCGGCCGGAGTCGATCCGGGAGATGTCCAGCAGCTCGGCGATGAGCCGGGTGACGCGGTTGGCGTCGGCGTCGACGGTCTCCAGCATCAGCCGCTTCTGGTCGTCCGTGAACCGCTCCCACTTGGCGAGCAGCGTCGCCGTGAAGCCCTTGACGGACGTCAGCGGGGAGCGCAGCTCATGGGCGACGGTGGCGATCAGCTCGGCGTGGCTGCGCTCGGTGCGGCGGCGCGCCTCCGTGCCGCGCAGCTGGACGACCAGCCGGCGCACCGGGCCGGTGGGCCGGTCGCGTACGTACCGGGCGGAGACCAGGACCTCGCGGCCGCCGGGCAGCAGCAGATTCCGCTCGGGCTGCCCGGCGCGGATGGCGAGGCCGCCGTACGGGTCGGTCAGCGCCCACCAGCGGCGGCCTTCGAGGTCTTCGAGCGGCAGGGCGCTCTCCAGCGGCCGGCCGATGGCCTCGGCGGGCGGCACTTCGGTGATACGGGCGGCAGCGGCGTTGAAGCAGGTGACCTTGCCGGTCTCGTCCGCGACGACCAGCCCGTCCGGCAGGTCGTCGGGGTCGAGCCCGAGGGCGGTGAGGCCGTCGGTCCCCTGACCGTCGCCGCCGTCGCCGGGGTCCCCGCGGCCGTCGCGGGCGACGGGCGGGCAGGCATCGGCCGTACTGCTGCCGGAGGTCCTGACGTCCATCGCCGCACCCCCTCTCGGGCCCCCAGAGGGGCAACCCTACTAGCTGGATGTCACGGAGCGGCACCCTCCGGAAGCACGCTGCGCACGAGCGGAGGCGTAGAGGCAGACGGCGGCCGCCGTCGCGAGGTTGAGGCTCTCGGCCCGGCCGTGGATCGGTACGCGCACCACCTCGTCCGCGAGTGCGCGGGTCTCCTCCGGCAGCCCCCACGCCTCGTTGCCGAAGATCCAGGCGGTGGGGCCGCCCATCGCGCCGCCGTCCAGCTCCCCGTCGAGGTCGCGCTCGCCCGCGCCGTCGGCGGCCAGTACGCGCACCCCGGCGTCCGAGAGGCCCCGCACGGCCCGTTCCACGGGGACGCCGACGGCGACCGGGAGGTGGAAGAGGGAGCCGACGGAGGCCCGTACGGACTTGGGGTTGTAGAGGTCCACGGAGGCGTCGGTGAGCACCACGGCGTCGGCGCCCGCGGCGTCCGCGCAGCGCAGCACGGTCCCGGCGTTGCCGGGGTCGCGTACGTTCGCGAGCACGGCCACCAGCTTGGGGCGGGCCGCGAGGATCTCCTCGAAGGGCGAGTCGAGGAAGCGGCAGACGCCGACGATGCCCTGCGGGGTGACCGTCTGGGAGATGTCGGCGAGGGTCTCGGCGTCCGCGGTGTGCACCCGGGCGCCGGCGGCGTGCGCGGCCACGACGATCTCGGCGTAGCGCTCGGCGGCGTCGGGGGTCGCGAACAGCTCGGTCAGGGTGGGCTCGCCGTCGCCCCGGTGCGCCACCGCCTCGCGCACGGCCTGCGGGCCCTCGGCGATGAACCGGCGCTCCTTGCCCCGGAAGTTGCGGCGGGCCAGCCGCCGGGCGGCGGCGACGCGCGGGGAGCGTGGGGAGATCAGCTCGGGGGTGCCCATGGGCGGCGGCTCACTTCTTGTGCGGCGGCGGATTCGAGTGGGGGACGAGGCTCGCGCAGACAGCAGCGGACCCGCAGGCCGGGGCCTGCGGGTCCGCTCAGCTCAGCGCGGTGCGCGGCTCAATCAACTGCCGCGACGTGCCTGGGGTCGCTGTTCAGGCGGCCTTCGGGGCGTTGACGTCGCTCGGGAGCGCCTTCTGGGCGACCTCGACGAGCGCGGCGAACGCGTTGGCGTCGTTGACCGCGAGCTCGGCCAGGATCTTGCGGTCCACCTCGATGTTGGCGGCCTTCAGACCCTGGATGAGGCGGTTGTACGTCATGCCGTTCTGGCGGGCAGCGGCGTTGATGCGCTGGATCCACAGCTGACGGAAGTCGCCCTTGCGCTTCTTGCGGTCGTTGTAGTTGTAGACCAGGGAGTGGGTGACCTGCTCCTTGGCCTTGCGGTACAGGCGCGAGCGCTGGCCCCGGTAGCCGCTGGCCTGCTCCAGGATCGCCCGGCGCTTCTTGTGGGCGTTGACTGCCCGCTTGACGCGTGCCACTTGTTAACTCCTTGTAGCGGGGCCGCGGTCGTCTCTCACGCGGCCCGAAAACGAATAGGTCCCGGTATTCGGCCCTGCACGCCCCACTTCACGGGGCGCGCGGGTCACTTGCCGAGAAGCTTCTTGATCTTCTTGGCGTCGCCCGGGGCCATCTCGGCGTTGCCGGTGAGGCGACGCGTCAGCTTGGACGACTTGTGCTCAAGCAGGTGGCGCTTGCCGGCGCGCTCCCGCATCACCTTGCCGGAGCCGGTGATCTTGAAGCGCTTGCTGGCACCGCTGTGCGTCTTGTTCTTCGGCATGCGCCGTACTCTCCTCGTCGGTGGCGCTCCCCCGGCCGGCGGGCCGGCGTGCGGAAGCGTCAGGTGTTTCGGTCGGTGTGCGGAGCCGCTGCCCCGGCACGGCCGGGGCGCTCGGCCCCTGCCTCACGCCTCGGCGGGCTCCTCGGCGGCTGCCTGGGCCGGCTCCGCGACGGCTTCGTCACGGTCCTGGTGCGCGGTGCCGCGACGCTCCGCCTTGCGGGCGTCGGCCAGCTCGCGGGCCTCGGCCATCGCCTCGGTCTTCTTCTTGTGCGGGCCGAGAACCATGATCATGTTTCGGCCGTCCTGCTTCGGATTCGACTCCACGAAGCCGAGGTCCTGGACGTCCTCCGCGAGCCGCTGCAGCAGCCGGAAGCCGAGCTCCGGCCGGGACTGCTCGCGACCACGGAACATGATCGTGATCTTGACCTTGTCGCCCTGCTTGAGGAACCGGACGACGTGACCCTTCTTGGTGTCATAGTCGTGCGGGTCGATCTTCGGCCGGAGCTTCATCTCCTTGATGACCGTGTGCGCCTGGTTCTTGCGCGCCTCACGGGCCTTCATGGCCGACTCGTACTTGAACTTCCCGTAGTCCATGAGCTTGCAGACCGGCGGGCGAGCGGTCGCCGCCACCTCGACGAGGTCGAGGTCGTACTCCTGCGCAAGCTCCAGGGCCTTGGCAAGCGGCACAATGCCTACCTGCTCGCCGCTGGGACCGACGAGTCGCACTTCCGGGACTCGAATCCGGTCGTTGATGCGGGGCTCGGCGCTGATGGGGCCTCCTCGGTTGCACCACGCGACCGCCTGGCGGACAGCCGCGTAACGTCTGTTTCGGTATGACCAGCCCATCGTGACTCGTGACGCACAAAACGCCCCGGACGGGACACAGGCGGGCTCCTCACAAACCGGAACACCGCCGCGTTTCACCGCGGGGCGCATCGGGCGGTTCCACATCGTCCGTACGGAACGATGGGCACTGCCGGACCGGTGACCTGCCGTCCCTAGGGTCGGTCAGGTGGGAGATCGGAGCCTCCACTTGTGGGCCGGTCACATGAGTGTCCGGCCGGTCACCACCCACGATACCGCATCCGCGCGCACAAGGCCGCGCCGTACGCTGGAGCGCACCGTCCAGCAGGAAGAAGCGGAAGAACCACCATGAGCGACGCCACCCCCGCCCCCACGCCCGCCGAGTCCGGCCCCTCCGGCGAGGCGCCGGACTTCGGGGCGATGACCCGCGACATCGCGGACGTGCCCGCGGTCGAGGTGATCACCACGGTCGCGGTGCACCTGATGAGCTCCGCCGCGGTCAACCTGGGCCTGGCCGAGGAGGGCGACAAGCACAAGGACCTGGACGAGGCGCGCAAGCTGATCCAGGCGCTCGCCGGGCTCGTCGCCGCGAGCGCCACGGAGATCAGCTCCTTCCACGCGGGGCCGCTGCGCGACGGCCTCAAGTCGCTTCAGCTGGCGTTCCGCGAGGCGTCCGTGGTGCCGGACGAGCCGGGCCAGGGGCCGGGCGAGAAGTACACCGGCCCCGTCTTCGGCTGAGCACTGGGCGCCGGGCGCTGGGCGCTGGGCGCCCGAGCACGCCCGGCCCGTCTCCGTACGGCCCCCGTACAGTCCTCGTACCGGTCCGCGTACGACCCTCGGTACGGCCCTGAGTACGGGCCCCGTACGGAGACGGCCGCGGCGAGGCTCAGGCCGCCGACCGCTCGTCGGCGACCAGCTTGGGTTCCTGCGGCGGGTGCGTCACCTGGTGCACCACCGCCGCGATCGCACCGCCCACCAGCGGCGCGACGATGAACAGCCACAGCTGGGAGAGCGCCTCGCCGCCCGCGAAGAGGGCCGGGCCCAGGCTGCGTGCCGGGTTGACCGAGGTGCCGGTCAGCGGGATGCCGACCAGGTGGACCACGGCGAGGGCGATGCCGATCGGCAGGCCGTCGAAGCCGACGACCGCGACCCTGTGCGTCACCGCGAGCACCACGAAGACCAGCAGGAACGTCAGGATCACCTCGGCCAGGAAGGCGCCGCCGAGGCTGATGTGCACGGCCGAGCGGCCGCCCCAGCCGTTGCTGCCGAACGTCTCGTCGGTCTTGAGCCCCGGCACGGTCTGGGCGAGCCAGTACAGCAGGCCCGCGCCCACGATGCCGCCGACGAGCTGCGCGATCCAGTACTCGATGGCCGTACGGCCCGTGATGCGCCGGGCCAGCAGCATGCCGAGGGTGACGGCCGGGTTGACGTGGCAGCCCGAGACCGGGCCCAGCGCGTACGCCAGGGCCAAAAGGACGAAGCCGAAGGAGAGCGCGATGCCCAGGACTCCGATGTAGTCGGCGCCCAGGACCGCGGCTCCGACTCCGAAGAACACCAGCAGCAGGGTGCCGGTGAACTCCGATACGACAGTTCTCGTCTCCATGACGTCCTCCAGGCGGTGGATCTTGAACTGTCCCTGCATTGTCGGACGGTCCCGCCGGTTCCGCCTCTCGGAGCCGAGCGCCTGGATCAGCGCCTGGAGCGCCGCGTGGATCAGCGGCTGAACAGCACCTCGCCGGAGGGCGCGGCCCCCGGCGGCAGCAGCGCCAGGTCCAGTCCCCGTACGAGCCGGGCGCGCAGCACCTCGTCCGCCGCCAGCGCCTCGGCGACCCGCCCGGCCACCTCGCGCGCCGGGGCGCCGGGGTCGAGGGCGAGCGCCAGGGTCCCGTCGCCGTCCCCGGCCCCGGACAGCTGGGCGCTCAGCACGCCGGGCTCCGCCGCCAGCACGGCGCGCAGCGCGTCGGCCACCGCCGGGTCGGCGAGCGGGTCGGTGCTGGTACGCCCCTCGGCGAGGGCGAGCAGGGCGGGACCCGCCAGCGGGTAGGTGACCGGGCCCGCCAGGTCGAGGACGATCGTGTCGGCCTTCTCGTGGGCGGCGGCCCGCAGCGCCTGGTGCAGCGGCACGGCCACCGGCCGCGCGTCGGCGCGCCAGCGCGCGAGGCTCCGCGTCGAGGTGAAGGCGGGCAGCGCCCGGCGCCCGCCGGGCGCCTCCAGCGTCGGCACGGCCATGTCGCTGGTCTTCTCCCGGCGCAGCCCGTCGGCCCCGGTCTCGCTCTCGCCCAGCACCGCGACGACGGGTACGAGCAGCCGCGCGCCGGCCAGCGCGGCCAGGACGCGCGGTTCGGCGGACGCGTCCCGCGACCAGGCGTCGAGCGCCTCGGCGAGAGCGGCGTCGGCGGAGCCGTCGTCGTCGGAGAAACCGGGATCGGGAATGTTCTTGAGCTCCACGCGTCGAGGGTATCGGGGGCCCTGCGGCGGCTCGGCCTCGGGCCGGTGGTCGGGGCGTACGCGAAGCCGGGGGCGTGGCACGGCGGTTCGACGGCGTGGGCGGGCGGCGGCGACGGCGATCGTCCGTACGTGCGCGAAGCCGGCACCGCGAAACGCGCGGCCGGCGCGGGCAGGGCCAGCGGCGCGTACGAGCCGCGCCCGGCCGTCAGTACTTCAGTACGTCAGTACCTTCCGAACGTTCCCCGGTCCGGGCGCTGGCCGCCGCCGCGCCACAGGAAGACCGCGGCGACCAGCAGGAGCGTGCCCGTCGTCGCCGCGGCGATGGCGAGGGGGCCGAGGTTCACGCCGTCGTGCTCGGGGCGGCCGGTGCGGGGGCCTGTGCCGAAGTAGCGCTGGGCCTGGCCGGAGGCGAGCGGCTTCCTCGACTCCGGGGTGACACGGTCTCCGGCCGCGATGGCGGCGGCGGGGTCGACGAGCCCCGCGCCGAGGGAGTCGCTGCGGCCGCCCTCGGGGGCGTCCAGCGCGGTCTCGGTGAGCAGCCGGCGGATCTGGAGCGGGCTGAGGTCCGGGTGCGCGGCGCGGACGAGGGCGACGGCCCCGGAGACGAAGGCGGAGGCCGCGCTGGTGCCCCACCCCTCGTAGTAGTGGCGGTCCGGGTCGGCGATGACGACGTCGACGCCGGGCGCGCTGACCGTGGAGTACCAGCGGCGGGTGGAGAAGGAGGCGCGGGTGCCGTACCGGTCGACGGCGGTCACGGCGATCACGCCGGGGTAGGCGGCCGGGTAGGAGACGTGGTCGCCGCTCTCGCCGCCGTTGCCGGCCGAGGCGACGACGACGGCGCCCTTGCTCAGCGCGTACTGGACGGCGGCGTCCTCGCGGGGCTCGGGGTGCGCGGAGTCGCTGTCGTCGCCGAGCGACAGGTTGATCACGTCCGCGCCGTGGTCGGCGGCCCAGCGGATGCCGTCGGCGAGCGCGCCGCCGCGGATCTCGCGGGCCTTCTTACGGGCCGGGTCGCTGTCCTCCAGGATCACCCTGACGGGGAGGATCTTCACTTCGGGGGCCACGCCCAGGATGCCTTCGTCGTCGCCCGGCCCGTGGCCGCGGCCTGCGACGATCCCGGCCATGGCGGTGCCGTGCCGGGCCCAGGCCCGGTCGCCGCTGCCCGCGCCGAAGCCGATGAGGTCCTTGCCGGGCAGTACCTGGCCCGTGAGGTCGGGGTGGCTGTCGTCGACTCCGGTGTCGAGGACGGCGACGGTGATCCCCCTGCCCTTGGTGGTGCGCCAGGCGTCCTGGGCGTGGATGGCGTCGAGCCCCCACTCCTGGTCGCGTATGGCGTCGGCGTGCGCGGGGGCCGCCGTCGGGAGGGTGGGGAGTACGGCCAGCGCGGCGGCCGCCAGCGCGAAGAGCGCGCGGCGGGCGGGGGGCGTGGAGCGGGCCGGGAAATGACGGCTCGCGCGCCGGGTTTCCGGGCGCGGCGCGCGGCGCATCGTCATCGGGACGCCTCCTCGGCCGCTTTCTTCACGCCTTTGACAAAGGCGTGTTCGATCTGTTCGCAGACGCCCTTCGCGTCGTGTCCGAGCCCCGCCTGGGCGGCCACCGACGTGGCGCCCGGCGTGACGGCCCGGATCGCGGGCTGCGGATCGGCGACCTTGCGGCCGTCCGCGAACCCCGTCACCGCGTAGAGCACCACCGGGGTGTCGGTTCGGATCTTGAGCTGCCAGCTGGCGCGCTGCGCGTCGCCGAACCCCGCCGCCGAGGTGCCCTTCGCCGCGTACGGACGGGGCAGCAGATCGGCGCGCTCCGCCAGCCCCTCGTCCTCGAACCGCCGCTGAAGAGCGCCCATCTGCTCCGCGTCGGCCTTGGTGACGAGCACCCCGACCGTCGTCACGCTGGTGGTCGTCGCGTCGGCGTACGTGGCGCGCAGCAGCCGTTCGCAGCCGACCGGCGACAGCGCCTTGGCCAGCAGCGGGTCGAACGCTCCGGCGCAGCCGCTGTCCGGCGCGACCGCGATGCGCCGCCAGGTGCGGTCCGCGCCGCCGGGCCCCGCGGCCTCGCCGCGCAGGGCGAGCGGGAAGATCGCGTCCACGGTCGCCGTACGCCACCGCGTGCCGCCCTGCTCGTACGTGGCCTCCGCGGCCGACTCGGCCCCCGCCTCGCCGCCCAGCAGGCTGCCCGCCGCGGCGCCGCCGAGGAGGCCGAGGCCGAGCACGAGGCAGACGGCGGCCGCGAGCGCACGCCCACGGCCGCGGCCGGGCGGCCGCGGCGGCCGCTCGCCGGGCGCCGGGCCGGTGAAGGCGGGGTCCGGGGTCGCCGAGCGGTACCAGGGGGGTGTGGGCATGTGCTCCGCGCGTTCCGGGTGCGTGCTGACGGGCCGCGCCGAAGGCCTCGCCGGGGCGGTTCGCCACGTGGGCGGGGCGGGTACGGAAGGCGGCCGCGCGGGCCGCGGCGGGGGCAGTGGGGACTGGGAGCCCAGCACGCCTCGCGCCTCGGTGCTCAACTGCGCTCCCCCTCGCGAGCGGCCCGCCGTACCGCCCGACGGCCTTGCTGGGCAGGCCGGTTCGCATGCGGAGAACACCCCGCTGACCTGCCGGTCGCCATGGTGTACGCCACTCTACGGGGCGTCGGCCGCCCTTCGCACGGGCCATGCCTCTACCCAGCGGTGACGCCCTCTGGCAAGCTGCGGCCATGTACGCCGCAGCTGCCGACCGGGCCCGTTTCGACCGGGCCACCGCCCATCTCGACGCTCCTGTCGCCATCGTCGATCTGGCCGCGTTCGACGCCAACGCCGAGGATCTGGCGCGGCGGGCGCGGGGCAAGCCGATCCGGGTGGCGAGCAAGTCGGTGCGGTGCCGGGCGCTGCTGGAGCGGGTGCTGGCGCGGGACGGGTTCGCCGGGATCATGAGCTATACGCTCGCGGAGTCGCTGTGGCTGGCGCGGTCCGGTTTCGAGGACGTGCTGCTGGCGTATCCGTCGGCCGACCGGGAGGCGTTCGCGCTGCTGGCGGGCGACCCCAAGCTCGCGGGCGCGGTGACGGTGATGGTGGACGACGTCCGCCAGCTCGATCTGATCGACGCGGCGCGGTCCGGCGGCGGCGAGGAGATCCGGGTCTGCCTGGAACTGGACACCTCGCTGCGGCTGCTGGGCGGCCGAATACGGATCGGCGCGCTCCGCTCGCCGCTGCGCTCCCCCGCCCAACTGGCCGAGCTGGCCCGCGCGATCGACCGCCGGCCCGGCTTCCGGCTGGTGGGCCTGATGGCGTACGAGGCCCATGTGGCGGGTGTCGGCGACCGGCTGGCCGGGCGGCCGGTGCGGTCGCGGACCATCCGGCTGATGCAGTCCGCCGCGCGCAAGGAGCTGGCCGCGCGCCGGGCCGAGACCGTACGGGCGGTGCGGGCGGTCGCCCCGGACCTGGAGTTCGTCAACGGCGGCGGCACGGGCAGCGTGCAGCACACCGCGGCGGAGGACGCGGTCACGGAGGTCGCCGCGGGGTCCGGGCTGTACGTGCCGCGGCTGTTCGACAACTACACGTCCTTCCGGGGCCGCCCGGCCGCGCTGTACGCGCTGCCGGTGGTGCGGCGGCCCGGCGTGGGCGTGGTGACGGTGCTGGGCGGCGGCTATCCGGCGTCGGGCGCCGCGGGCGCGGACCGGCTGCCGGTGCCGTATCTGCCGGCCGGGCTGCGGCTCGACTCGCTGGAGGGCGCGGGCGAGGTGCAGACGCCGCTGCTGGGGCAGCCCGCGGACGACCTGCTGATCGGCGACAAGGTGTGGTTCCGGCACGCGAAGGCCGGCGAGCTGTGCGAGCGCTTCGAGGCGCTGCACCTGATCGACGGGGACCGGATCGTGGAGACGGCCCCCACCTACCGCGGTGAGGGCCGTACGTTCCTGTGACCGCGTCCGGCCCGCTGCCGGGCCGGACGGCAGGGGGCTTTAGAGGTGCGCCCGGTCGTGCTGGTCCGGGACGACCGTGCCGTCGGGGCGCCGGACCGGGCCGCTCGTGCCGTCCGTGTTCACGTACGCCGTCGTCGAGCACGGGTACGTACCGGACTTGGCCGGCATCGGGTCGATGAACATCGGCTGGGCGACCCAGCGGTGGTCGGCGTCGTCGTAGGCCCGGCACATCAGCTCGCCCTGGTTGCGGTTGATGGCCAGGTGCGCGCCGGTGGCGTCGTTCACGAACGTCACGTCGGTGTTCGCGTCGCCGCCGCCCAGCGCGATGCGGTGCGCCGGGTCCTGGAGGCGCCACGCCTCGGCGCCCTTCTTCTTGAAGATCTCCTGGTTGATCCAGCAGCGCTTGCCGTCCATGAACGGGATCGCGTCGCCGCCGGTGCCCTTGACGTCGCCGCAGGCGCGGATGCCGGTGGTCATCTTGCCGTGGCTGGTGAGGCTGCGGATGCCGATGGTGTGCTTGCGGTCCAAGCCGACGCCGCCCGACCACGCCTGGGCGATGGGCTCGGAGGAGGCGGAGACGATGTAGACGTCGAAGCCGGCCGCCTTGAGCGTGCGGATGAGGTCCTTCTGCTGGTCGTAGTAGCGGACGTACCCGGCGATCTTGTGGGTGCCGACGGTCTGCGTGGAGCCGATCGGGGCGGCCAGCGCCTCGGTACGGGCCTGCTTCGCGTACGAGGTCAGCGCGGCGGGGCGCTGCCCGGCGAACAGCTGCGGGACCCAGGCGTACGAGGGCACCGTGCGGCGGTGGTTCCAGTCGCCGGCGAAGGCGGCCTTGCCGCTCATCGTGCGGGACTCGGCGCGGATCTCCATGATCTCGTCCGCGCAGGCGGTGTTCCGCGAGGTGTGCAGCGGCTTCCCGACCGGTACGGACGTGCCGCAGGCTCTGGTGAGATCGCGGGCGGCGCCCGGCGTCATCCACTTGCTGGTGGCCCGCCAGCTCGCCGGCCGCAGGATCTTGTCGTGCTTGAGCGCCCAGGCCAGCGTGGCGTCGGTGACGTCGTTCTTGACGACGGTGTTGTCCCAGTCGAACGCGGCGACCGGCCGCGGCCCGCCGTGGCCGGAACACCGGCCGCGCTCGTCGATCATCCGCTGGAGCTTGTGCCGGTTGTCGCCGAACCACGTGAGGTTCTTGTCCAGCTGCGGGCAGTTCGTGTGCGCCGAACGCGCGGCGGCAGCGTTCTCGGGGGTAGCGGCGGTGGCGGGCACCGCGGCGGCGAGGGCCGAGGCGGCGGCGAGCGAGGCGACGAGAGCGTGCTTGGTGCGCATGCGTCCTCCAAGACGTGGGGGGCCAGGACTGACACCGAAAACCGGCCGAACAGCCGGTTTTCGGTGTTGATCATGGACCTTACATGGGCGTTACATAAGCGCCCGCGATTCCGCCGTCGACGAGGAATTCGGCCGCGTTGACGAAGGAGGAGTCGTCGCTCGCGAGGAAGGCGACGGCGGCCGCGATCTCCTCGGGCTCCGCGAAACGGCCCACCGGGACGTGGACGAGGCGGCGCGCGGCGCGCTCGGGGTCCTTGGCGAACAGTTCCTTCAGCAGCGGCGTGTTGACCGGGCCGGGGCACAGCGCGTTGACCCGGATGCCCTCGCGGGCGAACTGCACGCCGAGCTCGCGGGACATGGACAGCACGCCGCCCTTGGAGGCCGTATAGCTGATCTGCGAGGTGGCGGCGCCCATCACGGCCACGAAGGAGGCCGTGTTGATGATGGAGCCCCTGCCCTGCTCGCGCATATAGGGGAGGGCAGCCTTGCAGCAGAGGTAGACGGAGGTGAGGTTGACCTCCTGGACGCGCTTCCAGGCGTCGAGGCCGGTGGTGAGGATGGAGTCGTCGTCGGGCGGCGAGATGCCCGCGTTGTTGAAGGCGACGTCGACCGAGCCGTACGTGTCGTGGGCGGTCCTGAAGACCGCCTCCACCTGCTCGGGGTCGGTGACGTCGACCTTGACGAAGAGTCCGCCGACCTCCTCGGCCGCCGCCTTGCCGGTGTTCTCGTCGATGTCGGCGACGACGACGTTCGCGCCCTCGGAGGCGAGGCGGCGCGCGGTGGCCAGCCCGATGCCGCTGCCGGCTCCGGTGATGACGGCGGTACGGCCCACCAGGCGGCGGCACACGGGGGTCTGGTCGCTCACTTGCTTTCCTCCATCGTGGTCGGGCGTCACTGCTCGGGCGCCGCTCAGGCACCGGTGTTCAGGCACCGGTGTTCAGGCGTCGGTGTTCAGGAAGACGTTCTTGGTCTCGGTGAAGGCGGCGAGGGCGTCCGGGCCCAGCTCCCGGCCGAGCCCGGACTGCTTGTAGCCGCCGAACGGGGTCGAGTAGCGCACGCTGCTGTGCGAGTTGACGGACAGGTTCCCCGCCTCGACGGCGCGCGAGACGCGCAGCGCGCGGCCCAGGTCGCGGGTCCAGATCGAGCCGGAGAGGCCGTAGTCGGTGGCGTTGGCGATGCGGACGGCGTCGGCCTCGTCCTCGAAGGGGAGGACGACGGCGACGGGCCCGAAGATCTCCTCGGTCGCCGTCCGGTCGCCGGGCGCGGCCTCCAGGACGGTCGCCGGGTACCAGAACCCCTTGCCGTCGGGGGCCTCGCCGCGGATGGCGGCGGGGGCGGACTCGGGTACGTACGCCCGTACGCGCTCCCGGTGCGCGGCGGAGATCAGCGGGCCCATCCGGGTGGCGGGGTCGGCCGGGTCGCCGACGGTGAAGGCGCGGACGGCGGGCTCCAGCAGCTCCATGAAGCGGTCATAGGCGTCGCGCTGGACGAGGATGCGGCTGCGGGCGCAGCAGTCCTGGCCGGTGTTGTCGAGGAAGGAGCCGGGGGCGGCAGCGGCGGCCTGTTCGAGGTCGGCGTCGGCGAAGACGATGTTGGGGCTCTTGCCGCCGAGTTCGAGGGTCACCCGCTTCACCCGTGCGGCGCACTCGGCCATGATCTGCTTGCCGACGGCGGTGGAGCCGGTGAAGACGACCTTGGCGACGCCGGGGTGGCGGACGAGGGCCGCGCCCGCGACGGATCCGGCCCCGGGCAGGACCTGGAAGAGCCCTTCGGGGAGCCCGGCCTCCAGGGCGAGTTCGGCCAGCCGGAGCGCGGTGAGCGGGGTGGTCTCGGCGGGTTTGAGGAGGACGGCGTTGCCCGCGGCGAGCGCGGGGGCGGTGGCCCAGGCGGCGATCGGCATGGGGAAGTTCCACGGGGCGATGACGGCGATGACGCCGAGCGGCTCGTGGAAGGTGACGTTCAGCCCGCCGTCGACGGGGATCTGGGCGCCGATCAGCCGCTCGGCGCCGCCGGCCGCGTAGTCGAGGAGGTCGCGGACGTTGCCGGCCTCCCAGCGGGCGTTGCCGATGGGGTGGCCGGCCTCCTGGACCTCCAGGCGGGTCAGCTCCTCGATGTGCGCGTCGACGGTCGCGGCGAAGCGGCGCAGCTGCCGGGCGCGGTCGCCGGGGGCGAGGGCCGCCCAGGCGCGCTGCGTGCGGTCGGCCCGTACGACGGCGGCTTCGACGTCCTCGGCGGTGGAGGCGAGGACGGTGGCGATGACCTCTTCGGTGGCGGGGTTGAGTACCTGGTGCTCGTGCACGTCGTTCCGTTTCCTCACATGCGCTCGAAGGAGCGGAATCGCTCCCAGTCCGTCACGGCGGTGTCGTAGGCGTCCTGTTCCACGCGCGCCGCGTGGAGGTAGTGCTCGACCACCTCGTCGCCGAAGGCGGCGCGGGCGAGGGGGCTGGCGGACCACAGGTCGGCGGCCTCGCGCAGGGTCACCGGGACGTGTGCGGCGTCGCCCGCGTAGGCGTTGCCGGTGCACGCCTCGGGGAGCTCCAGCTCCGCCTCTATGCCGTGCAGTCCGGCGGCGACCATGCCGGCGACGGCGAGGTAGGGGTTGACGTCGCCGCCGGGCAGCCGGTTCTCGAAGCGGTGGGCGTGGCCGCGGCCGACGACGCGCAGCGCGCAGGAGCGGTTGTCGGGGCCCCAGGCGACGGCGGTCGGGGCGAAGGAGCCGGGGCGGAACCGCTTGTAGGAGTTGATGTTGGGCGCGTACAGCAGGGTGAAGTCGCGCAGGGCGGCGAGCTGTCCGGCGAGGAAGTGCTCCATGGTCCGCGACATGCCGTACGGGCCGTCGTCGCCGGCCATGACGGGCCGCCCGGCCTCGTCGCGGAGCGAGAGGTGGATGTGGCAGGAGTTGCCCTCGCGCTCGTCGTACTTGGCCATGAAGGTGAGCGCCCTGCCCTCTTGGGCTGCGATCTCCTTGGCGCCGGTCTTGTAGACGGAGTGCTGGTCGCAGGTGACGAGGGCCTCGTCGTAGCGGAAGGCGATCTCGTGCTGGCCGAGGTTGCACTCGCCCTTGGCGGACTCGACGGTCATGCCGGCCGCGCCCATCTCGTTGCGGATGCGGCGCAGCAGGGGCTCGACGCGGCCGGTGCCGAGGACGGAGTAGTCGACGTTGTACTGGTTGGCGGGGTGCATGCCGCGGTAGCCGCGGGTCCAGGCGTCCTCGTACGTGTCGTTGAAGACCATGAACTCCAGCTCGGTGCCCGCGTACGCGCTCCAGCCGCTGCCCGTGCGCTCCAGACCCGCCTGGCGGAGGCGGTCGAGCTGGTGGCGGAGGATCTGCCGGGGCGAGGCGGCGACGGGTGAGCCGTCGTGCCAGACGAGGTCGGCGGTGATCAGGGCGGTGGCCGGGTTCCAGGGGGTGCGGCGCAGCGTGGAGACGTCGGGGCGCATCGCGAAGTCGCCGTAGCCGCGGTCCCAGGAGGACATGGCGTAGCCGTCGACGGTGTTCATGTCGGTGTCGACGGCGAGGAGGTAGTTGCAGCCCTCGGTGCCGTGCTCCAGCGCGTCGTCGAGGAAGAAGCGGGCCGCGAACCGCTTGCCCTGGAGCCGTCCTTGCATATCGGTGAAGGCGAGGACGACAGTGTCGATCTCCCCGGCGTCGACGAGCCCGCGCAGCTCGTCGACCGGGAGCGGGGGCGTGCGGTCTGCCACGGGATGGCCTCCTGTCTGCGCAACCGGAGTCATAAGGTAGGCCGGTAGACCATTGGTTGGGAAGGGGGCTCGATGAACGGCGCGGAGGATCGTCTCGCGGCGGTGCTGCGGCCGGTGCGGGCGGGCAGCGGCTTCGAGGAGGCGCTGGAGCAGATACTCCAGGTCGTCCGGCTGGGCCTGGTGCCGCACGGCGAGCGACTGCCTGCCGAACGCGAGCTGGCGGAGCGGCTGCACATCAGCCGGGTGACGCTGCGCGAGGTGCTGAAGGTGCTTCAGGACCAGGGGCTGGTGGAGAGCCGGCGCGGCCGGTACGGCGGCACGTTCGTACGGGCCCGTGCCGAGTCCACCGGCGCGGAGGAGCTGCGGCGGCGGCTGGTGGCGGTGGACGTGGAGGACACGCTGCGCTTCCGGGAGGTGCTGGAGGTGGGCGCGGCCGGGCTGTGCGCGTCCCACGGGCTGGCGCCGGAGCAGGCGGCGCGGCTGCGGGCGGCGCTGGACGCGACGCACGACGCGCCGCTGGCGGACTACCGGCGGCTCGACACGATGCTGCATCTGACGCTGGCGGACGTCTCGGGGTCGGCGACGCTGGCCGCGCAGTACGCGGCGGTGCGGGCGACGGTCAACGACCTGCTGGACTGCATCCCGCTGCTGGTACGGAACTTGGAGCACTCGCAGCGGCAGCACGCCGCGCTGGTGGAGGCGGTGCTGGACGGGGACGCGGACGGCGCGCGCGAGGTGATGCGGGAGCACTGCTGCGGGACGGCGGCGCTGCTGCGGGGGTTTCTCAGCTGAGGGAGCCCGGGTACGTCCCGGAGGATCGCGGGGCCGCTCCCCGGCGGATCGCCCGGCGGATTGCCCGGCGGATTGCCCGGCGCAAGAGGGTTGCTTTCCGGCCGCCACCGCGACAAAGGTATGGGCTCAAACCTTAACCCTCGCAGGCAGGAGCGGTTCATGCCCGATCGGCCCGATCGCACGGAGTCCCCCACCGCACCGCCTGCCGCCCGCTCCCACGGCTCCCCCGCCTCTCCTGCCTCCCCTGCCTCCCCCGACGGCGCGTACTTGGAGAAGCGCGCGCTGCGCCGCGGCAGCGCCGGACCGCTGCTGCTGACCGGCCTCGGCGTGGCCTACGTCGTCTCCGGCGACTACTCGGGCTGGAACTTCGGCCTGGCGCACGGCGGCTTCGGCGGCCTCGCGGTCGCCGCCGTGCTGATGGGCCTGATGTACACCTGCATGGTCTTCTCGCTCGCCGAACTGGCCTCCGTACTGCCCACCGCGGGCGGCGGCTACGGCTTCGCCCGCCGCGCCCTGGGCCCCTGGGGCGGCTTCCTGACCGGCACCGCGATCCTCATCGAGTACGTGCTGGCGCCCGCCGCCATCTCCATCTTCATCGGCGACTACGTGGAGTCCCTGCACCTGTTCGGCCTCACCTCCGGCTGGCCCGTCTACCTCGCCTGCTTCGCCGTCTTCATCGGCATCCACCTGTGGGGCGTCGGCGAGGCGCTGCGCTTCAGCTTCGTCGTCACCGGCATCGCCGTCGCCGCCCTCCTCGTCTTCGCCGTCGGCGCGTTCACCGACTTCGACGCGGGCCGCCTGACCGACATCCCGGTGCACACGGACGCCCTGGGCGCGGGCTCCTGGCTGCCGTTCGGGATTCTGGGCATCTGGTCGGCGTTCCCGTTCGGCATGTGGTTCTTCCTCGGCGTCGAGGGCGTGCCGCTGGCCGCCGAGGAGACGCGGGACCCGGCGCGTACGCTGCCGAAGGCGATGGCCACCTCGATCTGCGTCCTGCTGCTCCTCGCGCTGCTCACCTTCCTCGCCTCGACGGGCGCGGGCGGCGCGAACGCCATGAAGGACGCGGGCAATCCGCTGGTCGCGGCCCTCCAGCCGGACGGCCACGCCACCACCCTGAGCCGCATCGTCAACTACGCGGGACTGGCCGGCCTGGTGGCCTCCTTCTTCTCCCTCATCTACGCCGGCTCGCGCCAGCTCTTCGCGCTCTCACGGGCCGGCTACCTCCCCCGCTTCCTCTCCCTCACCAGCCGCCGCAAGGCCCCCTACCTGGGACTGCTGGTGCCCGGCGTGCTCGGCTTCGCGCTGGCCGCGGCGACCGGGGACGGCGCGCGGATGCTCAACGTCGCGGTGTTCGGGGCCACCATCTCGTACGCGCTGATGTCGCTCTCCCACATCGTGCTGCGCCGCCGCGAGCCGGGGCTGACGCGCCCGTACCGCACGCCCGGCGGCATTCTCACCTCCTCCGCCGCCTTCGTGCTGGCCTGCTCCGCGCTGGCCGCGACGTTCCTGGTGGACAAGGACGCGGCGTTCATCGCGCTGGGGGTGTACGCGGTGGCCCTGTGCTACTTCGCCTTCTACTCCCGGCACCGGCTGGTGGCCTCGGCCCCGGAGGAGGAGTTCGCGGCGCTGGCGGAGGCCGAGGCGGAGCTGGACCGCACGTAATCGCTTGAAGCAGCTTGAGAGCAGATGGAGGACATCGTGACCGGCCCCCTGATCGGCGTCAGCACCTACCTGGAGGACCCCGTGCGCTGGGGCGTGTGGCAGCTCCCGGCGGCGGTACTGCCCGTCGGATACCACCGGCTCGTACAGCGCGCGGGCGGGCTCGCCGCACTGCTGCCCCCGGACGCTCCGGCGGCGGCGGACGCGGTGGTGGCGCGCCTGGACGGCCTGGTGATCTCGGGCGGGCCGGACGTGGACCCGGAGCGCTACGGAGCCGAACGCCGCCCCGAGACCGGGCCGCCCGCGCCGGAACGCGACGCCTGGGAACTCGCCCTCATCGCGGCCGCCCTGGACCGGGGCACACCGCTGCTGGGCATCTGCCGGGGGCTCCAGCTGCTCAATGTGGCGCTGGGCGGCACGCTCGTACAGCATCTGCTCGACGTGGTCGGGCACGGCGGCCACAGCGGGCCGCCCGGAGTCTTCGCCCGGCACGCGGTGAAGCCGGTGCCCGGCACGATGCTCGCGGCGGCCCTGCCGGAGGAGGTGTCGGTGCCGACCTTCCACCACCAGGCGGCGGACCGGCTGGGGGCGGGGCTCGTACCGAGCGCGTACGCGCAGGACGGCACGGTGGAGGCGGTGGAGCTGCCGGGGGCGCGGGGCTTCGCGCTGGCCGTGCAGTGGCATCCGGAGGCGGGGGACGACGTCCGGGTGATGTCGGCGCTGGTGGGGGCGGCCGGGTGAGATCCGTGCCGGTGGCGGCGGCAGGGTGAGATCCGTGCCGGTGGCGGCGGCAGGGTGATGCCGACGCTGGCGGCAGGGGCCCGGATGACGTCCGCGCCGGCGGCGGCGACCGGATAAGTGCCCGCGCTGGTGGCGGCGGCCGAGGGCTGATCCACTGGGGGCATGGAGGCCGTCATATTCCGGCCACCGCCCCCGGGGCCCGATCTCCGGCCCCGGCCCCCGGCCCAGCGCGAGGAGGACGCCATGGAGGAGGACGCCGTGACGGACCCGGGCACCCCCGCCCCGCCCCACCGGCTGATGGACATCGTGTCCGGACTCTGGGCGGCGAAGGCGCTCGCCGTCGCCACCCGGATGGACCTGTTCTCCGACCTGTCCGCCGCCCCCGGCCTCCCGGTCGCCGAGGTGGCCGCCCGGCACGGCATCGCGGAACGCCCCGCGGAACTGCTGCTCACGGCCTGCGCCGGGCTGGGCCTGCTGGTGCGCGAGGACGAGGGCTACGCCAACACACCGGAGGCCGAGACCTATCTGGTGCGGGGCCGCCCGGAGTACTTCGGCGACGCCGTGCTCTCCTTCGACCACCGCTACGCGGGCTGGATGCGGCTGGACGAGGCCGTGGCCGGAAACGTCCCCACCAACTTCGACCCGCGGGCCAAGGAGTCGATGTTCGACGCCCAGGACGCGCTGCTGAAGAAGACCTACTGGTCCTCGATGTACGCCCTGTCGGCCCCGAGCGCCCGAGCCCTCGCCGAGGTCCTGGGCCTCGGCGGGGTACGGCGGCTGCTGGACGTCGGGGGCGGTGCCGCCGCGTACGACATCGAACTCTGCCGCCGCTACCCGGACCTGCGCGCCACCGTCCTCGACCTGCCCTTCGTCTGCGAGCTGACGCGCGAACGGGTCGAAGAGGCCGGCCTCGGCGACCGGATCTCCCTGACACCGGGCGACTTCCTCCGCGACGCCGCCCTGCCCACCGGCCACGACGCGGTCCTGCTGTCCCAGATCATGCACAACTGGGACGAGCCCACCAACCGCGCCATCCTCCACAAGTGCCACGCCGCACTGCCGCCCGGCGGCCTGATCGTCATCAGCGAACTGCTCGTCGACGACACCAAGGACGGCCCCCTGCTCCCGGCCCTCATGAGCCTCCACATGCTCGTGAGCACCTGGGGCCAGAACTACACCCCGAGCGAGTACGAGCGCTGGCTGACCGAAACCGGCTTCACGAACGTACGCACCGTCCGCTTCTCGGCGCCGGGGGCGGACGGTGCGGTGGTGGGGGTCAAGGGGTAGCGGCCCTGCCCAGCGACAGGGCGAAGTCGGCGAGAGCCCCGAAGTCGTCCTCGCACAGCCCGATCCGCGGATTGACGTGGTACAGCAGGCCGGGCGCGTGATGATGGCCGGTCACGTACGCCTGGTCCAGATCACTCTGTTCGTCGTCGACCCAGGCGAAGGGACGGCCTCGGGCGTAGTCCACGAGGGGCGCCGTCTTCCAGTGCACTCCGTCGGGGCGCTCTTGGAACAGGGCAGGGCCGAAGTCGACGAAGGGGAGTTCGGGCAGCCCCAAGGCCGGGGCGATCCACCGGTTGGCATCCGCCATCCATGAGGTGGCCCAGCACAGCTCGTAGTCGAGCCGGAGCAGGGCCGGTCCGTGTTCCGGGTCGAGCCGGACTCGCAGGGGCCGCCAGCGGAGCGAGAGTTCTCGGTGTTCCTCTGGAATCACACTGTCCCGGGGCACTCTGAGCGTGGTGTACCCGTTGGGGCACCACTCCGGCTCGGCCGCGTAGGGGCTGAGCGGCCCGTCCACGTCGAGGAACAGCAGCGGCCGACTCATGGTCTCCCCCGTCATGCTCGATCTTCAGGTTGTGCCGGTGGAAGAGTAACCGCGGCGATCGTGACCGCAAGGGGCCTCACCCCTCACCCGCTCCCCCGCGTCAGCCCCAGCAACTCGCGGGCCGGGCCCGCCGGGCGTTGGCCGGTGGGCCAGACGGCGCGGAGGTCGCGGCCGAGGCGGACTGTGTCGACAGGGATCTTGACGAGGCGGTGGGCGGCGAGTTCCTCGCCGACGGCGAGTTCGCTGAGGACCGAGGGGCCGGCGCCGCTGACGACGGCGGCCTTGGCGGCGGTGGTGGAGGCCAGTTCGAGGAGGGGGGCGGTCAGGCCGCCGTGGTCGGCGAGGGCCGCGTCGAGGACCTGGCGGGTGCCGGAGCCGCGCTCGCGGAGGATCAGGGGGGTGGCGGCGAGTTCGGCCGGGTCGAGTGGGGTGCGTCGGCGGGCCCAGGGGTGGGCGGGGGCGACGACCACGACGAGGTGGTCGTGGCCGATGATGGCGCCGTCGAGGCCGGGGGGCACCCGCAGTCCCTCGACGAAGCCGATGTCGGCCGCGCCGCCGAGGATGCGTTCGGCTACGGCCGCGGAGTTCCCGGCGAAGAGGGAGACGGCGGTGTCCGGGCGGTTGCCGCGCAGCGCGATGAGCCAGCCGGGCAGCAGGTACTCGGCGATGGTCATGCTGGCCGCCACCCGCAGCCGCGAGTCGCGCCGCCCGCGCAGGGCCTGCGCGCCCACGTCGAACGCCTCGGCGGCCTCCACGATGCGCCGTGCCCAGTCCGTGACGAGCGCCCCGGACGGGGTGAGGGTGGAGCCGCGCGGCGAGCGCTCCACGAGGGAGACGCCGAGCATCCGCTCCATGGAGCGGATGCGGCTGCTGGCGGCGGGCTGGGTGATGCCGAGTTCGCGGGCCGCGCGGCCGAGGCTGCCGAGGCGGGCGACCGCGAGGAGCAGTTGCAGCGCGGCGAGGTCGGGCACCCGGTGCGCCAGGCGGCCGGTGTGCGGGGGCGCATCGGCCGCGCCCTGATCCGCGCTCTGAGCGGTGCCCGGAGCCGCGCCCCGCCGCCCCTCCCGGCCCGACTCGGTGTCCGCCTGCTCGCCCTGCCCGTCGCCCATAAAGCCAGCTTATGCCCTCATAGAGACAAGGTCCCTGGTGAGCGGCGGAGGAGCGGAGCATCTTGGTGCCATGACCACCATCGCGCAGCCGCGCTCCCGCCCCCTTTCAGAGAACCGCCCCCGCGGGTCCGTCCGCATGCTCGGACCCAATTGGTACGCGGCCGTCATGGGGACGGCGATCGTCGCGAACGCGGGCGCCGCCCTGCCGGTCCACTTCTGGGGGCTGCGCGCGGCGTACCAGGTCGTCTGGGCGCTGGGCGCGCTGCTGCTGGTCGTGCTGTTCGTGGGGCGCGGCGCGCACTGGGCCCGCCACGCCGACCAGGCGCGCAAGCACCTCCTCGACCCGGCGGTCGCGCCGTTCTACGGCTGTCTGTCGATGGCGATGCTCGCCGTCGGCGCGGGCAGCCTTTCGGTCGGCTCGGACGTCATCGGCGTATCGGCGGGCGTCGCCGTCGACACGGTGCTGTGGATCGCGGGCACCGCCGTCGGGGTCGTCGCCGCGTCCGCCATCCCGTATCTGATGGTGACCCGGCACAAGGTCGACGCGGGCACGGCCTCGCCGGTGTGGATTCTGCCGGTGGTCGCCCCCATGGTGTCCGCGGCCTGCGGCCCGGCCCTGATCGCCCATCTGCCGTCGGGCCAGTGGCGGGAGACGCTGCTGCTGGGCTGCTACGCGATGTTCGGGCTGTCCCTGCTCGCCACCTTCATCATGCTGCCGGTCATCTTCGCCCGCCTCGTGCACCAGGGGCCGCTGCCGTTGGCCCTGACCCCGACGATGTTCCTGGTGCTCGGTCCGCTGGGCCAGTCGACGACGGCGGTCAACAACCTCGCCGACGCGGCGCACGGCGCGATCGACGGCACGTACGCGCACGCCATGATGCCCTTCGCGGTCCTGTACGGCGTGCCGGTGATGGGCTTCGCACTGCTGTGGCTGGCGATCGCCACGGCGACGGTGATCCGCGCCTTCCGGAACGGCATGAAGTTCTCGATGACCTGGTGGGGCTTCACCTTCCCCATCGGCACCTGCGTGACGGGCGCGGCCGGGCTCGCCAAGCACACCGGGCTGCACTTCTACACCTGGCTCGCGGTGGCGCTGTTCATCGTGCTGGTCGTGGCATGGCTGGTCGCCGGGGTGCGGACGCTGCGCGGAGTGCTCAGCGGCGCGCTGCTCGCAGTGCCGCGCTGAGCACGGCGGGCGCCTCGGCCAGCGAGGGCCCGTACCAGGTGAGATGACGACCGCTGACGAGGGCGACGGGCAGAGCCGCGGGGAAGGCTTCGGGCCCGTCGTCCGCCGCGAAGCCGTACGGCTCGTCATGTGAGTCAGCTTCACAAAGGAAGAGCTAAAGCGCGCAAAGGTGCAGGTCAGAGCACCCACCAACAGGACAGGGACACCTTCGGTCATCCCTCAGCACGAATCACACACTCCAACTTGCGTGGACGAATTAACCCCCGACATCGGATGTCGGGGGCAGCGGGGGGCAACTACAGGTCCTTGACCATCACTGCGTACAGGGGCGCGTCTTCAAAGGGCCTCGTTTCCGCGATCTTGCGGTATCCCCAGCCCTCATACAGGGACCCAACCTTGGGGTGAGCCGAGTCCACGAACAGCGTGGCCGCATAAGCTTCCTGGTCCTCAACCAGCGCATCATGGATCTGAGCTGAAGCCCCGGTCTTGCGCCACTTGGGTACGACCATGAGTTCGGACAAGGCAAACACCTGAGTATCCGCCGTCAACCAAGACGGAGCTTCCACACCACGCCACCACCCTCCGGGGCTGAAAAGTGCGCCGTACGCATACCCAACCGGTTCGCCGTCTTCGAAGCCGACGACACAGGCCCACGTGTCTTTGCTGGACCAGGCGTCCACAAACTCAGCAAACCGGCCTCGCGAGTGGAACTCATCAGAGTCACCGGCGTACGCCTCGTCATGGATATCCAGAAGCATGGTCCGGACGTCCCGCGCATCCTTGCTCCCGTAGCGAGTCAGCTCCACTGCCGAGACCTCTCAATCCACCCCACGACTTCGGGGACCCTCGATCCTGACGACACCAAAGTACCCCGTAGCCTCGTCAACATGTCCGTGGTCCGCTTCGACCCTGACCCGGCGGGGAGCAGGTCATATGCATGCAGGCCCGTAGCACAAGCAAGCTCCAACTCCCCTTGGCTTGCCTGAGCCAGCGCCAGATGTGCCGAATACAAAGCCCTGTTACGAAGCATGTCGGGCCGGATGCCTGAGAGCGTGCGGTGGAAGAATGCTTCTGCTCGATCATAAGACCCCAGCGCAGCCCAGATACTTGCGGTCAGCCCATCCACCTCGCTTTCGTCATAGAAACTCAGCCATGCTGAACGGCGCTTGCCTTCCGCTCGCGTGAACGCCTTCTCTGCTGCTGACAACGCTCGCAGTGAATCGCTCCTCTGCGCCATCCTGGCCAGCGCCCGAGCTGTGCGCATGTGCGCCAGAGACGCGTAAAGGGGGTCCCTACGGGCAACGAAAGACGTCTTCATGACCTCCGCCGCTGCCGCCCCTTCAGTAAAATCCTCACGCTGGCAGGCCGTCATGGCGAGATGGTTCCACACGTGGAATTGCGTCTCACTGTCCCCTGAGAGGCCAGCGAGTGTCACCGCGCGGTCCAGGTGAGTGCGCGCCCGCTTAGGGGATTTGGCGTCGATGGCGGCGAAAGCCGCTGAACTTGACGCGTTCGAGGCAAGACAGTGGAGTCGCTTGCGGATACGAGTGGAGGTTGCCCCCATGGATAGGGCAGATTGGACACGAAGCGAGAGTTCAGCAGCCCGGTTCTCTACCGTGCGCATGCCTCCTATATGCCAGTCCTGCTCAAGGATTCGCTCATACTCCGCCTGAAAGCGGTCAGCGTCGCTCATGCCGAGCTTGGCCCCATTCGCCCCTAGAACAGCTATTGCCGTACCGCCGGTAGCGGAGAGAAATTTCCTCCGGGGGATGAATCCCAACTCCTCGGCCGACGCCCCAAGGACCGCTTCAGCGCAAACTCTGATTCGTTCCTGCGGCCAACCCGTTTCGCCGCGGAGCCAGCGCCGAATGTCGCGGTCGGTGAGGCACCCGAGCGAACCGGTCAACACTTCGATCTCCGCGTTGATCAAGCGAGCCAACTCAGCTTGAGAGTGGCCCAGTTCAGCCATACGGGCCGCCAACCTGGTGTTCCCAGTCACACCCCGACAGTAGCGCCGCGCGATCGATCGGCGACAGCCCGAAGGTAAAAATCACCGGGGTCATGCGCCGACGATCCCCTCAGTTCCACCTGTCGCCCAGGTCTCGATGGTCGTTGAGTTGGTGACACCGAACGCACCAACCGGTGAGGGGGCCGCGGACTACTTTCCGCACCGGACCATGAGGTTCCCGGAGCCCGCAGCACCAACCCACCGTACGTAGGAGGGCCGTATGACACAGGACCCGCGCACGATCACAAGATCCCCCGATGTGGATCTCACAGAGATCAAGACGGTCGTCAACCGCGCTCTAGCTGAGCGGCCGGCGCCTCTCGCTTATGAGGTTTTGTTCGAATTGCACCAGGAACTCGTAAGACACATCAGGGTCTTGACCCCTCTGGCCCAGAAGCGCGTAGATGGCCAGTGGCGCGGGTCGGTGGAGTGGTACAACGACCAGACTCGGATGAATAGGATCGCGCACGAACTAGGCGAAGGACTCGGCAACGGCCTGATGTCGGCAGCCAGTCACGTACAGGCCCTCGGATACACCCTCCAGTTCCTCGTCCAGAAGAGCGAAACAGCGGCCCGTGCTACCCAAACCGCGATGGGCAGCACGGTCGTTCCTTGCAGTCACACAAACGGGTGGACCAGAACCGAAGAAGGCGAGCAGCACTGTTCGTCGTGCCGGACGAAGAGGGTCACGGCGTACGACGCGCTACGGGGACCGGCTCCGGAAGAGTGACTACGAGTCGCGCTGTCCCTCACCCCGCTCGCCTGAGTGCTCGTGAATCCAACGGGGCTACAGAGAGGACGCGCAGTGCCCAGCTCCCCTTATTCTCCGGGGTCCGAGGCCGTATTCAAACTTGTCGCAGATGCACTTGCGTGTGCCGAATACAGCGCTAGGTGTGTCTCCGGTGACGAGATCGAATGCGGCGCGGAGTCCGGACCGAATACCTCCCCGGCCACCCTCGCGGAATGGATCGCGCGGTATGCCGAGAAGTCCGGCCACCGCCGTTTCCTCCGCAATCAGGGTGTGTACGTGCTTTGGCCCCCGCCGGCGGGCCACTTGACGATCTTCGGTGACGAGGTCGTGAGACGCGAGGCGCCTGCCGCAGGAGGCGCGGCATGAAGACCAGCGATCGTATCGGCTTCCCCGCCTTCGTAATTCTCACCGTGTCCGCTATCGCGATCGTCATCACGCTCGCAGCCTCGGGCCGACTCTAATCTCCCCCTCGCCATCGGTGGACCCAAGAGGACCTGGTGGCGGGGTGGGCGGGCACCTTCCACCACAAGTGTGATGACGGTGGGTGGAAGGCGCCCGATATACCCCCGCGCCCCAGCGCGTGTGGGGCGACATGCAACACAGAGAAAGGAGCACAGCCAGGACGGGTATGCACGTGAAACGAACGTGACACCGAAGGAGCATTAATGGCCGATTCGCAGAAAGCTCCGGCGGTCACCGATCACATCCTCGGTGAGGTGCTGGACAACGTGAAGCGTGACCCGGTCGAGATCTCGGCCGGCATCGCGGCCCGCGTCCGGGCCGCCTCCGCGGACGGTGCGGAGGTCGTAATGATGGGCGGCTGGACCGACTAGTAGTCGCCCCTCCCCGCGAGTCCAAAACGCTCGGAGCGGTCGTGGGCCGCTCCGAGCGTTCCGCTTCCATCAAAGAGAGGGAACTGTCGTGCACATGCTTTCCGTAGGGCATCTCTACGAGACAACCGCGCGTCTCGCCTATGCCGTCAACGGCGCCTACCCCTCAAGCTCGTTCCGGGTACGACCCGCATACGTGAGGGCGATCAACACACTCAGGCCACCGGAACTACCGGCCGAGCTGGGCGGCATCAAGGTCGGCTACGAAGACAGCCCTTGGGTCGCGCACTGCAAGACGAACGGCATCTTCGCTCACATCGTGGGTCCGGCCACCGCATCGGACGGCCCGACCCGCGAGGAGTGGGACCGACAGATCATCGATGCCTTGGACCTGATCAGGAAAATTCACCCTGGCCTACGTCAGATGGTGGACCTGGTGGTCACCGACATCATCGCGGTCAACTCCGGGGCAGACGGCGGCGGCAGCGCCAACACGATGCCGGGCATCGTCCTGATGAGTCCGGGCGCCGGATGGGGGGTTCTGGACTACGCAATGTGCATCGTCCACGAGGCCCTGCACAGCTCCCTCTTCATCATGGACACGGTGTATGGCATGTTCACCCTGCCTCCGGCGGAGCTGGAGAAGGACGAGCACTGCGCGCTGTCGGCGGTGAAGATTGGGCAGAAGAGGCCGCTTCACGCCGCCTTCCATGCCGCGGCCGTCGCGGTCCCGCTCATGTACATGGAGTACCGCGAGGGCGGTGGCGAGCTGGTTACCCAGTACACGACCTCTCTCCGCGACGCCTGCAAGGACATGCAGACGTCGCGCGGCCTCTTCACCTCGTACGGCCGGCTCCTCCTGGACGAGATGAGTCGGTGGGCCGAAGCCGACCCCATCGACTTCTCTCAGGTAGCCCGCGCCATCACCAGCCGTGAGTTCGCGGGCTATCAACCGGAGGTCGCGGCCTGACGAAGCCGGACTACTCGAAAGCAATGCCCGCTTCACGTGCCAGGCTCAGGGCCAGCTCCATCGCCCCTGGGCCTGCCACTGTTGTCCCCTTGAGATACGCGCCTCCTCCAACGTCGAGGAGTGTGCAGTTCTCCACCCGCATGGAGCCGACCTTCACGTTTCCGAACTGGGCGCCGGTAAGATCGCACCCCACAAACCGAACGTTGTGCATCTCGGTGAACTGGAAGTCGGTGCCCATGAGCCGACAGTCCTCGAAGACCGTCGAGTAGATCTTCATGTGCCGGAACATTCCGGGACTGGCTACACAGCCAGAGAAGGTCACATCTCGGAACATCCCCGACTTCCACGATGAACCGGTAAGCCTGCTGCCGCTAACGGTGCAGCGGATCAGGGACACGTCGCCGGCAGTGACCTGAGAGAAGTCACAGGTCTCGAACCGGCAGTCGCTGAACTGGCTTTGGCGCAGGGAGGAGCCGGTGAAGCGCACGTTCGCGAATCGGCATCCCTCAGCCTCTGCCGCCTCGACATCCAGCCCCACGAGGGCCTGCCCATCGAAGGAGAGGCCCTTGAGGATCGCATCGTCCTCCACCTCGTCTCCCGCCGCCGTCCGCAGAGACGGGGAGACGCGAGGTGCCTCCGGGGACTTGATTCTTCCACCGTGGCGGGCGATTGAAGCCATGCTCGATCCTATCCCGCTGCTGCCTCTGCACAGGGGCGAATGAGGCTCCCGCAGGGATCGAACACCCTTTTCGGCGCGGGCTGCTGGCAACGCAGAAAACCCCCCTCTCTCTGGAGAGGGGGCCTTCGTTTTTGGTGGGTAAATCGCCCTTGTGCTGCTCGACCCACTTCTTCAGGGCTTCGACGGACAGATTCTTCTCGAACGCCTCCGTGATCCACCCCTTGATCCGCCCTTGCGGGCCCACATTGATGGAGTGCTTGAGGGCCCAGGCTCGAACCTCGGCGGCTGACGCCCCGGACACGGCGGAGCGCCTTGGCTTCGCGGCGATACGCTTCGGCTTCGCGGTGGCCGCGGGCGGAAAGTAGTCGGGGACGACCTGAATCCCATGTTCTTCCAGCGCCTCCAGGAGCTTGTCATGGGCAGTCTTCGCCGCCTTGTGCTCCTTGCGGATCTGGCCGATCACCTTCGGATCGGTTACCTCTCCCCGGTACTCATCCTCGCCCACCGTGAGCCGGACTACCTGCACGGCCTCTAATTCATCGTCCGACATGCTCACCCCCAAGTAGTGACCTGACGGCCTGTCATGGCTTAGCTACGGGTCGTCCGGGAGCACCACTAGGTCGAGGGCGGCGGCGCGGAGTTCCTCGATCGGTACGCGCGGGTAGCGCTCGGCGTAGGTCGCGTAGGCGTTGTCGACGCCGAGCCAGGCCAGCAGGTCGCCCGCGAAGGTGTCGCGGCCGAGCACCATCCAGGGCCGCCGCCAGACGGGCACCGCCGCCCGCAGCCGGACGGGCGTACGCACCGGCTCCCGCCCGGTGGCCCCGGGGCGGTCCGAGTCCGGACAGGCGGCCTCGCCGAGGCCCAAGTCCCGCCAGGCGGCCTCGGCGCGGTCCAGCCACCGCGGCCGGGTCAGCCCGCAGCCGTCTGCCAAGACCCGCTCCAGCTCGCTGAACGCCTGCTCCAGCGTGCGTACTTCGGTGACCATGACGCGCAGCCCCGCGGCGCGCAGCGCGGCCAGGTCCGGCTCCCGATTCTCCTCCTCGTTGGCGATGACGAGATCGGGGGCGAGCCGGGCGATCCGGTCGGTGTCGGGGTTCTTGGTGCCGCCGATCCGCGTCACGTCGAGATCGGCGGGGTGGCCGCACCAGTCGGTGGCCCCGACGAGGAGGCCCGGCGCGGTGACGGCCACGGCTTCGGTGAGCGAGGGGACGAGGGACACCACGCGCCGTACGGCAGTGCGACTGGCCATCGCCCCACGGTACGGCCCCGAGCCGTACGGGTCCCCGCGGTAAGACTTCCCCCGCCGTACGAGCCCCGCCCTACAAGGCTCCCGCCGTACGGTCAACGAGTGCGCAACACCGTGCTGATGCTCTGGCCGGCCTGGGCCAGGGGCTCCGCGAGGCGCGCCAGCCGGCCCGCCGAACCGGTCACGGCGCAGACGGACGCCACGACGGTCTCGTCCGCGCCGAACAGCGGGACCGCCGTGCAGAACACGCCCGGCATGATCTCCTCGTGGTCGAAGGCGATGCCCTTGTCCCTGATGGCGGCGGCGGTACGGGCCCAGGAACTCGGCAGCGCTCCCAGCGGCAGGTCGGGCCGGGCGCCGGCCACGAGCACCTTGCCCGCGGCCGTCGCCCACGGGTACATCGCGCCGGTCCGCTGCGGCGCCACCTCGTCGGCCTGGCCCCCGACCCCGGCGACGACCATGGTGCGGCCCTCGCGCAGCACGCACAGGCCCACCGTCGCGCCCGTGGTGTCGGCGAAGTGCCGTACGGGCGGGCCGCGCCGAGCAGGGCGGGGTGCGGCTGCCAGCGTCTGCCCAGGCGGAACATGCGCGAGCCCATGCGGTAGCGGTCGCGGACCCGTTCGACGGCCCCGAGCTCGACGAGCTGCGACAGCAGCCGGTGGGCGGTGGCCTTCGGCAGGCCGCTGTCGGCCGCCAGCCGGGTCAGTCCGGCCTCCCCCGCCCGTTCGACCGCTTCCAGCAGGGAGAACGCGCCTTCCAGAACTCCGCGTCCCCCGACGGTTGTCCTCACGGCCGGCCGCTCCAGTTCGGGGAGGCGGCCGGTGTTGCTGAACGACAAGGTTCTCTCCCCCCGTGCGCGCCCGCCGGCTCGCGGCGGTGGCGCCCGTCACTACCACTCAATTGGCCTCCGGCGGCCGCCGCCAGCCGGAAACCGGCCAATGGCCCGCACGCCGGACCCTCCCGTTCAGGAAGTCGGTCCATCGGTTCCCGATGTCCGTCCGGCGGACGCGGCCCTCGGCGGGCGCGGCGCCGGCCCCGCCCGTCGGCGTGCGGTCACGCTCGTACGAACCGGTCGGGTCCGCCAGCAGTGAAACGGCCCGGAGCTCCTGGATTTCGGTCGCGAAATCGGTGACCGCGGTGGTCGTTCCGCGCTTCCTTCACCGCTTCGTAACCTTCTCCAACTGGGTCGATATTCCGCGAGGCGCTCGCCGCGCACAAGGCCGATTCCGCTGAGCGGACCCTTTACCGACGGAGGGGAATCATTCCGCCGCCGCCTGTCAAGCCACCTTCGCGCATTCATAGTTGAACGTTTACCGGACTCGATCCGCCGCACAGCGCCGCGACGCGACCCACCCTGATCGGCGCAGGCAGCACGCCCGCCCGCCGGACCCGCGCATAGCGCGAAGGACGCCCCTCTCGCCGAGCCGACCCATCCCGAGAAAGCTCCCCCTCCACCGGACCGGCGCGCCCCAGGAAGGCCCCCACCGCCAGGCCGGCGCGTCGCGCGAGGGAATGGAGAGGCATTCGAGAGGAAATCCCGCACCGGCCCGAAAACGCCGCGGCGAAGAGACGAAGAGCCCCGCCCCGGTACGAGACCGGGGCGGGGCTCTTGCGCGCGCCGCTTCGCGGAAGAGCGAGCGGCAATACCGTTACGAGCCGACGGGCGCCAGCTTGTCGACGGTACCGGGGTGGTCGTCCATCCACTTGCGGGCGGACGCCTTCTCGTTGCCCTTGCCGCCCTTTTGGATCTGGTCCTCCAGGGACGCGAGGTCCTTGTCCTCCATGTGGAAGTTCTTCAGCCAGCCGTTGAGCTCCGGGAAGTCCTTGCCGAAGGCCTTCTTGCCGACGACGTGGATCTTCTCGCCCTTGCCCCAGGCGCCCTTCGGGTCCTTGAGCTTCTTCAGGTCGTACTTGTTGTACGCCCAGTGCGGGGACCACAGCGGGACGACGATCGGCTTCTTCTGCGCGATCGAGCGGTCCAGGTCGGCGAGCATCGTGGCCGTCGAGGACGAGACGAGCTTGTAGTCGCTGTCGAGCCCGTAGGCCGGCATGACCTTGTCCTTGAGGATGCCCATCTCACCGGCGCTGGACTCGATGCCGGTGATCTTGCCGCCGAACTCGCTCGCCTTGTCCTTGAGGTCGTCGAGCGTGTTGACGTCCTTCATGTAGGACGGCACGGTCAGCTCCAGCGACGTCGGCCCGTACCAGGCGCCGATGTCCGAGAGTCTGTCTCCGTACTTGTCCATGTACTGCTTGTGCGTGGTCGGCAGCCAGGAGTCGAACTGGACGTCCATCTGCCCCTGCGCCAGGGACGTGTAGAGCGGGCCGGGGTCGAGCTGCTTGACCTTCGGCTTGTAGCCGCGGTCCTCCAGGATGTTCTCCCAGAGGTACGTGGAGGCGATGGCCTCGTCCCACGGGAAGTAGCCCATGTTGACGGCCTTGCCGGCTTCCTTGCCCTTGGCCGTCTGGCCCTTGCCCTTGGGCAGCGGCGCGAGGGTGTCCGCGACCTTCGGGTTCTTCTTGAGCCAGGTACGGACGCCGTCCTGCTCCTTGCCCTTGCCCGCCGACTGGATGGTGTTCTCCAGGCTGGACAGCTGCTTCTCGTCCATCTTGAAGTTCTTCAGCCAGCCCGCGACCGTCGGGTCCTTGGACTCGAAGCCCTTCGCGGCGACGGTGTGCAGCTCGTCGCCCTTGCCCCAGGCGCCCTTCGGGTCCTTGAGCTTCTTCAGGTCGTACTTGCTGTACGCCCAGTGCGGCGACCACAGCGGGACGACGATCGGCTTCTTCGCCGAGATCGAGCGGTCCAGGTCGGCGAGCATCGTCGCGGTCGACGAGGAGACGATCTTGTACTCGCCGTCGAGCCCGTACGCCGGGAAGATCTTGTCCTTGAGCAGGCCCATCTCACCCGCGCTGGACTCGATGCCGGTGATCTTGCCGCCGAACTCGCCGGCCTTGCCCTTGAGGTCATCAAGCGTGTTGATGTCCTTCATGTACGCCGGGACGGTCAGCTCCAGCGACGTCGGCCCGTACCAGGCGCCGAGGTCCGTCATCTGGGAGCCGTACTTGGCCCAGTACGCCTTGTGCGTCGTCGGCAGCCAGGCGTCGGTCTGGAAGTCGATGTCGCCCTTGGCGATGCCGGAGTACAGCGGGCCGGGGTCGAGCTGCTTCACGTTCGGCTTGTAGCCGCGCTGCTCCAGCAGCTCCTTCCACAGGAACGTGGAGGCGATGCCCTCGTCCCACGGGATGTAGCCCATGTTGATCTGCTTGCCGTGGCCCACGTCGGAGGCCGCGGAGGCGCTCGACTTGTCGTCGTTCTGGGCGAGGTTCATGCCGCCCGCTATGAGCGCGAGGACCACGACGCCGACGGTGGCGACCGCCGTGCCGGGCCGGTAGTGCAGGAACTTCGCGCCGCGCATGGCGGCCGCGGCCTTGGCCAGGGCGCGCCGGCCGAGCGGGGAGACCCGCTGGTTGAGCGCGCCGGTCATCCGGTCCAGGTACATGGCGAGGATGACGACGGCCAGGCCGCTCTCCACACCGCCGCCGATGTTGACCTGGGTGACCGCGGCGTAGACCTGCTCGCCGAGGCCGCCCGCGCCGGCCATGCCCGCGATGACGACCATGGACAGCGCCAGCATGATGACCTGGTTGATGCCGGCCATGATGGTGGGCAGGGCCAGCGGCAGCTGGACCCGGATGAGCGTGTCGCGGGGGGTCGTGCCGAACGCCTCGGCGGCCTCCACCAGCTCGCCGTCGACCTGCCGGATGCCGAGTTCGGTCATCCGGACGCCGGGCGGCATCGAGAAGATGATCGTCGCGATCAGACCCGGCATGGGGCCGATCGAGAAGAACATCACGCCGGGGATCAGGTAGACGAAGGCGGGCATCGTCTGCATGAGGTCCAGTACGGGCCGCAGCACACCGCTGACGGTGCGGTTGCGGGCCGACCAGATGCCCAGCGGCACCGCGATCACGATCGTGATGACGGACGCGACGAGCACCAGCGAGAGCGTCGCCATCGCGTCGTCCCACAACTGGAGCGAGTCGATCAGCGCGAAGCCCACGAACGCGAGGACCGCGGGCAACAGGCCGCGCAGCCAGAACGCGATGACCGCGAAGATCCCCGCCATCAGCAGCGGCTCAGGCGCGCCCAGCACCTTGTCGACGCCGTCGTACATCCCCGTCAGCACCTTGCTGACGAAGTCGAACAGCCACTCCATGTGGGTCTGGAGCCACTTGACCGCGTCCTCGACCCAGTCTCCGAAGTTGAATCTAGGCACCGGCGATCACCTTCGCCTTGGCCTCGCCGCTCGGCGGTTCCTGGGCCGGAGCGGTGTGCGGCTGCTCGCCGAGGACCGACAGCAGCCGTTCGCGGGTCACGACGCCCGCGAGCGCGCCGTCGGCGCCCGTGACGGCGACCGCGTCGCCGCTGCTGGAGCAGGGCGTGAACAGCTCGGCTATCGGGGTCTCGGTGGTCACCGTGGCGGGCGCGGCGTCGAGAACGTCCTGATCCGTACGGACCGTGCTGCCGTCTCCGGCGCGGGCGCCCTTGGCGGTGCTCGGCTCGGCCATGATTGAACCGGCGGTGAGCACCCGGGACCGGTCGACGTCCTGGATGAAGGAGGCGACGTAGTCGTTGGCGGGGCGCACCAGGATGTCCTCGGCGGTGCCGTTCTGGACGATCCGGCCGTCGCGCATGACGGCTATTCGGTCGCCCAGGCGCATGGCCTCGTTGAGGTCGTGGGTGATGAAGATGATCGTCTTCTTGAGCCGGGCCTGGAGCTCCAGCAGCTGGTCCTGCATGTCGCGGCGGATCAGCGGGTCGAGCGCGCTGAACGACTCGTCCATCAGGAGCAGGTCGGCGTCGGTGGCGAGCGCGCGGGCCAGGCCCACGCGCTGCTGCATGCCGCCGGACAGCTCGTCGGGCCAGGACTTCTCCCAGCCCTTGAGGCCCGCCAGCTCCAGGGCCTCGACGGCACGGCGGTCCCGCTCCTCGCGCGGGACGCCCTGCACCTCAAGACCGTAGGCCGCGTTCTCCATCACACTGCGGTGCGGGAAGAGCGCGAAGTGCTGGAAGACCATGCTGATCTTCTGCGAGCGCACCTTGCGCAGCTCGCGCGGGGTCAGTTCGGTCAGGTCCTGGCCGTCGAAAAGGACGCGTCCGCTGGTCGGCTCCGAAAGCCCGTTCAGCATGCGCAGCAGCGTGGACTTACCGGACCCGGACAGACCCATGACAACGAAGATGTGGCCGGCCTCGACAGAGAACGAGGCATCGATCACGGCCGCGGTGGTGCCGTCGGAACGCAGCTCTTCGCGGCTGGTGCCGCCTTCGAGCCGTTTCACGGCGGCTTCGGGTCGTCTGCCGAACACTTTGTACAAGTGCTCGGCTTGCAGCCTGGACACATACACCTCTCGAGTTGAACTCAAAACGACCCGCCTCCCCCGTGGGCGGGTCGTGGAGCGGTGCGGATTCGGCCGCGCCTCCGAGCAGCAGTAGTAGTTGAAACTGCTACCGGGTCCGCTCCGATTGCGCGCCTGCCCCCACTTAGGTGAAGCAAACCGGTCCGTGACCCAGTTCACATCTCCTTCACAATCTCCGGATGCGGCATCATCGACGGGTGACGCGACGCCTGATGCTCCTCGACACCGCCTCCCTCTACTACCGCGCCTACTTCGGCGTGCCGGAATCGGTCAAGGCCCCGGACGGCACCCCGGTCAACGCGGTGCGCGGCCTCCTCGACTTCATCGCCCGCCTCGTGCAGGACCACCGGCCGGACGCCCTGGTCGCCTGCATGGACTTCGACTGGCGGCCGCAGTGGCGGGTCGACCTCATCCCCTCCTACAAGGCGCACCGGGTCGCCGAGGAGGTCGCGAGCGGCCCCGACGCCGAGGAGACCCCCGACACGCTGGCCCCGCAGGTGCCGGTGATCGAGGACGTACTGGACGCGGTCGGCATCGCCCGCGTCGGCGCCGAGGGGTACGAGGCCGACGACGTGATCGGCACGCTGACCGCGCGGGCGACGGGGCCGGTCGCGATCGTCACGGGCGACCGGGACCTCTACCAGCTGGTGGACGACCGGCGCGGCATCCGGGTCCTCTACCCGGTGAAGGGCGTGGGCACGCTGCAACTCGTGGACGAGGCGCTGCTGCGGGAGAAGTACGGGGTCAACGGCCCCGGCTACGTCGATCTCGCGCTGCTGCGCGGCGACCCCAGCGACGGGCTGCCGGGGGTGCCCGGCATCGGCGAGAAGACCGCCGCCAAGCTGCTCGCGGCCCATGGCGACCTCGCCGGGATCATGGCCGCGGTCGACGATCCGGCCGCCAAGCTCACCCCCTCGCAGCGCAAGCGGCTCGACGAGGCCCGGCCGTACATCGCGGTCGCGCCCAAGGTGGTGCGGGTCGCCTCGGACGTGCCGCTGCCGGAGTTCGACGCCACGCTGCCGCGCGAGCCGCGCGACCCCGAGGCGCTGGCGGAGCTGACGGCCCGCTGGGGGCTGGGCGGGTCCGCACAGCGCTTGCTCTCCACTCTGCACGGCTGAACTGTTAAGTTAGGTACAACTAACTAACCATTGGCGTGTCAGGGAGTCGACGTGGCAGCAGAACGCCCGGTCCGCAAAAAGCCGCAGCAGAACCACGCACAGGTCATCCGAACCGAACGCCTCACCCCCCACATGGTGCGGGTGGTGCTCGGCGGCGAGGGCCTGGCGGAGTTCAACGCCGGCGAGTACACCGACCACTACATCAAGATCGTGTTCCCGCTCGACGGCGTCGAGTACCCCGAGCCCTTCGACATGGCCCAGATCCGCGCCGACCTGCCGCGCGACCAGTGGCCGGCCGTACGGACGTACACCGTGCGCAGCTGGGACCCGACGGCCCGCGAACTGTCGGTCGACTTCGTCGTCCACGGCGACGAGGGCATCGCGGGCCCCTGGGCCGTACGCGCCCGCCCCGGCGACGGGATCTACTTCATGGGCCCGGGCGGCGCCTACGCCCCCGGCGAGGACGCCGACTGGCACCTGCTCGCGGGTGACGAGAGCGCGCTGCCCGCCATCGCGGCGGCCCTGGAGCGGATGCCCTCGGGCGTGCCCGTACGGGCCTTCATCGAGGTCGCGGACGCCGCGGAGCAGCAGGACCTGAAGCTGCCCGCCAACGCCGAGGTCGTCTGGCTGCACCGGGGCACGGACACCGTCGGCGAGCAGCTCGTCGACGCCGTGCGCGGGCTGGAGTTCCCGGCCGGGAACGTCCAGGCGTTCGTGCACGGCGAGGCGGGTTTCGTGAAGGAGCTGCGGCGCTATCTGCGCGTCGAGCGCGAGGTGCCGCGCGAGCGGCTGTCGATCTCCGGCTACTGGCGGCGGGGCCACGACGAGGACGGCTGGCAGGCGTCCAAGCGCGAGTGGAACCAGCAGGTGGAGGCGGAGCAGGAGACCGCGCCCGCGTCCTGAACAGCGAGCGGTACACCGACGGCGGCAGGCCCTGACCGGGGCCTGCCGCCGTCGTGCGTTTCACGGGACGCGCGGCCGCTACGACCCGCGCCGCCATGACCGTGATCGCAGCGGGGCGCGGCGGACCGCAGCCGCCGGCGCCCGCGGTCGCCGTGGTCAGCCCACCGAGGAGTACGCCACCACGCCCCGCAGCAGCCCGTCGACGGCGCGGCGTGCGTTCCGCGCGACCGTGGTGCCGGGAGGCGCGGCGGCCGCGATCTGGCCGAGGACGTCGATGAGCTGTTTGCACCAGCGAACGAAGTCGCCGGCCGGCATCTCGATCTCGCGCAGGACCTCGTCGAGGCCGTGCCCGGAGGCCCAGCGGTAGGCGGCCCAGGCGAAGCCCAGGTCGGGCTCGCGCTGCCCCACCCCCTCGGCCTGGTTGATCTTGTGCTCCTCCTCCAGGGAGTCGAGCCGCCCCCAGATGCGGACCATCTCTCCCAGGGCGCGCTGCGCGTCGCCGGTGGGGAGCTTCGGCGGCATCGCGTCATCGGCGGCGCGCGCCTCGTACACGAGCGCCGAGGCGCAGGCGGCGAGCTCGGCGGGGCGCAGCCCCTCCCACACGCCGTCGCGCAGGCACTCCGAGGCCAGCAGGTCCAGCTCGCCGTAGAGACGGGAGAGCCGGCGGCCGTCGTCGGTGACCTCGTCGCCGCGCAGATAGCCGAGGTCGGTCAGGAGCGCGCAGATCCGGTCGAAGGTGCGCGCGATGGTGTTCGTACGGCCCTCGATGCGCCGCTCCAGCTGCCGGGTGTCGCGCTTGAGCCGGTCGTAGCGCTCGGCCCAGCGCGCGTGGTCCTCGCGCTCGTCGCAGCCGTGGCACGGGTGGGCGCGGATCGCGGCGCGCAGCCGCAGGATCTCGGTGTCGTCGGCGGCGTCCGCCCGCTTCTTGCGGTGCCGCCCCGGCTCGATGTGCCCGGCCTTGGTGCGCAGCGCGGAGGCGAGGTCACGGCGGGACTGGGGGCTGCGCGGGTTGAAGGACTTGGGGATCCGCATCCGCTCCAGCGCCTCGACCGGCACCGGGAAGTCGATCGCGGCCAGCCGCTTGACCTGCCGCTCCGCGGTGAGGACGAGCGGCCGCGGCCCGTCGTGGTGCTCGAAGCCGCGGTGCCGGTCCGTACGGCCGGCGGCCAGGCCCGGGTCCAGGACCAGCGCGAGGCCCGCGTACTTGCCGGTCGGCACATGGATCACATCGCCCGGCTTGAGCTTCTCCAGCGCCGCCGCCGCGGCGACCCGGCGCTGGGTAGCGCCCTGCTTGGCCAGCTCGGTCTCGCGGTCCTTGAGCTCGCGGCGCAGCCGCATGTACGCGTCGAAGTCGCCCAGGTGACAGGTCATGGAGGCCCGGTAGCCCTCCATGCCTTCCTCGTTCTTCTGCACCTGGCGGGAGATCCCGACGACCGACTTGTCGGCCTGGAACTGCGCGAACGACGTCTCCAGCAGCTCCCGCGAGCGGTGCCGCCCGAACTGCGAGACCAGGTTGACGGCCATGTTGTACGAGGGCTTGAAGGAGGAGCGCAACGGGTACGTGCGCGTGCCGGCCAGCCCCGCGAGGCCGCCCGGGTCCATGGCCCGCTGCCACAGCACGACCGCGTGCCCCTCGACGTCGATGCCGCGCCGCCCGGCGCGGCCCGTCAGCTGGGTGTACTCGCCGGGGGTGATGTCGGCGTGCTGCTCGCCGTTCCACTTGACGAGCTTCTCCAGCACCACCGAACGGGCGGGCATGTTGATGCCGAGCGCGAGCGTCTCGGTGGCGAAGACGGCCTTGACCAGGCCCTTGACGAACAGCTCCTCGACGACCTCCTTGAACGTCGGCAGCATGCCCGCGTGGTGCGCCGCGATGCCCCGCTCCAGGGCCTCCAGCCACTCGAAGTAGCCCAGGACGTGCAGGTCCTCGTCCGGGATGGCGGCGGTGCGCTCCTCCACGATCGAGCGGACCCTGGCCCGCGCCGCGTCGTCGTTGAGCCGGAGCCCCGCGTACAGGCACTGCTGGACGGCGGCCTCGCAGCCCGCGCGGCTGAAGATGAAGGTGATGGCGGGCAGCAGCCCGTCCGCGTCGAGGCGCTCGATGACCTCGGCCCTGCTGGGCGTCCAGATCCGGCTGCGCTGGCGGCGCTCGCGCTCCCGGTCCGCCTCGCGCAGGTTCTTGCCGCGACGGCGGTCGCGGCCGCCGAACGGGCGGCTGTTCTCCATCCTGGCCAGCCGTACGAGGTCGGGGTTGACCTCGCGTCTGCCGCCGCTGCGGCCGCCCCCCGAGGTGTCGCGCTCCTCGAAGAGGTCGTACATCCGGCGGCCGGCCAGCACGTGCTGCCACAGCGGCACGGGCCGGTGCTCGGAGACGATGACCTCGGTGTCGCCGCGCACGGTGTCCAGCCAGTCGCCGAACTCCTCCGCGTTGGAGACGGTCGCCGACAGGGAGACCAGGGTCACCGACTCCGGGAGGTGGATGATGACCTCCTCCCAGACGGCGCCGCGGAAGCGGTCGGAGAGGTAGTGCACCTCGTCCATGACCACATAGCCGAGCCCGATCAGCGACTGGGAGCCCGCGTAGAGCATGTTGCGGAGCACCTCGGTGGTCATGACCACCACCGGCGCCTCGGAGTTGACGCTGTTGTCGCCGGTCAGCAGGCCGACCTTGTCCGCGCCGTAGCGTTTGACGAGGTCGCTGTACTTCTGGTTGGAGAGCGCCTTGATGGGCGTGGTGTAGAAGCATTTCCGGCCCTGCGTGAGGGCCAGGTGGACGGCGAACTCGCCCACGATGGTCTTGCCCGAGCCGGTGGGGGCGGCGACCAGCACGCCGTTACCGGCCTCAAGGGCCTCACAGGCTTCGATCTGGAAGGGGTCCAGCTCGAATTCGTACATCTCGCGGAAGGGCGCGAGTGCGGTGGCCAGGTCGGCGGCGCGCAGCCGGGCAGCGGCGTAGCGCTCAGCTGGGGACATGTCGTCGGTCATCTTGAGTACGAGCCTACCGGCCGCCTCTGACAGTCACGCGATCTTTATCAGGCCCCCGTTCGCCCAGCGGGCCCGCGGACCTCGCCGACGCGGCGGTCCGCGGGCCGTATCGGCGCGACGCGGGCCGTATCAGCGCCGCGGGCCCGTGACAACGCGACGGGCCGCGGGCCGCGCCGCGTGGGCGCCGCACCCGCGGCCCGTAGTGCCGCCGACCGAGACAGGGGCCTCGGGCCCCGCCGGATCAGGTGGCGTCGTCGTATCCGTTCCGCCGCGTCGGCTCGGAGCCCGCGCCGCCGTCGGCGCCGCCCGAGGACTGGCCGGGCAGCGCCTTGCTGGCCCGCACCGGCTCGATCTCGCCGACGTCCAGCGGCGTGAGGTCGAGGTCGGACGCCTCGTCGGGGTCGAGGTCGGCGTCGGGGTTGGCGGCCCGCTTCCGCTTGTCGTTGAAGAGCGCGATGAACACGGCGATGAAGTAGAGCATGACGATCGGGACCGCCAGCATCAGCATCGAGAAGGGGTCCACGCTCGGTGTGGCGACGGCCGCGAAGACCGTGACGCCCATGATCATGCCGCGCCACCAGCCGAGCATCCGGCGGCCGGTGAGAATGCCGCCGAAGTTGAGCATCACCAGCAGCAGCGGCAGCTCGAAGGAGAGGCCGAAGACGACCACCAGGCGGGTGATGAAGTCGATCAGCTCGTCGAGGGGCAGCAGGTTGTCCACGCCCGACGGCGTGAACTCGATGAGGACCGTGGACGCGGCGGGCATGATCTTGTACGCGAAGAAGCCGCCGGCCGCGAAGAGCGGGGCGCCCGCGGCGACGAAGCTCAGGGCGTACTTCTTCTCGGTGCGGTGCAGTCCCGGTGCGAGGAAGGCCCAGAGCTGGTACAGCCAGACCGGGCTCGCCACCACGAGGCCGGACATCAGCGACACCTTGATCATCAGAGAGAACGGGCCCATGAGGCCGGACATCGTGATGTTTCCGCAGGTCTGTCGCTTGTCCTTGGTGGCGAGCTCCGCGAACGAGACCTTGCAGCCGATCGCGTCCTCGATCGGCTGCTTGAAGAGCTCGACGATGTCCTTGTAGTAGAAGGCAGCGACCACCGCGATGACCACGATCGCGAGCACGGCCTTGCCGAGACGGTTCCGCAGCTCGCGCAAGTGCTCCGCGAGCGGCATCCGCCCCTCGGGGTCCTTCTCCTTCTTGCGGGCAGGCTTGAGCAACCCACGTCCCTATCTCGTGCGTCCGGCGGCAGTCCCTGGACGGCCGCCTCGAAGTCGGCCCTCGGTCAGCGCTGCGTCGTGCTGTCGGTCGGCTCGGCCACCGGACGGGCGCCGGTCACGTCGCCGGGAGCGGCCTTGATCGTACGGGGAGGCTGGGCCACGTCGTTCGGCGGGTCGGCCGGAGCGGCCGACTTGTCCTGGCCCTCCGACTTCATGGCCTTGGCCTCGCTCTTGAGAATCCGCGCGGACTTGCCGAGCGAGCGCGCCATGTCCGGCAGCTTCTTCGCGCCGAACAGCAGGATCACGACGACAAGAATGAGGATGATCTCGGGTGCACCGATCCTGCCAAACATAAGCGTTACCTTCTCACCGAGGCGGCATGGAATGGGTCTGTGGGGCCAGTCGGACAGGCGTCCGGCTCCGCCGTGCTGGCAGCGATCGTAACGCGCGGGGGTGAACGCGGGGCAATCCCCGTGCGTACTCCCGATTCCGCTCCCCACCGCGGAATCAGCGCCACCGGCATCCCAGCGTACCGTCCGCACCAGCCGCGCAGCAGAGCGCGACGCTCATTTTGAACGGAGGGTCTGCGATGCCTGCGAGGCGAGCGGGGCGGCCGCGCGTTCGAGGTCCTCGGCGGCTCGGGAGATGCGCCGCGAGGCCGTGTCGACCTGCCGGGCCAGCCGCCGCACCTCGGTGAAGACGCGCATCGCGAGGACGCCGAGCACGGCGATCCCGCAGAAGCCGAGAACGATGGCGATCATGGGCCAGAGCATGGGGAGGAGCCTATCGGGCGCGGGCGGAACGGGCGGTCACACGGGCCCTCACACCGTGGAGTGCAGCCGCAGGGTGCTGACGCCGCCGCCGGTGAGCAGCTCGATGATCCGCTCGCCGGCCGGCTTGCGGACCGCGGAGCCGCAGTCGGGGCAGGTGAAGGAGTAGAAGGTGGTGCGGCGGCTGGCGCCGATCGCCAGGCGCAGCGCCCCGGCGCCCAGCTCGAAACAGCCCCGGCAGTCGGGGCAGGCGGCCCTGAAGAGCACCGCCGCCGTCGTCATCGCCGTCATCACGAACCCTTCTCCGCCGTCTCTCGCCACTCGTGTCACTCGCCGTACGCGGCGAGGGCCTCACGGGCCGCGGCCCGCGCGCTGTCGGCCAGCCCCTGCGGGGAGACGATCCGCCCGTCGCCGCCGAGCCGCAGCGCCAGCCGGCGCAGCGAGGCGGGCTCGGGGGTGCGCAAGGTGATCCGCAGACCGCCGTCGGGCAGCTCCTCCGCGCTGTCGTGCGGGTAGTACTCGGCGACCCAGCGGCCGCCCGGCCCGACCTCCGCGACCACCTCGGGGTCCTCCGCGGCGGGCTGCACCAGCCCTTCGGAGAGGTCGCGCAGCTCGACGGGGGGCGGATCGCTGGGCGCGTCGAGCAGCTTGATCTCGGCGACCCGGTCGAGCCGGAAGGTGCGCCGCGCCTCGGAGAGCCGGCACCACGCCTCCACGTACGTATGGCCGACGGCGAAGAGCCGGATCGGGTCGACCTCGCGCTCGGTGAGCTCGTCGCGGGCGGGCGAGTAGTAACGCAGCCACAGCCGGCGGCGCTCGGCTATGGCCCGGTCGACGTCCGCGAAGACGCCGCCCTCGGACTCGAAGGTGACCGAGAGCCGGGAGCTGGCCCCGGCCGCCTCACCGGCCGCCGCCTCCAGCTTGGCCGTGGCGCGCAGCAGCGCCTGCCGATCGCCCTCGCGCAGACCGGGCAGGGTGGCGACGGCGCGCGCGGCGACCAGCAGCGCGGTCGCCTCGTCGGCCGCGAGGCGCAGCGGCTCGGCCACATCGTCGGGGTTGTGCCACCAGATGCGGTCGCCGTCGGTGTCGATGTCCAGCAGGTCGCCGCCGCGGAAGCTGGTGCCGCACATGGGGAGCACGTCGAGGTCGGAGATCAGCTCGTCCTCGGAGATGCCGAAGGCACGGGCGACGTCCGTGACGCGCGCGCCGGGGCGCTCGCGCAGATAGGTCACCAGCGAGAGCATCCGGCGGGTCTGGTCGATGGCGTTGGCCATGTCGCTGTGTGTACCTCTCAGCCCTTGGCTACGGCGCGCAGCCGCTCGATGACGTCGGCCCGCAGCTCGGCGGGTTCCAGCACGATCACATCGGGGCCGAACTCGACGAGCCAGGCATCCAGTCCATGTCCGTACGGAACCTCCAGCTCGTCCCAGCCGTCTGTCAGGGCGTGGGTGGTGAGGGCCTTGGCACGCAGCGGGTATCCGTGGCCCGCGCGCAGCTTGATGCGGGCGGTCGCCGTGGCGTTCTCGCCGGCCCAGCTCTCCACCGTCTCGCGGACGGTCACGTGATCGGGCACGGGGGCGGTGAAGGCGGCGGCACGGGAGCGGACCTTACCGGTGATGCGCGAGAGCCGGAAGACCCGCTCCGCGCCGCGGTCGCGGTCCCAGCCGGCCAGATACCAGTGGCCGCGGCAGAACTCCAGCGTCCACGGCTCCACATGCCGCTGCTCGGGACGGGCCGCGTTCGATTTGCGGTAGTCGAAGACGACGGGGCGGCGGTCGCGGGCCGCCAGCATCAGGGGCTCGAACGCGGCCTCATGGGCGGCGATCCGCGGTTCGAGGGCGCCCGGGCTCTCGTACGGGTCCGCGTCGGCGAGCGGCATCCCGGCGGCGCGCAGCTTCTGGAGCGCGCCGCTGGCCGCTCCCGCGAGCCGGGCCTGCTGCCAGACCTTCGCGGCGAGACCGAGGGCCGCGGCCTCCGCGGCGTCGAGGGTGATGGCGGGGAGACGGTTGCTGTCGCGGCGGGCGAGATAGCCGGTGTCGCCGTCGAGCATGTCGACGGTCTCGATGATCAGGCCGAGTTCGCGCAGGTCTTCCTTGTCCCGCTCGAACATCCGGTTGAAGGACTCGTCGCCGCCGGACGTGACGGCGCCGGACCGTAGGGCGGCGCCCGTCCCCGCTCCCCCGCCGTTCCCCGGACCGAACGCCTCCAGGTAGGCCTCGATGGAACTCCGCAGCTCCCGCTTGCTGAGCGGGCGGCGGGTCCCCAGCAGGCACAGCGCCAGGTTCATCAGCCGCTCGGCCTTGGCAATCGCCATCGACGCCCTCTCTCGTTGTGCTCCCGACCGCTGACCGTACCGCTCGCGGCACGTGCCGCAAAAGCCGAGGGCCCATGCCGATCGGCATGGGCCCTCGGTCCGCGGTGACGAGGCTCAGACGGAGACCAGGTCGCAGACGAAGATCAGCGTCTCGCCCGGCGCGATCCGGCCACCGCCGGCGCCGCGGTCGCCGTACGCGAGGTGCGCGGGGATCGTCAGCCGACGGCGCCCGCCGACCTTCATGCCCTGCACACCCTGGTCCCAGCCGGGGATGACCTGGCCGGCGCCGAGCTGGAACTGGAGCGGAGTACCGCGGTTCCAGCTCGCGTCGAACTCCTCGCCGGAGGAGAACGAAACGCCGACGTAGTGCACGGAGACGTTGTCCCCGGCCTTGGCGACGGCGCCGTCGCCCTCCCACAGGTCCACGACCTCCAGCTCGGTGGGGGCCGGCCCGTCCGGGAAGTCGATCTCGGGCTTGTCGATGTTCACGAAATTTCTCCTACGGAAGACACGTTCTGTCAGCCGGGCAATTCTGGCAGATCATGGCGCGAAAGCGCTGATCAGACCCCACCGCGGAAACGCGCCGACGCGGACCGCGCCGACGCCCGGCTCACGCCTTGCCGACGATGTCCACGACGAAGACCAGCGCCGCATCCTTGGGGATGCCACTGTCCTTCGGCGGGTTGTCACCGTAGGCGAGCTTCGCAGGCACGACCAGCTCGACCCGGTCGCCCACATGCTTGCCGACCAGGCCCTTGTCCCAGCCCGGCACGACCGAGCCCGTACCGATCTGGAAGGCCGTCGCACCGCCGTGGTCCCAGGACGAGTCGAACTTCTTGCCGCCGTCCCACGTGACACCGGTGTACTGGCCGATGAGCCCGTCACCGGCCTTGACCTCCTCGCCCTTGCCCTTGATCAGCATCTGCTGCTTGAGCTCCGAAGGCGCCTTCTCCCCCTTGGGCACGGTGAAGGTCGCGGCGTCCTGCCCATCGGCCTTCACCTCGGGCATCCCGTCGTCCGGCTTGGCCTGATCGCCCTTTGCCCGACTCTTGAGGTCCACCTTCTGCGCGCCCGCGATGTCGAGGACCCACACCAGACCGTCCTCGGGCTTGAGGACCTCCTTGTTGAGCCCGTCGCCGAGGAGCGCCTTCGCCGTGCCCTCGACCTCGACGCGGCTGCCGGCCTGCTGGCCGACCAGCGCGTTGAAGACCTTCGGCGGCAGCGGCGCCGGCTGCTGCATCTGCGCGGCCTGCTGCGCACCCTGCTCGTTCATCGGCAGAACGATCTGCCGGCGCGGCGCCTTGCTGTCCTGCTGCGGCTGCTGAGCCTGGGTATCCCAGCTGCTGCCCAGGTTCTTGTTGTCCTTCATCGTCTGACCGGCGAAGTCGAACCGCACGAAGCCGTCCTTCTCGACCTTCGCGCCGTCGCCCTTGCTGACGGTCTTCACAACGAGCTTGTCAGCCGGCTTGGCGTCCTTCGGCGCGGAGATCTCGGGCTTGTCCCCGAACTTCCCCGACACCTTGGCCACGGCCTTGCCGTCCGCCGAACCGCCGTCGTCCGAGCCGCACGCCGCGGCGGTCAGCAGCAGTGCGGGGACGGCCAGCGCCACGGCGAAGCGGCGCGTTTTCTTCGTGTGGTTCATCAGTCCAACTCGGGCTAGAGGGGGTGGCGGGACAATGCCCGCCACTCTACGGCCTGCGTCCCCCCTATCAACCCTGCCGGACACGGCTGCGCGCCGGTGTCCGCGACACCGGCGCACAGCCGCCGCACAACCCGTACACAGCTACGGGATCACATCCCGGCGATGAGCTTCTCCACCCGGTCGTCCACCGACCGGAAGGGGTCCTTGCACAGCACCGTGCGCTGCGCCTGGTCGTTGAGCTTGAGATGCACCCAGTCGACCGTGAAGTCGCGGCGCTGCTCCTGCGCACGGCGGATGAAATCGCCGCGCAGCCGCGCGCGAGTCGTCTGCGGAGGCACCGACTTGCCCTCGAAGATCTTCAAGTCGTCGCACACCCGCGCCGCCTGACCGCGCCTCTCCAACAGGTAGTACAGACCGCGGCGGCGGTGGATGTCGTGGTACGCGAGATCTATCTGGGCCACCCGCGGATGCGACATGGTGATGTTGTTCTTGGCGCGGTAGCGCTCGATCAGCTGGTACTTCATGACCCAGTCGATCTCGGTGGAGATCCGGTCCAGATCCTCCTCCTGGATGGCGTCGAGCGTACGGCCCCACAGCTCCAGGACACGCTCGACCGTGCCCGTACGGATCCCGCGGCGCTCGCAGAAGTCGACGGCCTTCTCGTAATACTCGCGCTGCACGTCCAGCGCGGACGCCTCGCGCCCGCTGGCGAGCCGGACCTTGCGCTGCCCCGTGATGTCGTGGCTGACCTCGCGGATGGCCCGGATCGGGTTCTCCAAGGTGAGATCCCGCATCACCGTGCCCGCCTCGATCATGCGCAGCACGAGATCGGTGGCGCCGACCTTGAGGAGCATGGTCGTCTCGGACATGTTGGAGTCGCCGACGATCACATGCAGCCGGCGGTACCGCTCGGCGTCGGCGTGCGGCTCGTCACGGGTGTTGATGATCGGACGCGAACGGGTCGTCGCGGAACTGACGCCCTCCCAGATGTGCTCGGCGCGCTGGCTGACGCAGTAGACCGCGCCACGCGGCGTCTGGAGCACCTTGCCCGCGCCGCACAGCAGCTGCCGGGTGACGAGGAACGGGATGAGGATGTCCGCGAGCCGGGAGAACTCCCCGTGCCGGGCGACCAGATAGTTCTCATGGCAGCCGTAGGAGTTGCCCGCCGAGTCGGTGTTGTTCTTGAAGAGGTAGACGTCGCCCGCGATCCCCTCCTCGTGCAGGCGGCGTTCGGCGTCGACGAGCAGCCCTTCGAGAATGCGCTCGCCCGCCTTGTCATGGGTGACGAGCTCGGTCACGTTGTCGCACTCGGGAGTCGCGTATTCCGGGTGCGAGCCCACATCGAGGTAGAGACGGGCGCCGTTCCGCAGGAAGACATTGCTGCTGCGGCCCCAGGAAACAACTCGGCGGAAGAGGTAGCGCGCCACTTCGTCAGGTGACAGTCGGCGCTGTCCCCTGAACGTGCACGTGACGCCGTACTCGTTCTCCAGCCCGAAAATGCGGCGGTCCATGACTGAACATTACGCCTGATGGCCTGCTCTGAAACCGGGTTCGACAACTGCGTTTCGATCATTTTCCGCCCCCCGTTCAACTACCGGAAGAACATCGACGACCGCCAGGAACCGCCGGGTCACGAGCAGCACGGCCAGCGCCGCACACCCCCCGAACCCCGCGACGGCGAACCCCGCTCCGGCCCCGCCGCGCTCCACCGCGGGCCCCACCACCCCACCGCCGATGGCCGCCCCCACCCCGAAACTGGTGACCAGCCAGGAGAACGCCTCGGTCACGGTCCCTCGCGGCGCGTGCCGGTCCACCACCACGAACGCGCAAGCCAGCGCCGGCGCCAGAAAGACCCCGGCCAGCACCGTCAACGCGGTCATCGCGACAACCCCCGGCACCAGCACGAGCGGCAGATAACCCACGGCAAGCGCGGCCACCAGGAGCCGCAGCCGCCGCTCAGGAGCGCCGGGCCACTGACGGGCCCCATAGACCACACCGCCGACCAGCGCACCCACACCCAGCCCGGACAGCAGATAGCTGGAGACGAGACCGCCGCCGTGGTCCTCCGCGTACGAGACCGCCGCCACCGCTATCGACCCGAGCGCCAGCCCGACGAAGAAGAACGAACCGAGCAGGACGAGAAGACCCGGCGAGCGCAGCGCCCCCAGCCAGTGCGCCTCGCGCGGCGCACTGCGCCAGCCCCGCGACGGCGGAGAGACCACCACGGACAGCGCGCCCGCGATGCCCAGCGCGTTGATGACCAGCAGCGCCGCCGCCGGCGACCAGGCCGCCACCAGGAGCGTCACCAGCAGCGGACCGACGGCGAACATCACCTCCTGCGCGACCGCGTCGAGCGCGTACGCGGCGTGAATACGGTCGTCCCGCTTCAGGACGCTCGGCCACAGCGCGCGCAGCCCGCCTTCGAGCGGCGGCGTGAAGAACCCGGCGAGGAGCATGGCGACGAACGCCAACGGCAGCGGACTCAGCCCGCAGACGGTGAATACGACCACGGAGAGCGCGGAGAGCACCGAGGCCGGCAGCATCACCTTGGGCTGCCCGTAGAGGTCCACGGCCCGGCCGAGCAACGGCTGACCGATCGCGTTGCCCACGCCGTAGACGGCGGTCAGCGCCCCCGCCAGCCCGTAACCGCCGCCTTCCGCACGCGCGAAGAGCACGATCGCGAGCGTCGCGGTCGCGTTGGGGAGCCGCCCCACGAGCGTGCCGCACAGCAGCCGCGCCGCATGCCGCGTCCGAAGCAGATCCCCATAGCCCGCCGCCATCGCCCGCCCCTTCGTACCCCGGGCCACCCCCGAAGTGTTACGTATAATGTGCGGGGCTACACCTATCACGACCGCCGACCCCCGGTCCACCCCGATAGGGTCTCGGACAGACCGGACGGGCAGCGAAGGAGCGGGAACGTGACAGGCGAGGGCGGCGCACCGCGCGAACACGGCGACGGAGCGACGGAACCCGCGGCCACAACCCCCCGGCCCGCCGGCGACCGTACGACCAGCCGCGACGTGGCACGCGCCGCCGGCGTCTCACAAGCCACCGTCTCGCTCGTACTCGGCGACAAATGGCGCGGCCGCGTCTCCGAACGCACAGCCGACTCCGTACGGACAGCGGCCCGCGAACTCGGCTACCGCCCCAACCTCGCGGCCCGCAACCTCCGGCTCGGCCGCACCAGGACCGTCCTGCTCGTCGTCCCCGCGCTCACCAACGAATTCTTCGCCCGCGTCCACGCCGGCGCCGCCCGAGCCGCGAGCGAACACAGCGTCGGCGTACTCCTCTACCCCTCCCCCGACGGCATCGGCCCCGCCCGCGACCCCTTCGACTCGGCACGCGCCGCCGTCGACGGAGTGATCGCCTCCTCCATGGCCGCGGACGCCCTGGCCGCCATCCGAGGCGGCGGACTGCCCCTGGTGATGCTCGACAGCGACCCGCTGCGCTCCGACGCCGCCGCCACCGTCAACCTCGACATCGCCGACGGCATGCGGCGAATGGCACAGCACCTGCTCGCCCTCGGCCACCGCCGGTTCGCGCACATCGCGGCCGGCATCGACTCATGGACCTTCTCGATACGCGCCGAGGCACTCGCCTCGGCCGTACACCAGGTCCCGGGCGCCACCATACGGACCGAGCCCGCGGCGCTCGGCGTAGCGGAAGGACGGCTCGCCGCGGAACGCGCCCTGAGCGGCCCGGGTCCACGGCCGACGGCCCTGGTGTGCGACGACGACCTGCTGGCGGCAGGCGCCTGCAAAGCCGCCCGGCGACTCGGACTGCGCGTCCCGGACGACATCTCGGTGACCGGCTTCGACGACCTCTCGCTGGCGACGGCCCTAGAACCGGAACTGACGACAGTACGGCTGCCCGCCGAAGCCATCGGCGAGGCAGGCATGCGAGCCCTCATCGCCGTCCTCGACGGCCGTACACCCGAACCGACCGAGCTGCTGGGCGAACCGGTCATACGCGACTCCACCGCCCCGCCCCCGGCGGACGCCTGAAAAACGACGTGCCCGTGGCAGGCCATACGGCCCGCCACGGGCACCAGGAACCGAGCGCGTCCCCACCGTCGAACTCCGGCTTATCCCGCCTGGCAGCCCGCCGCTGGTTCGGTTACTCCTCGCTCTCCGAGTCCTCCGCGGAGTCCTCGGACTCCACAGAGGCGGCGTCACCATCCGCCAGCAGCCGGGTCAACTGGCGGCCCAGCAGCCGCTTGAACTTCCGCTGCTGCGGCCGCGTACGATCCAGGATCGCCACTTCCAACTGCTCGGCGGTCAGCGTGCGCTCCCCGCCGTTGTTGTCGCGGGACAGCGACTCCACAGCGAGCTTCAGCGCCTCGCCCAGCGTCATCCCGTCCACATGCCGCTGGTCGAGATAGCTGCTGATCTGGTCGGCGTTGCCGCCGACCGCGACCGAGCCGTGCTCGTCCACGATGGAACCGTCGTGCGGCAGCCGGTAGATCTGATCGTCCTCGGGACCGTCCCCGGCCTCGGCGACGATCAGCTCGACCTCATAGGGCTTCTCGGCCGCGCTGGAGAAAATGGTGCCCAGCGCCTGGGCGTAGACATTGGCGAGACCACGAGCCGTCACATCGTGCCGGTCGTAGGTGTAGCCGCGCAGGTCGGCGTAGCGCACGCCGGCGATCCGCAGATTCTCGAACTCGTTGTACTTGCCGACCGCGGCGAAGGCGATCCGGTCGTAGATCTCGCTGACCTTGTGCAGCGCACGGGACGGGTTCTCGGCGACGAAGACGATGCCGTCGGTGTACTGAAGCACGACGACGCTGCGGCCGCGCGCGATGCCCTTGCGGGCGTACTCGGCGCGGTCGGCCATGGCCTGCTGGGGTGAGACATAGAACGGCGTCGACACCGGCTATCCGTCCCTTTCTGTCAGTGGCTGGGGTACCGCCCAGCGGCGGCTGGGGAACATTCCGGCAGGTCCGCGGGGCTAGAGCAGCTCGGCCCGCGGGCCGTCCGGCTCCTGGAGCCGCTGCTCGTGGATCGCGCGCACAGCCTCGGACGCCTCCCCCTCGGTCAGCCTCCGGAACCCCTCATCGGTGATCACGGTGAGAACAGGGTAGATACGGCGCGCCAGGTCCGGCCCGCCGGTCGCCGAGTCGTCGTCGGCGGCGTCGAACAGCGCCTGGGTGACGAGCGTGATGGCCTGGCTCTCCGTCAGGTTCTCGCGGTAGAGCTTCTTCAGCGCCCCCCGGGCGAACACGGAGCCGGAGCCGATGGCCGCGAAGCCGAACTCCTCCGAGCGCCCGCCGGTGACGTCGTAGGAGAAGATCCGGCCCTTTTCCCTGTTCACGTCCCAGCCCGCGAAGAGCGGCACCACGGCGAGGCCCTGCATGGCCATGCCGAGATTGCTGCGGATCATGGTCGAGAGGCGGTTGGCCTTGCCCTCCAGCGAGAGCGTCGCGCCCTCGACCTTCTCGAAGTGCTCCAGCTCCAGCTGGAAGAGCTTGACCATCTCCACGGCCAGCCCGGCCGTACCGGCGATGCCGACGGCCGAGTACTCGTCGGCCGGGAAGACCTTCTGCACATCGCGCTGCGCGATGATATTGCCCATCGTCGCCCGCCGGTCACCGGCGAGCACCACACCGCCCGAGAACGTCGCACCGACGATCGTGGTGCCGTGCGGCAGCTCTACGGCGCCCTGCACGGACGGCAGCTCCCGGTTGCCCGGCAGCATCTCCGGAGAGTGCTCGGTCAGGAAGTCCATGAACGAGGACGAGCCCGGCGTCAGGAAGGCAGCTGGTAGACGCCCTGAGCTACGAGTGTTGGCTTCCACGCGTTTCCTTCCAGGTATGCGATGGCCCGACGCAAGGTGCCGGGATCGTCTCCCAACTTGCCGATGGCCGAATTGCAGTTGAAGCACAGTACGCCACGGACCCTACCCGTCTGATGGCAGTGATCCACATGCACGGCTGGGGCGTTGAGACAGATCACGCAGATATTCATCTGCGCGGCGATCATCTCGTCGCGCTCGGCTTCGGTAATGCCGTAACTGCGCTTGAGGTGGGCGGCACGTCCCTCAACCGCCCTGCACGCTTTACAGCGGGTAGACAGGCCGTCCGGGGCAGTGCTGTTGCGATGCCATTCGCTATGGGGCTTGATCTCGCCACACCGCCGGCACAGTTTATGACCGTCAGGCACTTTCACCCTCGGCCGGACATTCTTCCCCCGCGCAAGTTGCCGCTCCTGATGGTAGGCCGCCCAGCACTCCCGGCAGTAGGCCTGCAAACCGTCACGGCCGACCCTGTTGGCCGCGAAGGCTGCCCGCGGACGGCATTCCTTGCATCGCGAGCAGCGCTTCTCCCCCTGCGGTTCAGGCACTTCCCCGCACCCCCACCAACCTTCGCTTCAAAGGTGAAATCACTCCCCACCCTTTTGAACGAAGGAACGCACGAAGTCCTCGGCGTTCTCCTCAAGGACATCGTCGATTTCGTCCAGGACGGAGTCCACGTCGTCGCTCAGCTTCTCCTGTCGCTCCTTGAGGTCCTCCGCAGCCTGCGCGTCCTGCGCCTGCTCCTCGACCTCCTCGGTGGAACGCGTCGCCTTCTGCTGTCCGCCGCCGGTGTCCTTGGTCGCCATCTACCTCACCCCGCTCGGTTCGATGCACTTGATCAGACCCTACAAGCAGGGTCCGACATTGGCCCTTTTACTTCCCCAACGTCCGGGAACCACCTCGATGATTCCCATACGCCGGCCTTTTCAGCCCCGGTTCGGTCCCCGGTTCAGCCCCCGGACAGCACCCGGACGAGTTCCTCCGCCGTACGGCACCGGTCCAGGAGCTCCTTGACGTGGTTGCGGGTGCCGCGCAGCGGTTCCAGGGTGGGGACCCGTTGCAGGGAGTCGCGGCCGGGGAGGTCGAAGATGACCGAGTCCCAGGAGGCGGCGGCGACGTCGTCCGCGTACTGCTCCAGGCAGCGGCCGCGGAAGTAGGCGCGGGTGTCCTCCGGCGGCTTCGTGCGGGCCCTCTCGACGTCGCCCTCGTCCAGCAGCCGCTTCATCCGTCCGCGGGCCGCGAGGCGGTTGTAGAGGCCCTTGTCGGGCCGTACGTCCGCGTACTGGAGGTCGACCAGCTGCAGCCGGGCGGCGTCCCAGTCCAGGCCGTCGCGGCGCCGGTAGCCCTCCATCAGCTCACGCTTGGCGACCCAGTCGAGCTCGCCGGCCAGGCTCATCGGGTCGTGCTCCAGCCGGTTCAGCACGTCCTCCCAGCGGGTGAGGACGTCCCTGGTCTGCTCGTCCGCGTCCACGCCGTAGCGGTCCTCGACGTACTTGCGGGCGAGCTCGAAGTACTCCATCTGGAGCTGCACGGCGGTGAGTGTGCGGCCGCTGCGCAGCGTGATCAGGTGCTGGAGGGAGGTGTCGTGGGAGACCTGGTGCAGGGTGCGCACGGGCTGGTCGATGGCGAGGTCCGCGGCGATGAAACCGTCCTCGATCATGGAGAGGACCAGTGCGGTGGTGCCGAGCTTGAGGTAGGTGGAGATCTCGGAGAGGTTGGCGTCGCCGATGATGACGTGCAGTCGGCGGTAGCGCTCGGCGTCGGCGTGCGGCTCGTCGCGGGTGTTGATGATGGGCCGCTTGAGGGTGGTCTCCAGGCCGACCTCGACCTCGAAGTAGTCGGCGCGCTGGCTGAGCTGGAACCCCTGCTCGTGGCCGTCCTGGCCGATGCCGACGCGTCCGGCGCCGGTGACGACCTGGCGTGAGACGAAGAACGGCGTCAGGTGGCGCACGATGTCCGAGAACGGGGTGTCCCGCTTCATCAGGTAGTTCTCGTGCGTGCCGTAGGACGCGCCCTTGTTGTCGGTGTTGTTCTTGTAGAGGTGGATCGGCTGGGCGCCGGGGAGGGCCGCCGCGCGCTCGGCGGCCTCCGCCATGATGCGTTCCCCAGCCTTGTCCCACAGGACGGCGTCGCGGGGGTTGGTGACCTCGGGGGAGCTGTATTCGGGGTGGGCGTGGTCGACGTAGAGCCGCGCGCCGTTGGTGAGGATGACGTTGGCCAGGCCGATGTCCTCGTCGGTCAGCTGGCTGGAGTCGGCGGATTCGCGAGCGAGGTCGAAGCCGCGGGCGTCGCGCAGCGGGTTCTCCTCCTCGAAGTCCCAGCGGGCTCGTCGCGCCCGGTGCATCGCCGCCGCGTAGGCGTTGACGACCTGGGACGAGGTGAGCATGGCATTGGCGTTCGGGTGGCCGGGGACGGAGATCCCGTACTCCGTCTCGATGCCCATTACTCGCCGTACGGTCATGCGGCCCTCCTTGCCCGGCGGCGCCCCCGGATGGGGTAGGCGCTCAAGTACCGCTGCGCTTCCGGTCCGTGTGCGGTCCCGATCCCCCACTGCGCTTCGCGGCGGTACCGCAGAGCCTAGAACGGCTTTGCGGTGGTGGGGAGATCATTACAGTCATTGCTCGGGTCGGGCCCTTCGGCGGGCGTCCGGATTTCGCTGCGGCTGCTTCGTTGACGTTCGGTGCGGTTCGTCGGAGTCGGTTGGATTATGTCGCGGAAACGTGGCTGGGTCCGTCGGTGCCCGTCGGTATGGGTCGGGATTTGGTTGAGGCGAAAAATACGTCCGGCCGCGGACGTCCCGTGCAGGACATCCGCAGCCGGACGGCGGTGTTACAGGTACTGGCCGGTATTGGCCACCGTGTCGATCGAGCGACCGGTGTCCGCGCCCTGCTTTCCGGTGACCAGCGTGCGGATGAAGACGATCCGCTCGCCCTTCTTGCCGGAGATGCGGGCCCAGTCGTCCGGGTTGGTGGTGTTGGGCAGGTCCTCGTTCTCCTTGAACTCGTCGACGCAGGCGGCGAGCAGGTGGGCGACGCGGATGCCCTTCTGGTTGTGGTCGAGGAATGCCTTGATCGCCATTTTCTTGGCCCGGTCCACGATGTTCTGGATCATCGCTCCGGAGTTGAAGTCCTTGAAGTAGAGGACTTCCTTGTCGCCGTTGGCGTACGTGACCTCCAGGAAGCGGTTCTCCTCGGATTCCGCGTACATCTGCTCGACGACCGACTGGATCATGCCGGAGACGGCGGAGGCGCCGGAGCCGCTGTGCTCGGCCAGGTCGTCCGTGTGGATCGGCAGGGTCGGGGTCAGGTACTTCGTGAAGATGTCCTTGGCGGCCTCGGCGTCGGGGCGCTCGATCTTGATCTTCACGTCGAGCCGGCCGGGGCGCAGGATGGCGGGGTCGATCATGTCCTCGCGGTTGGAGGCGCCGATGACGATGACGTTCTCCAGGCCTTCCACGCCGTCGATCTCCGCGAGCAGCTGCGGGACGATGGTGTTCTCCACGTCCGAGCTGACGCCGGAGCCGCGGGTGCGGAAGAGCGATTCCATCTCGTCGAAGAAGATGATGACCGGGGTGCCCTCGCTGGCCTTCTCCCTGGCCCGCTGGAAGACGAGGCGGATGTGCCGCTCGGTTTCGCCGACGTACTTGTTGAGCAGCTCGGGGCCCTTGATGTTGAGGAAGAAGCTCTTCCCGGCGGGCTTGCCGGTGACCTCGGCGACCTTCTTGGCAAGGGAGTTGGCGACGGCTTTGGCGATGAGCGTCTTGCCGCAGCCGGGCGGGCCGTAGAGCAGCACGCCCTTGGGCGGCCGCAGTTCGTGCTCCTTGAAGAGGTCGGGGTAGAGGTAGGGGAGCTCGACCGCGTCGCGGATCAGTTCGATCTGGTTGCCCAGGCCGCCGATCTTCGTGTAGTCGATGTCCGGGACCTCTTCGAGGACGAGTTCCTCGACCTCGCTCTTCGGGATGACTTCGTAGACGTAGCCGGATCGGGGTTCGAGCAGCAGCGCGTCGCCGGGTCGGATGGTGATGTCCAGCAGCGGCTCGGCGAGCCTCACCACCCGCTCCTCGTCGGTGTGCCCGATCACCAGGGCCCGCTCGCCGTCCTCAAGGATCTCCTTGAGGGTGACGATGTCCCCGGCGCTCTCGAACTCCATGGCTTCGACCACGTTGAGCGCCTCGTTGAGCATGACCTCCTGGCCACGCCTCAGCTCTTCGAGTTCGACGCTCGGGCTGACATTCACGCGGAGTTTGCGGCCGCCGGTGAAGATGTCGGCCGTACCGTCCTCGTTCGCCTGCAGGAAGACCCCGAAGCCGGCCGGCGGCTGCGCGAGCCGGTCGACCTCCTCCTTGAGGGCCACGATCTGGTCGCGGGCCTCACGGAGCGTGTTGGCGAGCCGCTCGTTCTGAGCGGACACGCCGGCCAGGTTGGTCTGCAGCTCGACGATCCGCTCTTCGAGAATCCTCGTGTGACGCGGCGAGTCGGCGAGCTTGCGCCGCAGGACGGCGATCTCCTGCTCAAGATAGGCAACCTGACCGGCGGGGTCCTCAGACCCTCGCCCCGGCCGGATGCCGCGGTTGATGTCGTCGTCGTGGGCTGCCACGGTCCTCACCTCCTCCAAGGGGAGCTGGACGCTTCCTGACCCTACCTGGGCCGGTGCAGGTTGAAACCCCTAGATCACAAACCCGGTCGGGGTGTGTCCGATCTTCACCCTTGCGCACGTCCTTACCTGAGGGGAATACCCACCCAACAACATCGGAAAGCGGGCGGTTGTATCGTCGAGTCGGTCAACACCCGTCAGGGCTGGCACGACTTACCGCAAGAATTTGACGCGCGACGCAGGAAACGGCAGGCGAGATGACCGTGCAGGACGAAGGCCGGGAAAGCACCGAGGATCTTGAGGTCTGGATTGATCAGGATCTGTGCACCGGCGATGGGATCTGCGCGCAGTACGCCCCTGAGGTCTTCGAGCTCGACATCGACGGTCTCGCGTATGTCAAGAGCGCGGACGACGAGCTGCTCCAGGACAAGGGGGCCACGACGCCCGTTCCGCTGCCGCTGCTGAACGACGTGCGGGACTCGGCGAAGGAGTGCCCCGGCGACTGCATCCATGTGCGCCGGGTCGCGGACCGGGTCGAGGTTTACGGGCCCGACGCCGACTGAAGTGCGCCGCGAACACGCCGTGTGACCGGCGTACACTCCCTGTGACCGGCCGGTCGCGGCGGTCAGACGCTGCCCGGCGCGGGCAGCGCGGTGAGGGCGAACTTCCCGTCCTTCCACTGCCACTTGACCGCGCGCTGCTTGTCGGGGCAGCAGCGCGGCACGTCGTTCGAGGAGTAGCCGAGCAGGGTCGCCGAGACGGTGGTTCCCGACACGTGGAAGTCCGTGGCGCTCATCCGCTGGGCCGGGTCGAGGAGCGTCGCGGCGACCTTGGGCCGCCCGCCCTCGGCGGCGGGCGGCGTCAGCAGGTACACGCCGCTCGGCGGGGTGCCCGCCTGCGCGTGGCAGCGCACCACGGCGACCGTCTCCGGCCGCCCGTCGCCGTCGAAGTCGGCCGTGCCCTTCTGCACGACGTCCACCGCCGCCCGGCCGCAGTCGAGCGGATACTGCGCCGCGTGCGCGTCGGGCGCTCCGCCGTCGGACGTAGGGGGGTGTGGTGCGGATGTGGTAGCCGTGGCGTCCGCGGGCTGGACGAGGGCCGCGCCGGCGACGACGAGGGCGAGCGCGGCGGCGGTCGCGATCCAGTGCACGGGGCGGGTACGGGCGTGGGAAGGGTCAGTGCCGGGCGCGGGGAAGGGCCCAGTGCCTGCCAGGGGCTGCACGCGGGGTGACTCCTGTGAGAGCTGTGCCGTCGGGGTGTCCAGCATCGTGCCACATGGCGCGGGCCGTGGCAGCACCGGAGTCCGGTGTGGCTGGTGTCCCTTCAACGCACCGGCCCCGCCGCCGAGTTCCGCTGGTGCGGGGTTCGGGCGGCGGGGCCGGTCGTGCGTCTGGCGTGGGGCCGGGGGTCAGCGCTCGGCGGAGCCGCTCTGGCTGCCGGGGCCCGTGTAGTCGTCGCCGTAGGCGCCCTTGGCGGGGCGGCGGCGGCGCAGCGGCGGTTCGACGCCGTCCGCGAGGCGGCGGGCGGTGAGCAGGAAGCCGGTGTGTCCGATCATGCGGTGGTCGGGGCGTACGGCGAGGCCTTCGACGTGCCAGGTGCGGACCATGGTCTCCCAGGCCGAGGGCTCGTTGAAGGTGCCGTGCTCGCGGATGGCCTCGACGGTGCGGGCGAGCTGGGTGGTGGTGGCCACGTAGGCGCAGAGGATGCCGCCGGGTACGAGGGCCTTGGAGACGACCTCCAGGCATTCCCAGGGGGCGAGCATGTCGAGGATGACGCGGTCGACCTCGGTGTCGGACAGGTTGTCCTGGAGGTCGCCGACGGTGAGGGTCCAGGCGGGGTGGGGTGCGCCGAAGTAGCGCTGTACGTTCTGGGTGGCGATCTCGGCGAAGTCGGCCCGGCGCTCGTAGGAGTGCAGCATGCCCTGGTCGCCGATGGCGCGCAGCAGGAAGCTGCTCAGGGAGCCGGAGCCGACGCCTGCCTCGACGACGCGGGCGCCGGGGAAGATGTCGGCCATGGCCAGGATCTGCCCCGCGTCCTTGGGGTAGACCACGGCGGCTCCGCGCGGCATGGACAGGACATAGTCGGGGAGCAGGGGGCGCAGCGCGAGGTAGGCGACGTTTCCCGTGGTTCGGACAACACTGCCCTCGGGAGCACCGATCAGCTCGTCGTGCGGGAAGGCACCCTTGTGGGTGTGGAACTGCTTCCCGGTTTCGAGCGTGAAGGTGTAGTGGCGTCCCTTGGGGTCGGTGAGCTGGACCTGGTCCCCGACCTGGAAGGGGCCGCGACGGCGGGCGGCACCGGTCGGTTCGGACATGTGACCAGCGTACCTGGGGTGGCGGGCGGTGGCGTCCGCGGTCCCTATGGCTGGGGCCGGGCCATGGCGGCGACGAAGGCGCGTTCGACGTCGGAGGTGGCGAGTACGCCGTAGATCTCGCCGGTCTCCTCGATGACCAGGTATTCCGTGGCGGGGGTGGCTCGCAGGGTGTCCAGGAGTTCTTCGCCGGCGAGTTCGGCGGAGAGGCGCATGCCGTCCTTGAGGTCTTGGGCGAGGCCGCTGACGGCGACCCAGGGGCGTCGGTGTTCGGGGATGCCGACGATGGCGGACTCGCGGACGACGGCGGTGGGGGCGCCGTCGGGGTCGACGACGACGAGGGCGCGGGCTCCGGCGTCGTTGGCGCGGCGCAGTGCTTCGGAGAGGGGGGTGGCGGCTTCGACGGGGACGGCGCGCCGGGTGAGGGTGCGGACGGTGAGTTCGGGGAGGCGTTCGCGCAGTCGGGCGACGCGCAGGCTGTTGCCGGCGCCGGTCCAGATGATCGCGGCGAGGATCGCGGCGAGGAGGGCGTCGGTGAGTGAGTCGACGCCGCCGAATCCTTCGGTTTCGTCGCCGAGGCTGCCGGTCTGGGTGAGCAGCGGGAGTCCTACGAGGACGGCGACGGCGAGGCCGCGGCCGACCCAGGCGGCGGCGACGGTGCCGGTCATCGGGTTGCCGGTGATTTTCCAGACGACGGCGCGGAGCATGCGGCCGCCGTCGAGGGGCAGGCCGGGCAGCAGGTTGAAGATCGCGACGATGAGGTTGGAGATCATCAGTCCGGCGAGCAGGACGCCGGGTACGGTGCCGGGTTCGACGGTCTGCATGCCGAGGTAGAAGAGGCCGGCGAGGACGAGGGAGAGGAGGGGGCCGACGAAGGCGAGGACGAATTCGCGGCCGGGTGTCTCGGCGTCCTTCTCGATCTCGGAGACGCCGCCGAAGAACTGGAGCTGGATGCGGCGGACGGGGAGTTTGAAGCGGAGCGCGGCGATGGTGTGGGCGAGCTCGTGGACGAGGACGGAGGCGTAGAAGGCGACGGCGAAGAAGAGGGAGACGAGGTAGCGGGCGCGGCCGAGTTCGGGCAGGACCCGGTCGAGCTGGCCGCCGAAGACCCAGGTGATGAGGGCGGCGACGAGGAACCAGCTGGGGGCGACGTAGACGGGTACGCCGAAGGGGCGGCCCATGAGGATGCCGCCGCCTTGCTCGCGTGGGCGGCGTGGGCGGCGTGGCTCTCGGCCTTCGGGCTTTTGGGGCTCCTCGGCCTGGGGGCCCGCTCCCCCGCCGGACTTGCCCTGCCCGCTGTTCTCCACGGTGTCCCCTCGTCGGCGTTCTGCCCCGCACCCGCGTGGTGCGTTTCCACGATCATGCGGTGTGGGGCGGTCTGCCGTCGATGGTATGCGGATCGTTGTCGGTGGGGGGCCGTAGGGTCTGCGGCATGGGAACGAGCGTCGAGAAGACTCCGCAGGCCCGGCCGAGCGAGGTCCGGGCCGTGTCAGCCGAACGGCCCAGGGCGTTGTCGCCGTCGCGTGCGGGCGATTTCATGCGGTGCCCGTTGCTCTACCGCTTCCGGGTGATCGACAAGTTGCCGGAGAAGCCGAGTGCGGCGGCGACGCGGGGCACGGTGGTGCACGCGGTGCTGGAGCGGCTGTTCGACGCGCCGGCGGTGGAGCGTACGGCCGAGGGCGCGCGGGCGATGGTGCCGGGTGAGTGGGAGAAGCTGCTCGCGAAGCGGCCGGAGCTGGCGGAGCTGTTCGAGGATGATCCTCGGGGCGAGCTGCTGGCGGGGTGGCTGGGCGACGCGGAGCGGCTGGTGGAGCGGTGGTTCACGCTGGAGGACCCGACGCGGCTGGAGCCGGCCGACCGGGAGCTGTATGTGGAGACGGTGCTCGATTCGGGGCTGACGCTGCGGGGTTTCATCGACCGGGTCGATGTGGCGCCCAGTGGCGAGGTGCGGCTTGTGGACTACAAGACGGGCAAGGCTCCGGCCGCGCAGTTCCGGTCGGAGCCGTTGTTCCAGATGAAGTTCTACGCGCTGGTGATGTGGCGGTTGCGGGGTGTGGTGCCGCGCCGGCTTCAGCTGGTCTATCTGGGCAGCGGCGATGTGCTGACGTACGACCCGAGCGAGGCGGATCTGCTGGCGGTGGAGCGCAAGCTGCTCGCCTTGTGGGAGGCGATCGTGCTGGCGACGGAGACGGGTGACTGGCGGCCGCGGCCGAGCAAGCTGTGCGGCTGGTGTGATCACCAGGCCGTGTGTCCGGAGTTCGGCGGTACGCCGCCGCCGTATCCGCTGCCGGTGGGGGGCGGCGGGGAGGCCGGGTCAGTGGCTTCGGGGCAGGTGCCGCAAGGCAGAATGGGGCAGATCTAGCGAAGGAGAGAGTCCCTGTGGCTATCCGCGTCCTGCTGGTCGACGACCAGCCGCTGTTGCGCACCGGTTTCCGGATGATCTTGGAGGCCGAGCAGGATCTCGCGGTCGTCGGCGAGGCCGGCGACGGTCTCCAGGCGCTCGATCAGGTGCGGGCGCTGCAGCCCGATGTGGTGCTGATGGACATCCGGATGCCCCGGATGGACGGGGTGGAGGCGACCCGGCAGATCACCGGGCCGGGCCGGGACGGTCCGGCGAAGGTGCTGGTGCTGACCACTTTCGATCTTGATGAGTATGTGGTGGAGGCGCTGCGTGCGGGGGCGAGCGGTTTTCTGCTGAAGGACGCGCCGGCGGATGAGCTCGTGCAGGCGATCCGGGTGGTGGCGGGCGGTGAGGCGATGCTCGCGCCGAGCATCACGCGGCGGCTGCTGGACAAGTACGCCGGGCATCTGCCGTCCGGTGAGGAGAAGGTCCCGGACACGCTGGACACGCTGACCGAGCGCGAGGTGGAGGTGCTCAAGCTGGTGGCGCGGGGCCTGTCGAACGCGGAGATCGCCGCGGATCTGTTCGTGAGCGAGACGACGGTCAAGACGCATGTGGGGCATGTGCTGACGAAGCTGGGGCTGCGGGACCGGGTGCAGGCCGCGGTGTACGCGTACGAGAGCGGGCTGGTGCGGCCCGGCTCGCAGTAGCGGGTCCGCTCCGCGGTAGCGGGGCTGTTCCACGAGGGCTGGGAAACGGCCGACGGCCCGCTTGGGGAAGCGGGCCGTCGGCCGTTGTGCTGGGGTGCGGCCGGGCCGCGGCGGCTCAGACGCCGTGGCCGAGTTCCCAGGGCTGGATCTGGGAGGAGGAGTTCAGCGCCCACTCGACGCCGGTGATGTTCTCGCGCGCGGCCACGTACTGCTTGCCCTGCCACAGCGGGAGGATCGGCACGTCGTCGGCGACGATGTCCTGGGCCTGCTGGAACAGCGGGGCCGCGGCGTCGCGGCGCGCTTCCTGCCGGGTCTGCGGGATGAGCTTGCTGGTGATCTTCTGGTTCCGGTAGGGGGACTTGAGGAAGTTGCCTTCGCCGAAGAACGGGGCGATGAAGTTGTCGGGGTCCGGGAAGTCGGGGAACCAGCCCATGCCGTACACGCTGTACTCGCCGTTGATGCTCGCGGGGCGGAACTTGGACCACTCGACGCCCTGGATCTTCACGTCGAAGAGTCCGCTGCCGTTGAGCTGGTCCTGGAGCCCCTTGAACTCCTTGGCGGTCGCCTCGCCGTAGTGGTCGGTGGTGTAGGTGAGGGTGAGCGGCACCGGGGTGCTGATGTTCGCGGACTGCAGGATGTTGCGCGCCTTCTCCGTGCTGGGCGTCGTGCCGTACTGGTTGGAGAAGGAGTTCTGGTGGCTGGTGATGCCGCTGGGGACGAGCGAGTACAGCGGCGTGGTCGTGCGGCCGTAGTCGTCGCGGGTCAGCGCCTGCCGGTCGATCACCTGCGCCATCGCCTGGCGCACCGCCTTGTTCTTCACCGACGGGTCGTTGGTGTTGAAGGCCAGGAAGCTGATCTCCTGTCCCGGCGACTCGACGATGTTGATGTCCTTGTTCGTGGAGGTGCGCAGCCGGGTGATCTGTTCGGGTGACATCGAGCGGTTCATGACGTCGATGTCGCCGGCCTTGAGCGCCTTCTCCATCGAGGTGGAGCTCTCGAAGAAGCGCATTTCGGCCTTGTTGTTCTGGAGCTTGAGCCCGCCCTTGTAGTTCGAATTCTTCGAGAAGACGGCCTTGGTGACCCGGCCGTCCGTCTGTTCGGCCTTCATCGTGTACGGGCCGGACCCGACGAGGTCGTAGCCGTCGCGGACCTTCTTGGGGTCGTAGACCTCGCTGTCGACGATGCCGCCGGCCGGGGTGGAGATCTTCTGCGCGAAGGTCGCGTCGGAGGTCTTGAGGTGGAAGACGACTTCCTGCTCGTTGGGCGTCTCCACCCGGTCGACGTTGTCGAACAGCGAGGCCGGGCCGTTCTTGAAGTTGATGTTCCGGACGCGGTCGATGGAGAACTTCACGTCCTTGGCGGTGAGGTCGTGACCGTTGGAGAATTTCAGGCCGTCGCGCAGCGTGCAGCGGAACTGCTCGCTCTTGCGGTCGACGAACCCGCACTTCGAGGCGGCGTCGGGGACCGGGGTGGTGCCGGAGCGCGGCAGTCGCAGCAGCGTCTGGAAGGTGCTGCGCAGCACGGTCAGACCGGCGATGTCGTAGACCTCGGCGGGGTCGAAGGGCGCCGGGGTGTCCTTCGACAGCTCGAACCGGTCCGTGCTGCCGATGACGATGGCACCGCCATCCTTGCCGGCGCCGCCGGACCCGCCACAGGCGACGAGCACAGGGGCCAACAGGCCCACCACGGTCGGCAGCACCAGCGTCTTGCGGTTCATTGTCGGGGCTCTCCCTGCGATCGATCCCGGGACCATACCGACGTCGGGTGCGCTGGCCACAGGGTCAGTGGTGAAGTTCTCGCGAAGACATTAGTGCGCGCGGTCGGCAACTCTGGAACGCGGCTGAGCAGCGGCGATATCACGCCCCGATAACGGGCGGCGATCCACCGATATTCGGACGCCGGAACGATTCGTACGCGAGATGATCAATCGGGACACAAGGGTGCGCGATGACCGGTTTGCGGGGGTGCCGCGACGATCACCGCCCGGCTTGTCGACGCCGTTGTCCGTGATAAACCTCACTCCCCCGAAGAGGTTGCGGCGTCCTGCAATTCGGACGCGGTATTCGTCACGCAAAATAAGCGCCCCTGCGCCGAGCGTTCCCCGGCGCCTTTACCCGTCCCACGCTCAGTGCACGCTCAGTGCATTGCTGTAATCAGCGACCGGAGATAAGTCAGGTCGACTTCCTCCAGCGAACCGACGACGCTGCGCCCGGCCGCCGCGGGGATCGGCGCCAGCGACGGCACCGCCACGACCCGGCACCCGGCCGCCTCCGCCGCCGCCACGCCCGTGGCGGTGTCCTCCACCACGGCGCACCGGGCGGGGTCCACGCCGAGCCGGGCCGCGGCGAGCAGGTAGGGGTCCGGGTGCGGCTTCGTGCGCTCCAGCTCGTCGCCTGCGACGGTCAGCGTGAAGTTCTCCGGGCCGAGGGTGCCGAGCACCCGGTCGATGATCTGCCGGTGCGAGGCGGAGACCAGCGCGGTGGGCACCCGGTGGGCGGCCAGCTCGGTCAGCAGCCGCCGCGCGCCGGGCATCAGCGGCACCCCGCCGACGATCGTCTCGGCGAACCGCGCGTTGAGCAGCACGCTCAGCTCGGCGAGGGCGATCCGCGCGCCGGTGGCCTGGATCAGGTAGGCGGCGCTGCGCGTCATGGGGCCGCCGACGACCACTTCGCGGTACTCGTCGAGGAGCGTGTGCCCGAGCTCCGCGAAGACCGCGACCTCCACGTCCCACCAGAAGCCTTCGGTGTCGACCAGGGTGCCGTCCATGTCGAGCAGCACGGCTTGCAGAGTGGCGTCTTCGGCCGTACGGGTGTCGACGGCGGGGATGCTGCTGGTCATCCGCACACACCTCACAGAAGGGACGAGAAGGCCGGCCGCCGTCCCCGAAGGGAAGGCGACCGGCCTTTACCGGACCGATAAGTGTACGTCGGGTGCTCACGGTGCGCGGTGAATCGTTCCGGCGGGCGGTACCGGGCCCCTGGGCGGGGGTCGGCGCGCGGTTCACGGCCCGGGGGCCCGTGGCCGCTCCGGCGCGGGCCCCCGGCGGCGTCAGCGGGCGTTGAAGTACTTCGCCTGGGGGTGGTGGATGACGATCGCGTCCGTGGACTGCTCGGGGTGGAGCTGGAACTCCTCCGAGAGCTCCACGCCGATCCGCTCGGGCTCCAGGAGCGCGGCGATCTTCGCCCGGTCCTCCAGGTCGGGGCAGGCCCCGTAGCCCAGCGAGAAGCGCGCGCCGCGGTACTTGAGCGCGAACATGTCCTCGACGTCGGCGGGGTCCTCGCCCGCGAAGCCGAGCTCGGCCCGTACCCGCGCGTGCCAGTACTCGGCGAGGGCCTCGGCCAGCTGCACGGACAGGCCGTGCAGCTCCAGGTAGTCGCGGTAGGAGTCGGAGCCGAAGAGCTCGGCGGTGGCCTCGCCGATCCGCGAACCGACGGTGACGACCTGGAAGCCCACCACGTCCGTCTCCCCCGACTCCTGCGGCCGGAAGAAGTCCGCCAGGCAGAGGCGGCGGCCGCGGCGCTGGCGCGGGAAGGTGAAGCGGGTCCGCTCGGAACCGTCCTCGTGCAGCACGATCAGGTCGTCGCCCTTGGCGACGCACGGGAAGTAGCCGTAGACCACGGCGGCTTCCAGGAGGTTGTCGGTGTGCAGCTTGTCCAGCCAGCCGCGCAGCCGGGGCCGGCCCTCGCTCTCCACCAGTTCCTCGTAGCTGGGCCCGTCGCCCGTACGGGCCTGCTTGAGGCCCCACTGGCCCTTGAAGAGGGCGCCCTCGTCCAGCCAGGACGCGTAGTCCTTGAGGCCGATGCCCTTGATCACCCGTGTGCCCCAGAAGGGCGGGGCGGGGATGGGGTTGTCGGTCGCGGTGTCGGAGCGTACGGGCCCCTCGTCCGTCTCCTCGGCCTCCGGGAGGGGCGTCTCGCGCTTGGGGACGCGGCGCTGCTTGAGCTCGGGGAGGGTGGCGCCGGGGACGCCGCGCTTGACGGCGATGAGGGCGTCCATCAGCCGCAGCCCCTCGAAGGCGTCGCGTGCGTAGCGCACCTCGCCCTCGTAGATCTCGTGCAGGTCCTGCTCCACGTAGGCGCGGGTCAGCGCGGCGCCGCCGAGGATGACGGGGAAGTCGGCGGCCATGTTGCGCTGGTTGAGCTCCTCCAGGTTCTCCTTCATGATCACCGTGGACTTGACCAGGAGCCCGGACATGCCGATCACGTCGGCCCGGTGCTCTTCGGCGGCCTCCAGGATCGCGGAGACGGGCTGTTTGATGCCGAGGTTGACGACGTTGTAGCCGTTGTTGGACAGGATGATGTCGACGAGGTTCTTGCCGATGTCGTGGACGTCGCCGCGGACGGTGGCCAGCACGATCGTGCCCTTGCCGTCGTCGTCGGACTTCTCCATGTGCGGTTCGAGGTGGGCGACCGCCGTCTTCATCACCTCGGCGGACTGGAGGACGAACGGCAGCTGCATCTGGCCGGAGCCGAACAGCTCGCCGACGACCTTCATCCCGGCCAGCAGCGTGTCGTTGACGATCTCCAGCGCCGGGCGGTCGACGAGCGCCTCGTCGAGGTCGGCGGCCAGCCCGTTCTTCTCGCCGTCGATGATGCGGCGCTGGAGCCGCTCGTCCAGCGGCAGCGCGAGCAGCTCCTCGGCCTTGCCGGCCTTCATCGACTTGGTGTCGACGCCGTCGAAGAGCTCCAGGAACCGCTGGAGGGGGTCGTAGCCGGGCTCGTCGCCCTGTGCGGGGCGCCGCCGGTCGTAGATCAGGTCGAGGGCCACCTCGCGCTGCTCGTCCTCCAGCCGGGCGATCGGCAGGATCTTCGAGGCGTGCACGATCGCCGAGTCCAGGCCGGCCTTTACGCACTCGTCGAGGAAGACGGAGTTGAGCACCATGCGGGCGGCCGGGTTGAGGCCGAAGGAGATGTTGGACAGGCCGAGCGTGGTCTGCACGTCGGGGTGGCGGCGCTTGAGCTCCCGGATCGCCTCGATGGTGGCGATGCCGTCCTTGCGGGACTCCTCCTGGCCGGTGCAGATGGTGAAGGTCAGGCAGTCGATGAGGATGTCCGGCTCCAGGATTCCCCAGTTGCCGGTGAGGTCCGCGATGAGCCGCTCCGCGACGGCGACCTTCTCCTCGGGGGTGCGCGCCTGACCCTTCTCGTCGATGGTCAGCGCGATGAGGGCGGCGCCGTGCTCCGCCGCCAGCGTGGTGACGCGGGCGAAACGCGACTCGGGGCCGTCGCCGTCCTCGTAGTTGACGGAGTTGATGACGGCCCGGCCGCCCAGCTTCTCCAGTCCCGCCTGGAGCACCGCGGGCTCCGTGGAGTCCAGCACGATGGGCAGGGTGGAGGCGGTGGCGAACCGGCCGGCGATCTCCGCCATGTCGGCCGCGCCGTCCCGGCCCACGTAGTCCACGCAGAGGTCGAGCAGGTGCGCGCCCTCGCGGATCTGGTCGCGGGCCATCTCCACGCAGTCGTCCCAGCGCTCGGCCAGCATGGCCTCGCGGAACTTCTTCGAGCCGTTGGCGTTGGTGCGCTCGCCGATCGCGAGGTAGGCGGTGTCCTGGCGGAACGGGACGGTCTGGTAGAGGGAGGCCGCGCCCGGTTCGGGGCGCGGGCTGCGGGCGGTGGGCTCCATGCCCCGTACCCGCTCGACGACCTGCCGCAGGTGTTCGGGGGTGGTGCCGCAGCAGCCGCCGATCAGCGACAGCCCGTACTCGCGGACGAAGGTCTCGTGCGCGTCGGCCAGCTCGCCCGGGGAGAGCGGGTAGTGCGCGCCGTCCTTGCCGAGCACCGGCAGGCCGGCGTTGGGCATGGCGGAGACGCGGGTGCGGGCGTGCCGGGAGAGGTAGCGCAGGTGCTCGCTCATCTCGGCGGGGCCGGTGGCGCAGTTCAGGCCGATCATGTCGATGCCGAGCGGTTCCAGCGCGGTCAGGGCCGCGCCGATCTCGGAGCCGAGCAGCATGGTGCCGGTGGTCTCGACGGTCACCTGGACGAGCAGCGGGAGGTCCGCGCCGGTGGCCGCGAGCGCCCGGCGGGCGCCGATCACCGAGGACTTGGTCTGGAGCAGGTCCTGGGTGGTCTCCACCAGGATGGCGTCGGCGCCGCCCGCGATCAGGCCCTCGACGTTCTGCTGGTAGGCGTCGCGCAGCGCCGGGTACGGGGCGTGGCCGAGGGTCGGCAGTTTGGTGCCGGGGCCCACGGAGCCGAGCACCCAGCGCGGGCGGCCGTCGGCGGCGAACTCGTCGGCGACCTCGCGGGCGATGCGCGCGCCGGCCTCGGAGAGTTCGAAGACGCGCTCGGGGATGTCGTACTCGCCGAGGGCGGCGAGGTTGGCGCCGAAGGTGTTGGTCTCGACGCAGTCCACGCCGACGGCGAAGTACTCCTGGTGGACCGAGCGGACGATGTCCGGGCGGGTGATGTTCAGGATCTCGTTGCAGCCTTCGAGGTCCTGGAAGTCCGCCAGGCTCGGGTCCTGCGCCTGGAGCATCGTGCCCATCGCCCCGTCCGCCACCACCACTCGCGAGGCGAGCGCCTCACGGAGTTCGGCTGCTCGGGCTGCGCTTGCGGAGGATGGCGATTTCACGGCCATGGAACTGCTCCCAGGGTTGCGACGGCTGTCGGCTTTGCGCCTTCCGGTGGGTGGCGCACCCGGCCAGGGTAGCGGGCAGCACAAGGGGCGGTACGGACGTCCCACGAGGCGGACGGTCTCCGGGCGGGCGGCTGTACCGCGGCTCGATGAAGACTGGTCCGGCACTGAACGGGCTCGTACGGGTACCGCGGGGTCGGCATCGACCGATAGTGTTCAGCATTGTCGAACGGCTTGTGGAGGAGGTTGCGCGGTGGCTCGGACCATCCAGTCGCTGGAACGGGCAGCGGCGATGCTGCGGCTGCTGGCCGGCGGCGAGCGGCGCCTGGGCCTGTCCGACGTGGCCTCCTCGCTGGGGCTCGCGAAGGGCACCGCCCACGGCATTCTGCGCACCCTCCAGCAGGAGGGCTTCGTCGAGCAGGATCCCGCCTCGGGCCGCTACCAGCTGGGCGCGGAGCTGCTGCGGCTGGGCAACAGCTTCCTCGACGTGCACGAGCTGCGCGCCCGCGCCCTGGTGTGGGCGGACGACCTGGCGCGCTCCAGCGGCGAGAGCGTCTATCTGGGCGTGCTGCATCAGCAGGGCGTGCTGGTCATCCACCATGTCTTCCGGCCCGACGACAGCCGCCAGGTGCTGGAGGTGGGCGCGATGCAGCCGCTGCACAGCACCGCGCTGGGCAAGGTGGTCTCCGCGTACGACCCGGTGGCGCACAGCGAGGCGATCGAGGCCGAGCGCGAGGCGTTCACCTCGCGGACCGTGACCGGCCTGGCCGACTTCGAAAGTGTGCTGGACCTCACCCGGGCCCGTGGCTGGGCCTCGGATGTGGAGGAGACGTGGGACGGCGTCGCGTCGGTCGCCGCCCCCATCCACGACCGGCGGCGGATGCCGGTGGGCGCGGTCGGGATCACCGGCGCGGTGGAGCGGGTGTGCGAGGGCGGCGAGCTGCGTGCGCAGCTGGTCGCGGCCGTGCGGGACTGCGCCCGTGCTGTCTCTCGCGACCTCGGCGCGGGCCGTTTCTGACGCTTTCGACACTCTTCGGGTCGCTCGTCCGACCGAAAAGTTACGCCTACATGGCCGAGAGTTTTCGGTCACATGACTCTTGACGGGCACTTAGCAGTGGACAAAACTGCCGTTCGTCGGTCGGCATTGTCGAACACCTGACGACAATATTCGCTATGGTGGACATTGCCGCGGGCCGACCCGCCCTCACCGAGGGCGCGGACCACCGGAGGGACCCGGGGTACGGCGTTTCTCGGTGTCCATCTGGACGAAGGACAAAGGAGTCACTGGTGTCCAGCTCCGATATCTTCACTGGCGAGACCATCGGCACCGCCGTACTGGTTCTGCTCGGCGGCGGCGTCTGCGCCGCTGTCACCCTCAAGCGCTCGAAGGCCTTCCAGGCCGGCTGGGTCGCGGTCGCCTTCGGTTGGGGCTTCGCCGTCCTGACCGGCGCGTACATCGCCCAGCGGTCCGGCGCCCACCTCAACCCGGCCGTCACGGTCGGCCTGGCCATCGAGGGCACGACCAAGTGGAGCGACGTACCGCTCTACTTCGGCTCCCAGATTCTCGGCGCCATGATCGGCGCGGTGCTGATGTGGATCACGTACTACGGCCTCTTCAAGGCCCACCTCACCGACCCCGAGGTGCTGGCCGAGCACAACGGCCAGGAGGGCATGGTCGACAAGTCGACCGCCCCCAAGGCCGGCCCGGTGCTCGGGATCTTCTCCACCGGCCCCGAGGTCCGCAACGTGGTGCAGAACGTCGCCACCGAGATCATCGCCACTACCGTGCTCGTCCTCGCGATCCTCACCCAGGGCCTCACCAAGGGCCTGGGCGTCTCCGGAACCGGCGTGCTCATGACGGCTCTCGTCGTGACCAGCATCGGCCTCTCGCTGGGTGGCCCGACCGGCTACGCCATCAACCCGGTACGTGACCTCGGTCCCCGCATCGTGCACGCTCTGCTGCCGCTGCCCAACAAGGGCGGCTCCGATTGGGGCTACGCCTGGATCCCCGTCGTCGGCCCGCTGCTCGGCGGCGCCCTCGCCGGCGGCATCTACCAGCTCGCCTTCGCCTGAGCCCCCCGCCGAGACCACAGAACTTCCAGGAGCACACCGTGACCGACGCACACACCACCGGCCCGTTCATCGCCGCGATCGACCAGGGCACCACCTCCAGCCGCTGCATCGTCTTCGACCGCGACGGCCGCATCGTCGCCGTCGAGCAGAAGGAACACGAGCAGATCTTCCCGAAGCCGGGCTGGGTCGAACACGACGCCACCGAGATCTGGGCCAACGTCCAGCACGTGGTGGCCGGCGCCGTCGAGAAGGCGGGCATCACCGCCTCCGACGTCAAGGCCATCGGCATCACCAACCAGCGCGAGACCACGCTGATGTGGGACAAGGCCACCGGCGAGCCCGTGCACAACGCCATCGTCTGGCAGGACACCCGCACCGACGCGCTCTGCAAGGAGCTCGGCCGCAACGTCGGCCAGGACCGCTTCCGCCGGGAGACCGGCCTCCCACTGGCCAGCTACTTCGCCGGCCCCAAGATCCGCTGGATGCTCGACAACGTCGAGGGCCTGCGCGAGCGCGCCGAGCGCGGCGAGATCCTCTTCGGCACCATGGACTCCTGGGTCATCTGGAACCTCACCGGCGGCACCGACGGCGGCGTGCACGTCACCGACGTCACCAACGCCTCCCGCACCATGCTGATGAACCTGCGCGGCCTGGAGTGGGACTCCAAGATCCTCACCTCCATGCAGATCCCGGCCGAGGTGCTGCCGAAGATCCGCTCCTCCGCCGAGGTCTACGGCACCGCCAAGGGCGGCGCGCTGGACGGCGTGCCGGTGGCCTCCGCGCTCGGCGACCAGCAGGCGGCCCTGTTCGGCCAGACCTGCTTCTCCGAGGGCGAGGCCAAGTCCACCTACGGCACCGGCACCTTCATGCTGATGAACACCGGCGAGGAGCCCGTCAACTCCTACAACGGGCTGCTGACGACCGTCGGCTACCGCATCGGCACCGAGAAGCCGGTCTACGCCCTCGAAGGCTCGATCGCCGTCACCGGCTCGCTGGTGCAGTGGATGCGCGACCAGATGGGCCTGATCAAGAGCGCGGCCGAGATCGAGACGCTCGCCAGCTCGGTCGAGGACAACGGCGGCGCGTACTTCGTGCCCGCCTTCTCCGGCCTCTTCGCCCCCTACTGGCGCTCCGACGCGCGCGGCGTCATCGCCGGCCTGACCCGCTACGTCACCAAGGCGCACATCGCCCGTGCCGTGCTTGAGGCCACCGCCTGGCAGACCCGCGAGATCACCGACGCCATGACCAAGGACTCCGGCGTCGAGCTGACCTCGCTCAAGGTCGACGGCGGCATGACCTCCAACAACCTGCTGATGCAGACCCTCTCGGACTTCCTGGACGCCCCCGTGGTGCGCCCGATGGTCGCCGAGACCACCTGCCTCGGCGCGGCCTACGCCGCCGGCCTGGCCGTCGGCTTCTGGCCGGACACCGCCGCCCTGCGCGCCAACTGGCGCCGGGCCGCCGAATGGACCCCCCGGATGGACGCGGCCACGCGTGACCGCGAGTACAAGAACTGGCTCAAGGCCGTCGAGCGGACCATGGGCTGGATCGAGGACGAGGAGTAATCAACATGAGCACCCTGCAGAGCGTCCCGGCCCTCGGGACGCACCCGGCTGCCGGTTCGAACCCGAGCCGCGCCGAGACCCGGGAACAGCTGAACAAGGCTACGTACGACCTCCTGGTGATCGGCGGCGGCATTCTGGGCATCACCGTTGCCTGGCACGCCGCGCAGTCCGGACTGCGGGTGGCCATGGTGGACGCCGGCGACTTCGCCGGCGCCACCTCCTCCGCCTCCTCCAAGCTGCTCCACGGCGGCCTGCGCTACCTCCAGACCGGCGCCGTCAAGCTCGTCGCCGAGAACCACTTCGAGCGCCGCGCCGTCTCCCACGACGTCGCCCCGCACCTGTCCAACCCGCTCACCTTCTACCTGCCCGTCTACAAGGGCGGCCCGCACGGCGCGGCCAAGCTCGGCGCGGGCGTCTTCGCGTACTCCGCGCTGTCCGCGTTCCGCGACGGCGTCGGCCACGTCATCAGCGCCGACAAGGCCGCGCGGGACGTGCCGGAGCTGCGGACCGACAACCTCAAGGCGGTCGCGGTCTACGGCGACGGCCAGATGAACGACGCCCGTATGGCGCTGATGACCGTACGGGCCGCGGTCGAGGCCGGCGCGACGGTCCTGAACCACGCCGAGGTCACCGGCCTGCGCTTCACGCACGGCAAGGTCACCGGCGCGGAGCTCAAGGACGGCGTGGACGGCGCCGAGTTCGGCGTCGACGCCCGCCTGGTGCTCAACGCCACCGGCCCCTGGGTGGACCACCTCCGCGCGATGGAGGACAAGAACGCGGCCCCCAGCATCCGCCTCTCCAAGGGCGCGCACCTGGTCCTCAAGCGCACCTCCCCCTGGAACGCGGCGCTGGCGACCCCGATCGACAAGTACCGCATCACCTTCGCCCTCCCCTGGGAGGACATGCTCCTGCTCGGCACCACCGACGAGGAGTACGAGGGCGACCCGCGGGACGTCGCCGTCAACGACAAGGACATATCGCAGATCCTCGACGAGGCCGCGTTCTCCGTCCGGGACCAGCAGCTCTCCCGCGACCTGATCACGTACTCCTTCGCCGGTCTGCGGGTGCTGCCGGGCGGCCCCGGCGACACCTCCAAGGCCAAGCGCGAGACGGTCGTCACCGAGGGCAGCGGCGGCATGCTGTCGGTCGCCGGCGGCAAGTGGACCACCTTCCGGCACATCGGCCGCACCGTGATGAACAAGCTCGCGCAGCTTCCGGGCCACCCGCTCGGCAGCGACATGGAGCCCATCTCGCAGCTGCCCAAGCACATGCCGCTGCCCGGCATCGCCAACCCGGACGCGGTCACCCACCGGCTGCTGGTCGACGGCGGATCGAACGGCGTCCGGATGGCCCCGGAGACCGCGCGCCACCTGGCCACGCACTACGGCTCGCTGTCCTTCGAGATCGCCCGCATGGCGAACGAGAACCCGGAGCTGGCCGAGCGCATCCACCCCGACGCCCCCGAGATCTGGGCGCAGGCCGTCTACGCCCGCGACCACGAGTGGGCCGAGACCGAGGACGACGTGCTGCGCCGCCGCACGACCCTGACGATCCGCGGCCTGGCCACGGACGACGTCCGCGCCAAGGTCAAGGACCTGCTGGGCAAGAAGGGCTGACACACCGACAGCCGTCGAGGGGAGGGTCGTCCGGTACGGGCGGCCCTCCCCTTCCGCGTACGGATGCGCCGGTACGGACGGCCCTCCCCCGCCGCGTACGGATGCGCCTACGATCCGGGCATGGACGTGTACGCATCTCTGGTCGACGCGGTCGGCGGCACCCCCCTGGTCCGGCTCAACCGTGTGACCGGCGCCCTGACCGCCCCCGTCTTCGCGAAACTCGAATACGTCAACCCCGGCGGCAGCGTGAAGGACCGCGCCGCCGTGGCGATGGTCGACGCCGCCGAGGAGGCCGGACTGCTGCGCCCCGGCGGCACCGTCGTCGAGGGCACCTCCGGCAACACCGGAGCGGGGCTGGCCATGGTCGCCGCCCAGCGCGGCTACCGATGCGTCTTCGCGATCCCCGACAAGAGCAGCGGCGAGAAGATCGCGCTGCTGCGGGCGTACGGCGCCGAGGTCGTCGTCTGCCCGAGCGGGGTGCCGCGCGAGCACCCGGACCACGTCCACGAGACGGCCGCGCGCATCGCCGCCGAGACCCCCGGCGCCTGGCACGCCGACCAGTACGACAACCCGGCCAACCCGCTGGCCCACTACCGCGGCACGGGCCCGGAGATCTGGCGGCAGACCGAGGGGCGCGTCACGCACCTGGTGGCCGGGGTGGGCACCGGCGGCACGATCACCGGGACCGGCGAGTACCTGAAGGAGGTCAGCGACGGCCGGGTCACGGTCGTCGGCGCGGACCCCGAGGCGTCCGTCTACTCGGGCGGCGACGGACGCCCGTACTTCGTGGAGAGCATCGGCCACTTCGTGCACCCCGAGACGGTGGAGGACCTGTGGCCGTCCTCCTACCACCCGCCGGTCGTCGACCGGTTCGAGACGATCCCCGACCGGGAGTCGCTGCTGACGGCGCGTCGGCTGGCGCGCGAGGAGGGGCTGCTGGCCGGCGGCTCGGCGGGGACAGCGGTGGCCGCCGCGCTGCGGATCGCGGCCGGGCTCGGCCCGGACGACCTCGTCGTGGTGCTGCTGCCGGACTCGGGCCGCAACTACCTCTCCAAGGTGCACGACGACGGCTGGCTGCGGCGCTGGGGGTTCCTGGACTCGGACGGCGCGCTGCCCTCGGTGGGCGACGCGCGGATCACGGCCGTGGGCCCGCACGTACGCCCCACCGACACCGTCGAGGAGTCGCTGGCCACGGCACGGAAGGCAGGGCTGCTGGACGGCGACACGGTGCTGGTGACCACGGTCGCGCTCCGCCCGGACCGGCCCGTGATGGCGCCCGAGGTGATCGGCGCGGTCTCGGCGGAGCGGCTGCGCGCGGCGGTGGAGTCGGGGACGGCGCGCGGGGGCGACCCGGTGGCGTCCCACGCGGCGCCCGCGCTGCCGCTCGTGGGGCGCGGCGAGTCCGCGGCGGCGGCGCTGGCCGCGCTGGAGGAGCAGGCCGCCGAGGCCGCGGTGGTGCTGCTCGACGGCAAGGTGCACGGTGTCGTCGGCCGCTCCGCGCTGCGTACGGCCATGGGGTGAGGGTTGTCCCTGGGGGTCGTTGTGTGCGGCGGTACGGGCAGTGGTGCGGCCGTACCGGGCGGCGGACGGGCACGGACCGTACGGTTTTCGGCCACGCCGGTGGCCCGGACGGCGCCCCGGTCGCCGACTCCCCCGGAGCACGGCCGAGGTGTGAACCAAGGGAACCGAGGGCACGTCAGGTCCATAATGGGGCCAGACATCGGATGTATCGACGTGGCGGCCGAGGCGGTACGGAAGCGGTGCCGCGTCGAGTCCGGGCGGGTCCGACGCGGGGAGGGTCAAGATGGCGGTCACTGACGAGGCGATCGAGAAGATCAAGGGGATGATCGTCTCCGGGGCGCTGCGGCCGGGCGACCGGCTGCCCAAGGAGAGCGAGCTCGCGGCGGAGCTGGGCCTGTCGCGCAACTCGCTGCGCGAGGCCGTACGGGCGCTCTCGCTCATCCGCATCCTGGACGTACGCCAGGGCGACGGCACGTACGTCACGAGCCTCGATCCGCAGCTGTTGCTGGAGGCGCTGAGCTTCGTCGTCGACTTCCACCGGGACGACACGGTGCTGGAGTTCCTGGCGGTCCGCCGCATCCTGGAGCCGGCGGCCACGGCGATGGCCTGCGCGCACATCAGCGACGCCACCCTGGACGCGCTCAGCGCCCAGCTGGAGAAGCTGGGGCCGCAGCCCTCGGTGGAGCAGCTGGTCGCCTGCGACCTGGAGTTCCACCGAGGCATCGTCCAGTCCTCCGGAAACTCCGTGCTGTGCTCGCTGCTGGACGGGCTCTCCGGGCCGACCACGCGCGCGCGGGTGTGGCGCGGCCTGACCCAGGAGGACGCCGTGAGCCGCACCCTGCACGAGCACCGGGCGATCGTGGGCGCGCTGCGGGACCGCGACGCTGAGGCGGCCCGGTCCTGGGCGACGGTGCACATCGCGAGCGTGGAGCAGTGGCTGCGCTCGACCCTGTAGCGGCTGTTCAGGAGCTGTTCAGCGGCCGTGCGGACGTCGGACGTTTCGGACGCCGGTCCGCCCAGGAACACGACGGTTGTGGCCCGAGTGAAGTTGGCCGGGAGAGGGCTGGGGACACCTCGGATGAATGGGTACTCGTCCGTGCACAGGGGCTGCGGTGAGGGGCCCTGGAAGCCGTAGGCTTGGGGCGCACGCATTGGAACTGCAAACCGGTGGCGGCACGAGCCGTCCGCCCCGGTCGGAAGGAGGCGCTGGGTGATCGAGCTTGAGGGGGTTCCCGAGCTGATCGACCCGGTCATGATCTGTGCCTTCGAAGGGTGGAACGACGCCGGCGACGCCGCCTCCTCCGCGGTCGGGCACCTGGACCGGGAGTGGAAGGGCGAGGTCTTCGCGGCGCTCGACGCCGAGGACTACTACGACTTCCAGGTCAACCGGCCCACCGTGTGGCTGGACGGCGGGGTCCGCAAGGTCACCTGGCCGACGACCCGGCTCTCCGTGGTCCGCACCGGCGGCGCGAAGCCGCGCGACCTCGTGCTGGTGCGCGGCATCGAGCCGAGCATGCGCTGGCGCTCGTACTGCAACGAGATCCTGGGCTTCGCGCACGAGCTGGGCGTCGAGATGGTGGTGGTGCTGGGCGCGCTGCTCGGCGACACCCCGCACACCCGGCCGGTGCCGGTCAGCGGCGTGACCTCCGACGCGGACCTGGCGCGCACGATGGATCTGGAGGAGACCCGGTACGAGGGTCCGACCGGCATCGTGGGCATCCTCCAGGAAGCGTGCGCGCACGCGGGCGTGCCGGCGGTGAGCCTGTGGGCGGCGGTGCCGCACTACGTGTCGCAGCCGCCGAACCCGAAGGCCACCCTGGCCCTGCTCAACCGCCTCGAAGACCTCATCGACCTGCGCGTACCGCTCGGCGAGCTGGCGGAGGACGCCCGCGCCTGGCAGCTGGGCGTGGATCAACTGGCGGCGGAGGACAGCGAGGTCGCGGAGTACGTGCAGTCGCTGGAGGAGGCGCGCGACACGGCCGAGCTGCCGGAGGCGTCCGGCGAGGCCATCGCCCGCGAGTTCGAGCGCTATCTGCGCCGGCGCGACGGCCAGCCGGGACCGGGACAGCCGGGCGGGCACGCCACGGAGGGCGGGGTCGCGGACGGCCGCGACGGATCGTATCTCCGTGACACGTCCAGCGGCCGTACGCGCCCGAGGAAGCCGACTGCGAAGGACGATCCGCCGGGGCTGAGGCCCGGCCCGGAGTCCGGTTCCGGCTGTGACCGGGACCGGGGCCCGGACGCCAAGGGCGGCTCTGAGGCAAAGGATGACTCTGACGCCAAGAGCGGTCCGGACGCCGAGGATGACTCTGACGTCCAGGGCGGCGCCGACGCCGAGGGCGGCCCGGCTTCCGAAGGCCCGGACGACCGGGCCGAGAAGGACGACGGGGACGACGGGGCCGGGAAGAAGGACGGCGAGGGCTGAAAGGCCCGCTCGCGGGCCGGGTCGGGGCCGAAAAGGCCTACGCCATACGGACAGAACGGATAGAGGGGCGCTTCCCGCAACGGGAAGCGCCCCTTCCTATGCCCCGTTCCCGTCAGAGTGCCACGCCGAGCAGCGCGTCGACGGCGCGGGAGACCACGCCGGGCGCGCCCTCGTCGGCGCCGCCGCCGGCGGTCTGTGCGGCGGCCCAGCGGTCCACCGCGGCGAGCGCGGCCGGCGCGTCGAGGTCGTCCGCGAGCGCCTCGCGGATCTCCTCGACGAGCGCGTCGGCCGAGGGCCCGTCGGGGCGCGACACGGCGGCGCGCCAGCGGTCGAGCCGCTCCACGGCCTCGGCCAGGACGCCGTCCGTCCACTCCCAGTCCGCGCGGTAGTGGTGGGCGAGGAGGGCGAGCCGGATGGCGACGGGGTCCACGCCGTCCCGGCGCAGCTGGGAGACGAAGACGAGGTTGCCCTTGGACTTGGACATCTTCTCGCCGTTCAGGCCGACCATGCCGGCGTGCACGTACGCCTTGGCGAAGGGGTACTCGCCGGTCAGCGCCTGGGCGTGGGAGGCGCCCATCTCGTGGTGCGGGAAGGCGAGGTCGGAGCCGCCGCCCTGCACGTCGAAGCCCATGCCGAGGTGGTCGAGGGCGATGGCCACACACTCGATGTGCCAGCCGGGGCGGCCCTGGCCGAGCGAGGCGCCGTCCCAGCTGGGCTCGCCCTCGCGGGCGGCCATCCACAGCATCGGGTCGAGCGGGTTCTTCTTGCCGGGCCGCTCGGGGTCGCCGCCGCGCTCGGCGGAGAGCAGCCGCATGGCCTCGGCGTCGAGCCCGGAGACGCCGCCGAAGTGCGGGTCGGACTCCACGGAGAAGTAGACGTCGCCGTCGAGTTCGTAGGCGGCGCCGATGTCGCGCAGCCGTTCGACGAGGGGGACGATGCCGGGTATGGATTCGACGGCGCCGACGTAGTGCTGGGGCGGGAGCATGCGCAGTGCGGTCATGTCCTCGCGGAACAGGGCCGTCTCGCGCTCGGCGAGGGCTGTCCAGTCCTGCCCGTCGCGTACGGCCCGCTCCAGCAGCGGGTCGTCGACGTCGGTGACGTTCTGGACGTACTGAACCTGCCGCTTGGTGTCGAGCCACACGCGCTGCACGAGGTCGAACGCGTTGTAGGTCGCCGCGTGCCCCATATGGGTGGCGTCGTAGGGCGTGATGCCGCAGACGTAGATACGGGCGACGGGACCGGGGGCGAGGGAGACTCGGCCGCCGGTCGCGGTGTCGTGGATTCGGAGGTCGCGGCCACTGCCAGGCAGGGCGGGCACCTCAGAAGCGGGCCAGGCATACATGTCTTGAGCGTAACCGGATGCAGTGTCCGTATACGAACCGGATAGCGGTCGTTGGCTGGTAAGGCGGTCTTGCGCGACCCCCGGCAACGTGCTGGGTCAGACCGGTGGCCAGGGGATCGCGGGCCACTCCCCGCTGGGCACGGGGTGCCGCCCGGTCCGCAGAAGATCGGCGACACGGCCCCTGAGGGCCTCGATTTCGACGGCGGTGATCAACTCGGCCAGTCGGGCGACGAGCGGCCCGCCGACGGCCAGGTCGGCCGAAAGCCGCCGCAGCGCGTCCAGCGCGTCCGCCGGCAGCGGCTCGCCCGCCCAGCCCCACAGCAGGGTGCGCAGCTTGTCGTCCGCGTTGAAGGTCACTCCGTGGTCGATGGCGTAAAAGTGACCATCGGAGGCGGGCAGGAGATGGCCGCCCTTGCGGTCGCCGTTGTTGATCACGGCGTCGAGCACGGCCAGCCTGCGCAGCCGTACGTCGTCCGCGTGCACCAGCAGCGCGGTGCGGCCCTCGCCGACCTCGGCGAAGCCGATGGCCTTCCAGCCGGGGCCGGGCTCCTCGCCCTCGATCAGCGCCAGCAGCCCGGCGGCGCCGCCGAGCGCGACCTCGTCGGAGAGGTCACCGTTTCGGGGACGGCCGCCGTTTCCGGGGCGGTCGGCGGCTTCGGAGCAGTGGCCGTTCTCGGAGCGTTCGCCGTCTTCGACAGGACCGCCGTCCCCAACCCGATCGGCGTCCTCAGCCCGACCGCCGTCCTCAGCCCGATCGGCGTCAGCGTCGGCGCCGCCCTCACCATCACCCGCGCCATCGGCCGTCGGCTCCACCCACAGCTGGCACATGCCCTGCCCGTACGGCCCGTCGCGCAGCACGGTCTGCGGGATCAGGCTCCAGCCCATGGCCTCGGACAGCTCGTACGAGGCCACCTCGCGCTGCGCGAGGGTGCCGTCGGGGAAGTCCCACAGCGGCCGCTCCCCCGCCACCGGCTTGTACACGCACGCCGCGCTGTGGCCCTCGTACGCGACCGTGCAGTACAGCACCGCGTTGGAGGCTTCACGCACCCTCCCGTGCACCGTCAGCTCGCCGAGCGTCAGCAGCTCGGGCGGCGGCGTCACGCCCCGCGGCGATATCCGTTCTGGCGCGGGCATACGTGTCCCTCCGGGTCGAGCGGCAGACTGCACAGCGGGCACGGCGGGCGGCCGGCGTTGACGAGTTCCAGGGCGCGCTTGGCGAATTCGCGGGCCATCAGCCCGGTGAGCCGTACGCGGAGCATCGGCGGACCGTTCGCCTCGTCCTGGAGCAGCCGCTCCTCGGCCTCGGCGAGGTCCTCCTCGGAGTCGGCGTCGAGCTCGACGAGGGCCTGCGCCTCGACCACCATGCGCTGTTCCTCGCCGTCCCAGGCCAGGGCCATGGTGCCGACCCGGAACTCCTCCTCGACGGGGGTCTCCAGGGGCGCGGTGTCGGCGACCTCGGCGGGGGCGACGGCCGGCACGGGGGCGTTGCCGCCGGTGCGGCGCACCACCTCGTCGAGGAGTTCGTCGATGCGCTCGGCGAGCGCTTCGACCTGCGTCTTCTCCAGCGCGACGCTGGTCGTCCGGCCGGCCGCGGTGGCTTGCAGGAAGAAGGCACGGCGGCCAGGCAGCCCGACCGTACCGGCGACGAAGCGGTCCGGCGGGTCGTAGAGGAACACCTGACGGGACAACGTCCTGCTCCATTTGTCATCGACTGCGAAAAATATGCGAAATACGAAATATACGGATTACAGAATTACGGCCGGCGGACCGGCCGCGGTGGTGCTCAACCGCGCGGTGCCGCCCCTGCCGCCGGTCCGGCGGACGCACCGGCTCGGCGACCGAGCGGGCCGCACCGCGCCACCACCCTACTGCGCGCGTCGATCACGGCGCTCCGGAGCCACCGCCCACCGCCGCGTCACCCGCTTCGCCGCCTTCCGCGGCGGGGCCCTCGGGCGGCAGCAGACCGCCGAAGTCTCCGGTGTCGCCGAGCCGCAGCAGGAACGGGCGCAGCCGGGTGTACCGGATCGCGGTCACCGAGCAGGGGTCGACGGCGATGCGCTGGAACAGGTCGAGGTGCATGCCGAGGGCGTCGGCGACGAGCGCCTTGACGATGTCGCCGTGCGTGCACATGAGGTAGACGGCGTCGGCGCCGTGCTCGTCCTCGATCCGCTGGTTCCACTCCCGGACCGCGTTCACCGCGCGCACCTGCATCTCCCGTATGGACTCGCCGCCGGGGAAGGCGGCGGCCGACGGGTGCTGCTGGACGACGGTCATCAGCGGTTCGTCGAAGAGCTCGGCGAGTTTGCGCCCGGACCAGTCGCCATAATCGCACTCGCCGATCCGGTCGTCGGTATGCAGAGCGAGGTCGGGCCGGTCGGCGAGGAGCGGGGCGAGGGTCTCCTGGCAGCGCTGGAGGGGACTGGTGACGGCGGCGGCGAGCGGCAGCCGCGCCAGGCGGGCCGGGAGCCCGGCCGCCTGCGCCGCGCCGCGCTCGTCGAGGGCGATGCCGGGGGTCCAGCCCGCGAGCACTCCCCCGGTGTTGGCGGTGGACCGGCCGTGCCGGACAAGGATCAACGTGGGCATGGCGCCACCCTACGACTCGCCTTTGCCCATGCCTGGTGTACATCCCAGTGGGGGGCGGAAGAATGCTCTCCGTGATCGTGGACTGCGCCATTTACCGCGACGGGCGCCGCACCGACGGCCCCGCCGACTTCTCGGACGCGCTGGACGAGGCGCGCGCCGAGGGGCATTCCTTCCTGTGGATCGGGCTGCACGAGCCCACCGAAAGCGAATTCGCGCTCGTGACCAGCGAGTTCGGTCTGCACCCGCTGGCCGTGGAGGACGCGCTCGCCGCCCACCAGCGGCCCAAGCTGGAGGTCTACGACGACTCGCTCTTCCTGGTGCTCAAGCCGGTCGAGTACGACGAGGACGCCGATACGGTCGCCACGGGCGAGCTGATGGTCTTCGTCGGCGACTCCTTCGTGGTCACGGTCCGGCACGGCCGGGGCAGCCCGCTCACCCAGGTGCGGCACCGGCTGGAGGCGGACCCCAAGGTGCTCCAGCACGGGCCCACGGCGGTCATGTACGCGGTGAGCGACGCGGTCGTCGACACCTATATCGACGTGGCGGCGGAACTGCAGGTGGACCTGGAGGAGTTGGAGGCCGAGGTGTTCGCCCCGGCCGGCGGGGACACCAAGCGCATGGCGGGCCGGATCTACGCCTTCAAGCGCCAGGTCGTGGAGTTCCGCCGGGCCACCGGCCCGCTCGCGGAGCCGATGTCCCGGCTTGCGAGCGCCGGACTGCCGTACGTGCACGCAGCGTCGCAGCCGTTCTTCCGCGACGTCAGCGACCATCTGACGCGCGCGAACGACTATGTGGAGGGGCTGGACCGGCTGCTGTCCGACATCCTCTCCGCGCATCTCGCGCAGACGGGGGTGCGGCAGAACGACGACATGCGGAAGATCTCCGCGTGGGCGGCGATGGCGGCGGTCCCGACGATGGTCGCGGGGATATACGGCATGAACTTCGAGCACATGCCGGAACTGGCGTATTCGTGGAGCTATCCGGCGGTGATCCTGTTCATGGCGGGGCTCGTCTTCTGGCTGCACCGCATGTTCAAGCGCAGGGGCTGGCTGTAGGGGGCGGTCGCCACCGGTACGTACGGGCGCCTGCGAGCGTACGGGCACCACCGGGCGTAGGGGCGCCACCGGACGTACGGGCCGCCTACGGGCGTACGGGCGGGTGCTCGGCCTCAGGCGAGCCCGACGGCGCGGGGCGCGGGCCCGCCGAGGGCGTCGCGGCGCTCGGGCATCCGCAGGTCGACCATCCGCCACCAGCCGCCGGCCCGCTCGTACGCGTACACGGCGCGGATGGCTCCGGCGATCACCGCGGCCTTGGCGCGCGGCCAGCCCAGGATGCGGCCCATGCGGTCCATGACGGCGAGCGATACGTCCCGGTAGACGGCGATCTCGGCGAGGGCGCTGCGGCGCAGGGCCGCCTGGATCCGCCGGCCGTGCCCGAGGGCGGCGAGGCGGAGGAGTTCCTCGTGGCAGTAGGCGAGGTGGTTCTCCTCGTCGCGGCAGATCACCCGGATCGCCCGGCCGATCTGCGGGTGCTCGCCGAAGTGCCCGGTCAGCATGGACATCTGGCCGGCGGCGCGCTGTTCGGTGACCCGACTGTGCGTGAGGTAGGTGATGATGTCCCGCTCGCTGAGGGCTTCGGCGGCGCGCAGCCGGTCGTGGGCGAGGCCGATGCCGCGGCGTTCGAGGAGCATCGTGTAGTCGGTGCTCGGCGGGGTCTCGACCGGTTCCAGAGCGCGGTTGCGCAGCAGGGCGAGGAAGATACGGCCGTGCTTGTCCTCGTCCGCGCCGTGCCGCGCGATCTTCGGTGCGAGGTCGCGCATGCCGTCGGGGACGAGGGCCGCGATCCGGCCGTTCTCCCAGCCGCCCTGGCTCTCGCCGCCGGCCGCGATGGAGCAGAACAGTTGGAACGCCTCATCGCTGTCGAGAATCTCCTGGAACAAGCCCTTGGCCGAAAGCACCGCTGCCACCTCCGAGCGCGAAGACCGCCGAAGGAAAGTCAAACGCCGCCGGGGAGGCCGGGCAACAGGAGGTCAGGCCGAATGGCGGAAGCCGGGGCGCCCGCGGCGCGTAACCGCCGAGGCGGTCGGGGCGTTGTGCTCGGTGACGGCCGTGGCGGGGAAGACCCCCGAGCCCCCACCACGGCCGTGGACTTCCCCCGGCGCTTCCGCCTCGTACGCGTCAGGCGAGCCCGGCCCGCTCCAGGGCGTCGACGCCGGCCCGCAGCCCCGCGATCCGCTCGTCGAGCGCGAAGCCGGCGGGGGCCAGCGACAGGGTGGTGACCCCGGCCTCGGCGTACGCCTGCATGCGCTCGGCGATCCGCTCCACGGGGCCGAGCAGCGCGGTGGAGTCGATCAGCTCGCGCGGGACCGCGGCGGCGGCGCCGTCCTTGTCCCCGGCGAGGTACTTCTCCTGGATCTCGGCGGCCTCCTTGCCGTACCCCATGCGCTGCGCGAGCTTGTTGTAGAAGTTCTGCTTGGCGCTGCCCATGCCGCCGACGTAGAGGGCGGTGTACGGGCGGAAGAGGTCGGCGAGCGCGTTCACGTCGTCGCCGACGGCCATGGGGACGGTGGGTACGAGGTCGAAGCCGTCGAGGTCCTTGCCGGCCTTGGCGCGGCCGGCGCGGAGCGCGCCGAGCGTGGTCTCCTCGGCGTGTTCGGGCGAGAAGAAGACGAGCAGCGCGCCGTCGGCGATCTCGCCGGTCTGCTCCAGGTTCTTCGGGCCGATGGCGGCGATGTAGAGCGGGATGTGCTCGCGTACCGGGTGCACGGTGAGCTTGATCGGCTTGCCGGGGCCGCCGGGGAGCGGCAGCGTCCAGTGCTCGCCCTCGTGGCTGAGCCGCTCGCGGGACATGGCCTTGCGGATGATCTCGACGTATTCGCGGGTGCGGGCGAGCGGCTTGTCGAACTTGACGCCGTACCAGCCCTCGGAGACCTGCGGCCCGGAGACGCCGAGGCCGAGCCGGAACCGGCCGCCGGAGAGCGAGTCGAGGGTGGCGGCGGTCATCGCCGTCATCGAGGGGGTACGGGCGGGGATCTGGAAGATGGCGGAGCCGACGTCGATCCGCTCGGTCTGCGCGGCCACCCAGGAGAGCACGGTGGCGGCGTCCGATCCGTACGCCTCGGCGGCCCAGCAGACCGCGTAGCCGAGGCGGTCCGCCTCGCGGGCGACCGCGAGATTGTCCGAGTCCATCCCGGCTCCCCAGTAGCCGAGGTTGATGCCAAGCCGCATACCGCTCCCCTTACTCATCAGTAACGTCCCTGTAGCGGGGACTCTAGCGCGCGGACCTCGGATACGTCAGTGTCGAGTTATCCACAGGCGGCCACGGAAAGTGCCCTGCCCACTAATCTGAGCGCTCATGGAGCAAAGGCATCTCGGCCGCACGGGACTGCGCGTATCCCGGATCGGGCTCGGCACGCTCACCTGGGGCCGGGACACCGGCGAGCACGACGCCGCGGATCAGATCAAGGCGTTCTGGGAAGCGGGCGGCACCCTGATCGACACCGCCGATGTGTACGCGGACGGCGGCGCGGAGTATCTGCTCGGACAGCTGATGGAGGGGCTGGTGCCGCGCCGCGACCTGGTCATCGCGACGAAGGCGGGCAGCGTCCCCGATCCGGACCGGCGCTTCGACGGTTCGCGCGGACATCTGCTCTCCGCCCTCGACGCGTCGCTGGAGCGGCTGGGCACCGACCATGTCGATCTTTGGCAGGTGCACGCCTTCGACCCGGCGACGCCACTGGACGAGACGCTGCAGGCGCTGGACATCGCGGTCAGCAGCGGGCGGGCGCGGTACGCAGGGGTGTCCAACTTCTCCGGCTGGCAGCTGGCCAAGGCCGCCACCTGGCAGTTGGGGGCGCCCGGCGTGCGTACCCGGCTGGCCAGTACGCAGATGGAGTACTCCCTGCTCCAGCGCGGCATCGAGCGCGAGGTGCTGCCCGCGGCGCTGGACCTGGGGGTGGGCCTGCTGCCGTCCTCGCCGCTCGGCCGGGGTGTGCTCACCGGCAAGTACCGGCACGCCACGCCGGCGGACTCGCGCGGCGCGTCCGAGGCGCTGGCCCCCTTCGTGGCCCCCTACCTGGACGAGGCGGCGGGACACATCGTCGACGCCGTCGCCACCGCCGCGGACGGCCTGGCCACGACGTCCCTCCAGGTGGCGCTGGCCTGGGTGCGGGACCGCCCCGGTGTGGCCGCCCCCATCGTCGGCGCGCGCAACGCGAAACAGCTCAGAGCCGCGTTGTCAGTGGAGGCCCTTACGCTTCCTGACGAGATCTGCCAGGCGCTCGACGACGTGTCGGCGCCCGTGCACCGCTATCCCGACCAGGACTGGAGCACGCTGTGAACACGGACCGCCTCGCCCCCGAGGCCGCCGAGCCCCCCGAGGCCCCAGCGCCCACACCAGCAGGCACCACCCCGGACACGCCCGCACCGGCGGACGGGGGCCAGGCGGAGGTCACGCCGGGAGACGACGGGGCGGAGGCGCCTACGGGCTCCGGGGGCCCGGCGGCGTCCGGTCCGGCCGAGGACGCGCCGGGAGCGGCCGCGCGGGGCGGCGACGAGCACGATTCTCCGGCCCCGGCCGGGGACACGTCGGAGGCTCCCGAGCCGAATTCCGACGATGCGGGAGGGCCTGTGCCGGAGGGCGACGATGCGGGAGGGCCCGTACCGGACGGCGGGGCGCCCGGGGCATCCGCGCCGAGCGGTGGCGCGCCGGGGGACTCCGCGCGAGATGCCGGCGTAACGGGGGCGGTCGCGCCGAACGTCGCGCGGCAGGATTCGCCGGCCCGAGCCGAGGCCACGACCACGACCACGCCGGGTGCACCCGCCCCGGATGCCGACGCACCGGGCGTCGGGGATCTCGGAGCGTCCGCACCGAGCAGTGGGGTTCCGGGGGCGGCCGACGACGGCGCGGTGGAGTCCGTGGAGGCTGCGGGCAACAGCTCGGCGGCCGAACCGGAAGCACCGGAAGCCGGGGCGGGGGCAGGCGCGTCCGTACCGCGCCCGACCGCGCGCGAGCAGGACGACGCTTCCGGCGGCGCCGGGGGCGGGCAGCCCGGGCGGTCCGCTGCCGCTGAGGCATTGGCCGCGGCCGTGCGGGCCGTCGAGAGCGGGGAACGGTCGGCCGCGTCGTTCTTCAGCACACCGAACCGGCCGAAACCGGCACCGGCCGCGACACCCCCGTCCGCCCCCTCCGCCCCCGTGCCCTCACCGGCGGCCCGGCCCTCCGCCGTGCCGGAGCGCGACGCCGCCCGCACGGCCCCGCCCGCGCCCCCGCACCGGCCGGTGCCGGCCGCCGGCCTCGACGGGGTCCGGCAGGTGCTCGCGGCGGGCGGGGCGCCCGAGCAGCTGGCCGAGAAGGCCGTGGACGCTCTTGGCGAGCGCGCCGCCGAGGCGCTGCACGAGGACCCGTGGCAGCTGCTCGCGGTGGCCGGCGTACGGCCCGAGCAGGCGGACGGATTCGCGCGCGCCCTCCTCGGAGGCGAGTGCGGACCCGGCGACGAGCGGCGCGCCCAGGCGCTCGTCGCATGGCTGCTGGAGCGCGCCGCGCTCGAAGGGCACGCCGTGCTGGAGTCGTCGGCGCTGCGGGCGGCGCTCGCCCAGCAGTCCGTACCGGACCCGGACGAGGCACTTCAGACCGCCATCGCCGACGGCGCGGTGCTCGTCTTCCAGGAGGCGATCGAAACGCCGGGGGCCGGAGCCGGGCGCGCGGCGGCCGGCGGTGACGAGGACGCGGAGGTGCCGGTCCGCGTGCTGCTGGGGCTGGACCGCTACGCCATGGCCGAGGAGAGCCTCGCCGACGGCCTGGCCCGGCTCATCAACGCCCTGTCGACGGACGACGGCGCCGGCATGGCCCCCGAGGCGTGGGAGCGGGCGGCGGCCGGTGCGCCGTCCCCCTCGGCGGCCGAGCTGATCCGGGCCGCGGCCGGCAACGGCCTGGTGGCCCACACCGGCGGCGAAGCCGCCCGCGCCGAGCCCGCCGCCCTGGTCGCCGCCGCGCGCGCCGGGGGGCTGCGCGCGTACGCGGCCACGCACAGCGAGGACGGCAGGCAGCGGACGGCCGCCCTCATCGGCCCGCCCCCGACCGGCCAGGACCCGACCGACGAAGGCCCGCTCGCCCCAGGCCCGACCAGCCAAGGACCGCCCGACCAGGCCCCATACGACCCTGCGGTCACCGTTTCAGGGCTGCTCGCCGGCGTCGAAGGCCCCGGGCGCGACGCGGACGGCGCTCTCGCCCTCGATCTCCTCGTCGTGCTGGACGCACCGCAACTCGACGTGGAGACCGCGGCGATGCTCGTGGAGTCGCTGGCGGACGGCGCCCGGCTGATCCTCAGCGGCGACGCCGGAACGCTCTGGTCGGCAGGGCCCGGCCGGGTGTTCGCGGATGTCGCGGCGGCCCGCGTCTGCCCCGCGGTCGTCTCACGCACCCCGGACCCGGGCCCGATCGGCGAGCTGGTCTCGGGGATCGGCGTCGGCGAACTGAACCAGGTCGAGGCGCCCGGCAAGGAGGTCGTCATCGTCCCGGTGCGGGACGCGGGAGAGGCGGTGCACCGCACGGTGCAGCTGGTCGCCGACTCCGTCCCGCGCGCGATCGGCGTCCCCTCGGACCGTACGCAGGTGATCACGCCCGGCCATGGCGGGTCGGCCGGTACGCGCGCGCTCAACGCGGCGCTCAAGGAGCGGCTGAACCCGGGGCCGGGCCGGTTCGGCGGGTTCGACCCGGGCGACCGGGTCGCGTACGTACCGGCGCCGGGCCGGATGACGGCCGGCACCGTGGTCTCGGCGGACGCCGAGGGGCTGCGCCTGGAGTGCGCGGGCGCGCCCGTCCTCGTACCGCGCGAACGGGTGGCCGAGACGGTGCGGCACGGCTGGGCCGTGACCGCGCACCAGGCGGCGGGCATCCGCTGGCCCGCCGCCGTGGTGGTGCTGCCGGGCGACGCCGCCGCGGCGCTGAACCGCGCCTGGGTCTACACCGCGTTCAGCCGCGCCGAGCGGCATCTGTCCGTGGTGCACGGCGTGGACCAGGCGCTGCCCCGCGCCATCGCCGAGGTGCCGGCGAAGCCGCGTACCACCCGGCTGCGGTCGCTGCTCCAGGCTCAGGGCAGGCCCGAGGAGTGATCCGGGGGCCGGGCGACCGAGCGGTGGCCCGGCCGTCCGCTCGGTCCGCGGACTGAAGTCCGGGGTCTGGAGGCCGGGGTCTGGAGGCCAGGGTCTGGAGGCCGGAGTCCGGCCGGGGTCAGTGCTCCGGCCTGAGCGGCTCCAGGTCGTCCTCCTCGTCGCCGATGTCCTCCACGTCGTCGTCGAACTCCTCGTCGAAGACCGAGCTGACGTCGAAGCGGCACACCACCCGCTGTGGATCCGTCTGATCGAACGGCGCGGTCAGCCACTCCCCCGGCTCGGTCAGTTCGTCGAGAGCCGCGACCCAGAGCGTGGAGTCGCCCTCCTCCAGGCCGAACTCCTTGTGCCGGGAGGCGATCTCGTCCGGTTCGTACTCGCCGAAGAGCACTCCGAGCGCGGCGTGCACGCTGCTGCCGACGATGCCCGCGGCCCCGCCCGCCGTGCCGTTCCCGGTGTCGACGTCCGGGTCGAGGTCGGCCACCCGCTGCGCCTGGGCGAGGAGGCGCTGCGGCTCGGCCACCGCGTAGTCGCGGCGGATCAGCACGCTCAGCGCGCTGGGCTCCTCGGGCCCCGCGTACGCGGGCAGCGACTCGTCGCCGGGGATCTCGAAGGGCGTTACCTCGTCGTAGACGTCGTAGAGCAGCTCGTCGTACGTCTCAGCGGCCGCGGCCAGTTCGTTGAACGCGGCGTAGACGTCCGGGTCGTCCTCCCCCGACCGGCGTTCGACGGCGTCGAGGTGACGATCCAGCGCGGCTTTGACCGCCTCGGCGGCGGCACGTACCTCGGCAGCGGTTGGCTGCGCAGCATCAGACATAGTGCAGACGCTATCCGCACCTGGGCTGTTCACGCGCAGTAGATGCGATGCCAAGACGCGAATATCCCGACACGGCCCAGCACTTGACCACGACTGGGTGGCCAAATGTCCACAATCCTTCACATTTCGCACGTCGGCCGCCGCGCGGCGCGGTGCGACGCGGTGTGGCGCAGGGTGCCGAAATCGGCTGGCACCGAGCACAATAGTGGCGATGCCGGAATACGAATTCTGCGACGTGTACATGCCACGCGGGGTCTCCCGCAAGGCGGCCACGCGCCTGCTGACCGACCATGCCGAGTACGGACACTGGGAGTTGGACCGACTTCGACTCAATCCCGACGGCAGCCGCAAGGTGCGGTTGCGGCGGCGGATCATCCGCCAGCTGCACGCCACATGGTGAGTGAGCGTGAAACGGGCCCCGCACCGGCGGGGCCCGCTCCGCTTCGCCCCGGCCGCTGCCGGAGCCCCGATCCGCTCAGTGCCGCGCCGCACGGGAGCGGCGGTAGAGCACCGCGCCGCCCAGCAGCAGCCCGGCGCCGACCGGAATGACCGTGCCCAGCTGACCCGCGCCGGTCTCGGCGAGCTCCTCGACGCCCACGGTGTGCGGGGACGGCGCGACGTCGTGCACCCGCGACATCCCGGACCCCTGCTCTCCCGGATTCGGGTTGGGTTTGGGGTTGGTGTTCGGGTTGGGCGGGATCGCACGGCCGGTCGGCGGCGTGTGCGACGAGTGCCCTGGCTCCTGGGGGTGGTGACCGGGGTGGTGACCGGGGTTGTGGGGGTGGCCCGGCTGGTTCGGATGGTGCGGCTGCCCCGGGTGCTGGGGCTCGGGCGGCACGGTGGGCCGATGGCCGGGCCCCTCCGGATTGGCGCAGTCGTTGCCGGTGGTCGAGTTGCCGAGGCCGACCACGTTGGCGGTGTTGCCGCAGGCGTTGACCGGCACGTCGATCGGCACCTGGAGTCCGTTGCCCGACCCGATCCCGGGCGAGTGGTGGTTGCCGCCGTGCGCGACGGCCCCGCCGTGGCCGCCCGGCTTCCCGCCATGACCATGGTGGTGGCCGGAACCGTTGGCGCACTTGTTCCCCGTGGTGGGGTTGAGCAGCCCGATCACGCTCACTGTGTTGCCGCACGCGTTCACCGGCACGTGCAGCGGAACCTGCACCGAATTGCCGGACAGCACGCCCGGCGATTGCGAGGCACCGCCTCGCGCCCCCGAGTCCGCGTTCGCGTAGCCGCCGGTGGCGGCGAGTACGCCGCTCGCGGCCGCCACGGTGATCAGGCCTTTTCTCGCGACCTGTCGCATAGCTTCGTTCCCCTGACTTCTGCTCTGCCTTACGAAACGCGAGGGGGCTCGCCGCCCACTCGCCGGATGCCCAGCGGCCCCGGAGCGCAGGACACGCACTCCGGGGCCATCCGGGATCACACCCTCACGGGTTGTGGCACAACGTCAGGAGTTGACGCAGGTGTTGCCGAAGCTGGGGTTCAGCAGCCCGACCACGGAGATCGCGTTGCCACACACGTTCACCGGAACGTGGATCGGCACCTGGACGACGTTGCCCGACAGCACGCCGGGGCTGCCGACAGCAGCTCCCTGGGCGCCCGAGTCGGCAACCGCCAGACCCGCGCCGGCGAGCACCAGACCACCAGTGACAGCCGCAGCGGCGACGATCTTCTTGATCATTATTCCTCCTTGTTGGCAATGCGGTCCAAGCCGCGGACCGCACAACCTGTAACGAGGAGGAGGGAATCGAGCTACGAACCTACAGCGGCATTCACTCTTTTCGGTGAAGGTCGCACTCAAGGGCGACTATCGGATTCTCGTACCGCTGCTGCGCGGTATCGCCGCTGATCCCGGTCAGCACTGATCCAGGAAACGGTCCAGCACCCGCACTCCGAACTTCAGGCCGTCGACCGGCACCCGCTCGTCCACGCCGTGGAACATCCCGGCGAAGTCCAGCTCCGGCGGCAGCTTCAGCGGCGCGAACCCGAAGCCGCGGATACCCAGATCGTCGAAGGACTTGGCGTCCGTACCGGCCGAGAGCATGTACGGCACGGCACGCGCGATCGGGTCCTCCGCCTGCAGCGCCGACTGCATCGCGTCGACCAGCGCCCCGTCGAAGGTCGTCTCCAGCGCCTTGTCCGCGTGCACGTCCTCGCGCCGCACCCGCGGCCCGAGAATCCGGTCGAGATCGGCGAGGAACTCCCCCTCGTACCCCGGCAGGAAACGCCCGTCGACGTGCGCGGTGGCCTGCCCCGGAATCACGTTGACCTTGTAGCCGGCGCCGAGCTGGGTCGGGTTGGCCGTGTTCTTCATCGACGCGCCGATGAGCTTGGCGATGCCGCCCAGCTTGGCGAGCGTCTCGTCCATGTTCTCGGGGTCGAGCTCGGTGCCGAGCGCGTCCCCGAGCTCGTCGAGGAACGCCCGCAGCGTCTTGGTCACCCGCACCGGGAACTCGTGCCGCCCCAACCGCCCGACGGCCTCGGACAGTTCGGTGATGGCGTTGTCCTTGTGGATCATCGAACCGTGGCCGGCGGAGCCGTCCACGGTCAGCTTCATCCAGTGCATGCCCTTCTGCGCCGTCTCGATCAGATACAGCCGCAGCTGCTCGTTGACCGTGAACGAGAACCCGCCGACCTCGCTGATCGCCTCGTTCACCCCCTCGAAGAGCCCCGGGTGCTTGTCGACGAGATACCGCGCGCCGTACGTGCCGCCTGCCTCCTCATCGGCGACGAAGGCCAGCACGATGTCGCGCGGAGGCTTGCGGCCGGAGCGCAGCCGGTCCCGTACGACCGCGAGGGTCATCGCGTCCATGTCCTTCATGTCGACCGCGCCGCGGCCCCAGACGCACCCGTCGGCGATCTCGCCGGAGAACGGGTCGTGCGTCCAGTCGGCGGCGTTGGCCGGCACGACATCGGTGTGACCGTGGATGAGGAGGCCCGGCCGGGACCGGTCCTCGCCCTCGATCCGCGCGACGGTGGACGCCCGGCCCTGGTGGGACTCGAAGATCTGCGGCTCCAGCCCGACCTCGGCGAGCTTCTCGGCCACGTACTCCGCCGCGACCCGCTCGCCGGGCCCGGAGTGGTCCCCGTAGTTGCTGGTGTCGATCCGGATCAGATCCCGGCAGAGGTCGACGACCTCGTCCTCGCCCGATCCCGTACGCGCCGGGTTCGCCTCGCTCACGCTGCCTCCTCATCGTTCGTTCCTCGGACCGCTCGGCCATGGACCGCCCCGATACGGACGTCCGTACGCGAGGGCCCACCGCCATCCTCCACCCCACGCCGCCGCAGCCCAAGGCCGCAATGCCCCCGAAACACACAGGCCACGGACCCGCCCCGGCCCACCCCGGGCAGGTGATCGAGCACCCCCGAAGGTTTGCTATTGTTTTCCATGTCGGAACGGCCACGGGCCAGCCGACAGACACCTTGTCCGGGTGGCGGAATGGCAGACGCGCTAGCTTGAGGTGCTAGTGCCCTTTATCGGGCGTGGGGGTTCAAGTCCCCCCTCGGACACCAGCTTGAAACCCCTGTTGATCAGGGGTTTTCTGCGTTTCTGGGCTCTTCCTCCGCCTGGAGAATGCGCCTGTCAGGGACGCGGGGCCTTCTCGCCGTGAACGGCCGTGTATTCAGCGGCGAGCCAGGGGCCCAGGTCGTCGATGAGCATCCCGAGCACGGCCGGGTCGGGTGAGGGCACTCGGCCGATGGACGCTGCGGTGCGCATCCGCTCAGCGCGCTCGGGATAGTAGCGGCCGAAGAGTTCGGCGGACTGGTCGAGGTCGCTGGTCCAGCCGCCCCATCGAGGCATGATCAGAGTGAATCCGGTACGCACGGTGCGGCGGCCGACGAGGCGGCTGAGGCGTCGGCGATCGGCTTCCGTGGCGGCTTGGGCGGCTGCGGCGGCTTTGGCGCGCCAGTGTGGGAGGACGCGGGCGAGGTCGCCGTTGGTTTCGCGTGCGAGTAGGGATGTGGGGCGGTATCGGGGCAGTTGTGCTGCGAGGTCGGGGCCGAGCAGCGGGGTGCAGAGGCAGGCGAGGAAGAATCCGGCATCGTGACGTTCGAGCTCGCTGAGCAGATTCCCCACGCTCGCCAGCAGGATTCCGACGCCCTCGATCTGGGGGAAGTCCCGGTCGAGCGCGGCCCCGATCGCTTTGGCGTCGGCGTGGTCGGCTTCGGTGGGCTCGTCGTGGAGGGCGATTTGGAGGTCGAGGTCGGAGACTCCGGGGGTGGCGGTGCCGCGGGGGATGCTGCCGTAGAGGTAGGCGCTGTGCAGGCGCGTTGAGCCGAACGTCTCGGCGATATGGGAGCGCGCGGCGTCGACCACGGGGATGAATGCCGGCTGCACCCGGTCCAGGGCGCCTTCGCGTGCGATCGTTCCGTCGTGGTCCAGGCCTCGTACGTCCATTGGGTCACTGTGCCTTGTGCTGTCGCGTGCCGCCGAGCGGTTTTCCGGAGGCCGCCAGGGGGCGGTGACGCTGAGACCTGCCTTGTGCTCCAACCCGAGGTTGGTTCGTCGGCTCGGGGAACTTAAGACTCGCCTCCACCGTGGGTTATGTATGTGAACTCGCTGTTACCGGGCACCCTCGCGCCTTTGATCCGATGTTTGTGGCGTCGGAAGGCTTCCGGTACCGGCGAGTCGGCTGCACTATGCAGGGTGGGTTCAAGTAGGGGAACCAGTAGCACATACGTGACTGGAGGCTGGGCGTATGACCGTAGCCACTACCCGACGCACCGTGCTGACCGCCGCGGCGGGGGCGGGGGCGCTGCTGGCCGTGGGGGGCTCGCCTGTCGAGGCCGCTGAGGGCGTCGTGGGGCGTCGTCGCGGGCGGCGGTTGCCGTTTCTGTTCGACATGGTGCATGCCAACCCCGGTGAGCCGATGACGGTCTCGCGCTACAACGACCCGGCCACCCTGGCCTCGTACGACTACAACGGGCAGGTCATCAACGAATTCCGGCCGCCGCACACGGCGATCACCTTCGAGACCGTCGACGAGCGGATCTTTCCGGCCGGTTCGGCGGGCCGCGCGTGGGTCGAGGACAACGCGCGGCGCGTTCAGGAGCACGTCAGCCGTGCTCATGCGGCCGGCATCGGGTCGTACTTCTTCACCGACATCATCGTGTTGCCCAAGCGGCTGGTGGAGTTGTACGGGAAGGACGTGCTGGACGAGAAGGGGCGGATCAGCCTGCACCGGCCGAAGACCGTCGAGATCCACCGGCTGATGCTGCGCGAGGTCTTCGCCCGTTTTCCCGGCATCGACGGGTTGGTCATACGTACCGGCGAGACATACCTCCAGAACGTCCCTTTTCACACCGGCAACAACCCCATCACCGAAGGGCAGTCCAGCCACGAACTGCTGATCAATCTATTGCGCGAGGAGGTGTGCGTACGGGCCGGGAAGCAGCTCTTCTACCGGACCTGGGCGACCGGCAACGACAAGTTCCGGGAAGATCCGACCTATTACCGTGCCGTCACCGACCGGATCGAACCCCACGAGCGGCTGCTGTTCTCCATCAAGCACACGGCCAGCGACTTCTGGCGGACCATTCCCTTCAACCGGACCCTGGGCGTCGGGCGGCACCGGCAGATCGTCGAGGTGGAGTGCGCGCGGGAGTACGAGGCCAAGGGGGCCTGCCCCGACTATGTGGGCGACGGCGTCATCAACGGCTTCGAGGAGTACGCCACCGGGGCCGGCCCCCGCGGGCTCGCCGACCTCGCCGCGAACCCGCTGCTGGCGGGGGTGTGGACCTGGTCCCGCGGCGGCGGCTGGCGCGGTCCGTACATCTCGAACGAGCTGTGGTGCGACCTCAACATGTGGGTGCTGGCCCACTGGGCGCGGGACACCGGGCGGGGGGAGGCCGGAGCCTTCGCGGCGTACGCGCGGCGGATCGGGCTGCGCGGCGACGCGGCCATCCGCTTTCGGCGGCTGGCCCTGCTCTCGGCTGCCGGGACGCTCCGCGGGCACTACAGCGCCCGTACCCCCGTGCCCAATATGACGTGGACCCGCGATCAGTACCTCGGGGGGTCGGACAAGGATCTCGCCGGGCATTTCAAGGCGCTGGTCGGGGGCGGGCTGGTGGAGACGGCGCTTGCGGAGAAGGCGCATGCGGCCCGTATCTGGCGGGAGATCGTCGAACTGGCCGACTGGTTGCCGTTGCGGGATCGGGAAGATCGGGCGTACGTGCGGGTCTCCGCTCGTTATGGCCTCTGCCTCTATTCGGTTATCCATCATGGGTGGCAGGTGATGTTGCGGGGCTTCGCCGGGGAGCGGAGCCGGGTGATGGGCAGTCATATGCGGGCCTATGACGCGGCTTGGCGGGAGTGGGGGCGGCTTGCTGATCGCCATGCGTCTTGCGCTTCGCTTTATCAGCCTCTTGGGTTCGGCAAGAAGGATGCCGATGGGGTTTACGGGGCTGATCCTGATCATGGGATGGGGCCGTCCGTGGATCGGTACCGAGGGGTGCTGGCTCGGTGACGGTGGCTCTGCCCGGGCTTTTCTTTCCCCACCCCGCCCCTTCCCGTAACCGGGGCGCCGCCCCTGGACCCCGGTCCTCAATCGCCGGACGGGCTGAGTGGGATGGAACCTTGGCTTCGCCGAAGCCTTTGCCCTCAAACGCCGGGCGGGCTGGGTGAGGCGGGACCTTGGCGGCGCTGAAACCCCTGCCCTCAAACGCCGGGCGGGCTGGGCCTCAAACGTCTTATGCGCTGGTGGGGCGGAACCTTGGGGCCGCTGAATCCCTGTCCTCAACGCCGGACTGGCTGAGTGAGGGCTCGTCGAGCGGGCTTAATTGGCCCGGGTGTCTGGGCTCCAGCTGCTGATCGTACTTCGACAATCGGAGGTACAACCTGTGCACAGATACGGAATTCCTCGGAGAGCTCTGCTGGCGTCTGCTGCCGGTGTCGGGGCGGCTGTCGCGTTGGGTGGGGTGTCCTCGCCTGCTTTCGCGGGGGATCGACGGCATCGCCGGCCCTACGAGCCCACGCCCGAGTCGCTGGCGCGGCATCCGGCCGCCCGGTGGTTTCGGGAGGGGAAGTTCGGGATCTTCATTCACTGGGGGGCTTACGCGGTTCCGCATTGGGGGGACGATGCGTGGAGTTCCGAGTGGTATCTCTATGCCATGAACGCCTACGCCAAGGGGGGTGTGTATGAGCATCACCGGGCTACGTACGGGCAGGATTTCCCCTATGACGCGTTCCTCTCGCGGTTTCGCGCCGAGCGGTTCGACCCGCATTCCTGGGTGCGGCTGTTCGAGCGGGCGGGGGCGCGGTATTTCGTGCTCACATCCAAGCATCACGACGGGTTCCAGCTCTTCCCCAATTCCGCTTCCAACCGCAACTCGGCGCTGATCGGGCCCCGGCGCGATCTGGTCGGGGAGCTGTTCCGGGCGGCGCGGGGGACGGGGCTGAAGCGGGGGCTGTATTACTCGCTCGGTGAGTTCTACAACCCGGCGCTGGGCACGGCTCCGATCAATCCGTATACGCGCGAGCCGGTTCCGTACACCGGGTACAAGCCGGTGAGCGACTACGTCGAGGAGTACGAGCACGTCCACTTGCGGACACTCATCAGCCGCTATGACCCCGACATTCTGTGGGGCGACGGGCACGGGAGCCACAACTTCGCGGGCGGTGCGGGGCATATCTTCCGGCCGGAGCGGTGGGACTGGCGCAGCGACGAGATCCTCGCGGATTACTACAACCACGCCGAGGAACGGGCCCGGCCGAAGGAGGTGATGGTCAACGACCGGTTCATCGCCTCGCACGCCGACTACACGGGGATCGAGGGCGACAAGCCGTCGTACGCGCTGCGGGCCGCGCCCTGGGAGGCGTGTCTGACCATGAGTCGGTCGTGGGGGTACATGGACCCGACGTACAAGATCAAGTCCAGTGAGAAGCTGGTCCAGTTGCTCGTCGACATCGTCTCCAAGAACGGCAATCTGCTGCTCAACATCGGTCCGCGGGCCGACGGCACCATTCCCGACTGGCAACGTGAGCGGCTGCTGGCGATCGGTGAGTGGCTCGACGTCAACGGACGGGCTATATACGAGTCCCGGCCCTGGCGGCGGGCGGAGGACGGGCCGCTGCGCTACACCGTCGGCGACGACGGCCGCTTCAACATCATCACGCTGACCAGGCCGGGCCCGCGGCTGACCGTCCCCGCCGATCTGCCGGTGCGCGACGGCGACCGCATCCGGCTGCTCGGCCACCCGGCGCACCGGCTCCGCTGGTCGCGCACCGCGGACGGGATCGAGATCGTGCTGCCCGCCGCCAGGCCACATGGACCGGACGAGGTGTATCCGATGGTGTTCTCCGTCTCGAACGGCGGCCGCTCATGATCGCCGCGTCCCGCGAACGCCGCCTCTCTGTACGGGCGTTGGTCGCCGTCGTCACCACGCTGCTGCTCGCCGCAGCCCTCGCGCACGGGCTCCCCGCCGCATCCGCCACCGCCGCTGAGAACGCCCGTTCCGCCACAGACCGGTCTGCCGAAGCCCGTTCCGCCACAGCCCGTTCCCAGCGCTGGGTAGGCGGCTGGGGTACCGCCATGACTCCCCCGGGCCTCTCCGGCTACTCGGCGACCGGCTTCGCCGACCGTACGCTCCGCATGGTGGAGCGGCTGACCGCGGGCGGGAGCGCGGTGCGGCTCCGGCTGTCCAACGCGTACGGGACCTCGCCGCTCGACCTCGGCGCGGTGACCGTCGCCCGGCGGGCGAAGGGCGCGGCCGTCGAGCCCGGCAGCAGCCGCACGGTCCGCTTCGGCGGGCAGCGCTCCACGACGGTCCCGGCCGGGGCCGAGGCCGTCAGCGACCCCGTCCCCCTTTCCACGAAGGCCGATACGGACCTGGTCGTCAGCGTCCACCTGCCGACCGCCACGGGCCCGACCACCTGGCACCCGTGGGCCAAGCAGACCAACTACCTCTCCGGGACTGGGGCCGGGGACCACACCGGGGATGTGTCCGGGGCGGCGTTCGGGGAGAAGACGACCTCCTGGTTCTTCCTGGACGGCGTGGACGTTCTCGCGCACCGCGCCAAGGGCACGGTGGTGGCGTTCGGCGACTCCATCACCGAGGGCGGGGTCACCGCGAACGACAGCAACCGGCGCTGGACCGACGAGCTGGGCCGCCGACTCGCCGCGCGCCCCGGCGGGCAGCGGCTCTCCGTCGTCAACAAGGGAATCGGCGGCAACCGCGTGCTCACCGATGCCGGAACGCAGGGGCAGGGCAACCGCAACCTCGGAAACAGCGCCGAGTCCCGGTTCGCCCGTGACGCGCTGGAGCAGACGCGGGTCAGCGACATCATCGTGCTGGAGGGCACCAACGACCTCGGCAGCGACGCCGGAGTACACCCCGGCACCCCGCTCACCGCGGACCAGCTCATCGCCGGGCTGGGCCGGCTGGCGCAGCGCGCGCACGCCGCCGGACTGCGCGTCCACGGCGGGACCATCACGCCCAACGGGAAGCTGACCGCGCGCGGGGAGCGGATGCGCGAGGACGTCAACCGCTGGATTCGCACCAGCGGCGCGTTCGACACCGTCGTCGACTTCGACGCGGCGCTGCGGGACCCGGCCGACCCGCACCGCATGCTCCCCGCGTACGACGGCGGCGACACCGTGCACCCCAATGACGCGGGGCTGCGGGTGATGGCGCGCACCGTCGATCTTTCGGCGCTGGGTCGCGGCTGACAACGGCCCGCGGCCGACGGCCGACGGCGTTCAGCCCCGACCTCGTCGCAGGCCCGACCTTGTTGCAGGCCCGACCGCCGTACGGGCCGGAGCGCGCGCCCCGGCCCGTACGGCACGTCATCCCGGCCTGTACGTCACCTCGCCCCAGCCGTACCCCACGCGGTCCCCGCTCAGGCGCCAGCCGCCTCCGGCGCGGCGTCCGGGTCGAGGACGACCTCGCGCGTGATGCCGATCTCCTTCAGGAACGGCCGGTCGTGGCTGGCGACGATCAGCGCCCCCTCGTACGACTCCAGCGCGCTGACGAGCTGCCGGACGCTCGCCATGTCCAGGTTGTTGGTCGGCTCGTCGAGCAGGAGGAGCTGTGGGGCGGGTTCGGCCAGCATCAGGGCGGCCAGCGTCGCCCGGAAGCGTTCGCCGCCGGAGAGGGTGCCCGCCCGCTGGTCCGCGCGGGCGCCCTTGAAGAGGAAGTGGGCGAGGCGGGCGCGGACGCGGTTGTTGGTGGCGCCGGGCGCGAAGCGGGCCACGTTCTCGGCGACGGTCAGGTCGTCGTCGAGGACGTCGAGCCGCTGCGGCAGGTAGCGCAGCGGTACGTGCGTACGCACCTCGCCCGACACCGCCGGGATCTGACCGGTGACGGTGCGCAGCAGCGTGGTCTTTCCGGCGCCGTTGGAGCCGAGGAGCGCGATCCTTTCGGGGCCGCGGATGTCCAGGTGGGCGCGGGCTCCGTTGCGTACCTCCAGTGAGTCGAGGGTCAGGACGCCGCGGCCGGGCGGCACGGCGGTGTAGGGCAGTTCGACGCGGATCTCGTCGTCGTCGCGGACGGCTTCGACGGCCTCGTCGAGGCGGTCCCTGGCCTCCTTGAGTTTCTCGGTGTGCATGATGCGGTGCTTGCCCGCGGAGACCTGGGCCTCGCGCTTGCGCTCGTTCATGACGACCTTCGGTTCGCGCTTGTTCTCGTTCATCTTCTTGCCGTAGCGGACCCGGCGGGCCAGCTTGACGTGGGCGTCGGTCAGTTCCCGCCGCTGCCGCTTCACGTCGGCCTCGGCGACGCGCACCATGCGCTCGGCGGCCTCCTGCTCGGCCGCCAGCGCCTGCTCGTAAGCGGAGAGGTTGCCGCCGTACCAGTGGACCTCGCCGCCGCGCAGGTCGGCGATCCGGTCGACCAGTTCGAGCAGTTCGCGGTCGTGGCTGACCACCACCATGACGCCGGACCAGGCGGTGACGGCGTCGTACAGGTGCTGCCGGGCGCGCAGGTCGAGGTTGTTGGTGGGCTCGTCGAGGAGCAGCACGTCGGGGCGGCTGATCAGCAGGGCCGCGAGCCGCAGCAGCACGGACTCGCCGCCGGAGAGCACGCCGGTGGTGCGGTCGAGGCCGATGCCGTCCAGGCCGAGCCGGTCGAGTGCGGCGCGGGCGCGTTCCTCGACGTCCCAGTCGTCGCCGACGGCGGTGAAGTGCTCCTCGCTCGCGTCGCCGTTCTCGATGGCGTGCAGCGCGGCGCGGGTCTTGTCGATGCCGAGGGCCTCGTCGACGCGGAGCGTGGTGTCGAGGGTGAGGTTCTGCGGCAGGTAGCCGATCCGCCCGGTGACGCGCACGGTTCCGGCGCTCGGGGTCAGTTCCCCGGCGATCAGCTTCAACAGGGTCGACTTCCCTGCCCCGTTGAGGCCGATGAGTCCGGTGCGGCCGGGGCCGACGGCGAGCTGGAAGTCTTCCAGTACGGGCGTGCCGTCGGGCCAGGCGAAGTCGAGTCCGGTGCAGGTGACGGACGCCGCCGAAGGGGGCGTATGAGACATAAGGGGTCTCCGTGGTGCTCAAGAAGGAAAGGGATGGGCACAACACGTGGAGACACCACGAGGGTGGTGGAGGCGGCTCTGTGCCGAGGTCGCACGCACACGTCCGCGCGCCGGGAGGCGCGATCGGTCGCGGTGTCTCATGACCTCAGTAGAGCAACGGCCTTCTCCCATCAACGGCGACAACGTCCGGCACTGGCAGAACGTCCGGCACTGACGGTAAGAGAGCGGGCGCGCGCCCCGCAAGGGGTTTTTCGCGTGCGGCGCACACCCCGATCATGCGGCCCGCCGGTGCGTATCATCTGCGGGATGACCTCGAACAACGCGCGCCGCTCGGCGCCCGCCGCGGGATCGTGCCGGATCACGGTGTGCCGCGGCTGCTGCTGCGGCGACCCGCGCAAGGTGCCCGGCGTCGACCACGCGGGGCAGCTGGCCCGGCTGCGCGCGGCGCTCGACGGAGCGGCGCCCGTACGGGCCTCGGAGTGCCTGGACGTCTGCGAACAGGCCAACGTCATGGTGGTGCAGCCCTCGCCCGCGGGGCGGGCCGCGGGCGGCCGGCCGGTCTGGCTGGGGCTGGTCAACGACGACGGGGCGCTCGCGGACATCGCGGCGTGGGTACGGGCCGGGGGGCCGGGGGTCGCGGAGCCGCCGGGGGTGCTCGATCTGTACGGGTTCACGGTCTCGCGGCGGGTCGGCAAAGCGCTGGAGGACTGACCGGCGGCCGGCAGGCGAGGCGCCGGAGGACTGACCGGCGGCCGGCAGAGTGCTGGGGAGAGGGGGCCACGCCGTGTCCTCGGCTGTCGTGGATCGTCGTGGGAAGGGAGCGCGGTACGGGAGCGGGCACACCCCACCACGTCCTTCGACCGACCGCGCGGCTCTGGGCGTGGTCGACTCTGCGTAGGGTTCCCCCATGACGATGTTTGACGAGCTGCCCCCCTTCGAGCTGGCGTTTCCGGGGCCCCTGCGCGACCAGTTGGTCGCGGCCGTGCTCCGCGGCGCGAAGACCTCGACCACCGGCCTGGTGCGGGAGTACGAGCTCGCCGGCGATCCGCTGCCCGTCGTAGGAGAGCGGTCCGCCGTGATCGACTCGGCCGGGCTGCCGGTCGCGGTGATAGAGGTGACCGAGGTACGCGTCGTACCACTGGGCGAGATCGACGAGGCGCACGTGCGCGACGAGGGCGAGGGCCATGAGACCGTCGCCGCGTGGCGTGCGGACCATGAGGGCTTCTGGCACAGCCCGCAGCTGCGGGAGGCGCTCGGCGACCCGCACTTCACCGTGGAGGACGGTACGCCGGTGGTCGCGTGCCGGTTCATGGTCGTCGAGTGCGGGCGGGTGCCGGTCGAGAACGGCGAGTTGTACTACGAGGCCGCGGGCAGCGGCCCGGCGCTGGTGCTGCTGCACGGCGGGATGCTCGATCTGGGCATGTGGGACGAGCAGTTCACCCGGCTCGCGCGGTCGGGGCGGCGCGTCATCCGCTACGACACCCGGGGGCACGGCCGCTCCTCGGTGAGCGACGGCGACTGGTCCGACCACGACGACCTGTACGCGCTCCTGGACCAGCTGCGCGTCGTACGGGCCACCCTCGTCGGGCACTCCTCGGGCGCCCGGATCGCGGTGGACACGGCGATCGCGCACCCCGGCGTCGTGGCGGCGCTGGTGCTCCTCGCACCGGGGCTCAGCGGCAGCGAGGTCACCGACCCCTACATCCAGGAGCACCTCCAGGGGCAGGAGAAGTGCTTCGGAGCGCCGGACGGCGCGGAGCGCTTCGTCGAGCACTACCTGCGGATGTGGGTGGACGGCCCGTACCGCGAACCGGAGTCGGTGGACCCGGTGTTGCGCGAACGGATATGGGCCTCGGCCACCGCGAACGTGACGGCCAACGTCGCCACCCCGACCCTGGGCCGGGCGATCGAGGCCCAGGCCCTGGAGCGGCTGCACGAGATCCAGGTGCCGACGGTGGCCCTGGTCGGCGAGTTGGACAGCGGCGACATCGCGGGCAACCTCGCGGACATCGTCTCGGTCGTGCCCGGCGCGCGGGCCGTGGTGGTGCCGGACGCCGGGCATCTGGTGAACCTGGAGGGGCGGGCGTCCTTCGAGCAGTCGCTCGACGCGTTCCTGCGGGCGCACCCCTGGGTGTAGCCGGACGCCCATGTCAGTCGGCGGGGCAGTGGCCTGGTTAAGCCGGACGCCCCCGTCAGTCGGCTTGGCAGTGGCAGTGGCCCGGTGCGCCCGGCCCCCGTCAGTCGGCGTGGCAGTGGCCGCCCCCGCTCTCCCTCGGCAGGTCGAGGGCGGGGTTGCGGTCGAAGAACCCGGTGGGCCGCAGGGTGAACCCGCTCTGGTCCACGGGCATGACCGGCCACTCCTCGGGCCGGGGCAGATGGGTGGGGCCGAAGGTGTGCCAGAGGGTGAGTTCGGTGTTCTCCAGCGACTCGTCGCCGACGGCCCAGGCCGGCAGCCCCGCGCCGCCGGGGTGCTGGTTGGGGTGGTCGCCCGCCGGATAGCGGCGGTCCGTACGGTGCCGGGTGACCCACAGGTGCTTCGTCCCGTACGCCATGCGCCGGGCGACGGCGGAGCCGGGCCGCGCGAGGAGCACCGGTCCGGGCTGCGGCACGAGGGTGTACGCGACGGGGCGGCCCATGCGGTTGAGCGAGCCCGGGTTGGTGATCTGCCAGCGCCTGCCGAGCGCGGGGTCCGCGAGCCGCCCGCCGTCCCCGGCGGCGGCGATCGGGGTCGTACGGGCGGTGAAGGCGTTGCCCGCCGGGTTGTCGGGGCCCGCCGGCACCGGCACGACGTCGACCTCCTCGACGGTGTTGGCGGGTCCGTCGACGGCGGCGTCGAGCCGTACGCAGAACAGGTGCTGGTGGTACGGGGCCAGCAGGCCCGGCGCGACCTCGATGCCGTGCGGCGAGCCCGCGCCGGGCTCGACGGCCGCGGTCTGCACGATGCCGGTGGATTTGGCCTCGAAGCCGATGGAGCCGTCCTGGTGGAAGTACCAGTAGAAGCCGTAGTCGTAGTTGCCGACGGTCGCGATGAAGGAGACCACGAGGCGGCGGGCGCGGCGGCTCTCGACGGCGTCGCCGTTGAAGCTGTCGGTGTGCTTCCAGAGCAGCCCGAAGTCCTCTTCGTGCACGCAGACGGCGTTCGGCAGGGTCCGCGGCGCGCCGAGGTCGTCGGCGAGCACGGCGTCGAGGTAGCGGATCTCGCCGAGGCAGTCGCAGCCGAGGCGCAGCGCGTTGGCGCTCCGGCCCAGCGAGTACTCCCCCGAGTCGAGGAACGCCACCCAGTTGCGGCCCTCCTCCGCCTCCCCGTACGCGACGGCCATCTCGGCGAGCGAGGCGCGGTGCAGCACGGACCGCTCGCGGTCGCCGTCGCGGTACGCGATCCGGTGCAGGACCAGGCCTTCGCGGGCGTTGAAGTCGACGTGGAAGGACCAGTTCTGCCAGCTGAGCCGGTGGCCGTCGAGGGTGAACGAGGGGCCCTCGGGCTGGGTGATCTCCAGTGGGCGCAGGCCGGTGCGGGCGGGCCCGGTGAACTCGGCCTCGTAGCGCCCGCATTCGGCCGGAACGGGCACCGGTCCGGTGTCGGTGAGCCGCACGACGCGCCGCTCCACGACGTCCACGTCGGCGACCAGGCCGCCCACCGGATGCGCCCACGCGCTGTCGTCCGGCGTGCAGCGCAGCCAGGTCAGCGAGCGCATCAGACGGCGGCCGGGCCGCCCGTCCTCGACGAGGGCGCCGGCGGACAGCGGCGCGCAGATCGCCAGTTCCAGCGCGTCCGGCGCGGTGACGCCGCGTTCGGCCATCGCCTTGCGCCAGCCGGGGTCGGCCTTGACGACCTCGTCGACGATTCCGTACTCCTCGACGGTGACGGCCGCCTGGCCCTCCGTGGCCGCGTCCAGCTCGCGGTAGGAGAGGAGCGCCCCGGCGGTGACGTCGACGACGGCCTCGGCGCTCACGCCGGTCGCGGAGTCCAGGAGTGAGATCCGCAGCCGGCGGGTGACCGGGTCGCCCGCGCGGTGCGCCGCGGCCGTCCGCCGATCGGGCTCGTCGAGCAGGACGAGGGGGAAGCGGGTGGCGGCCCCGGCCTTGCCGGCCTCGCCGAGCACGCGCCGGGCGGCGGTGATCTCCTCGGCCGTGAGCGGATCGAGCGGGTGCGGGGCGGCCGGGGGCTGGTCGGCTGGGCGCGGAGTGGCCTGGGACGGGGCGAGCGGCTGCGGGTCGAGCGGATTCTGGGCGGCCGCCGCGGGGTCCGGGTGACGCCACGTCATGGGAGCTCCTTCGGTTCGTCCTGACGGCTTGGGAGGTGGTGCGGCTGGGCCGGGGGCAGGTCGGGTTCACCGGGCCCCACCCGATTCACTTGAAGGCGGTTCTCGCGTGCTTCGGAGCGTCGGCCGCCTTCTCCAATTGGAACGCCTCGTTGCCCAGTCCGATACGGGCGTGCAGCGCTGGGCGTACGGACTTCAGTACGAGCCCGTAGACGATCCCGGCGACCGCGGCGGCCCCGATGATGCCCGGCAGCATCCAGCTCAGCGCCGAGCCGGGGTTGGCGCCCAGCAGGACGCCGAAGTCCTTGACCGTGAAGGCGGCGATGATCAGCAGTGCGAGGGCCGCGACGGCGGAGGCCAGCAGCCGCCACGCCTGGGCGCGGCCCGCGCCGCGCCGTACGAAGAAGGCGATGACGGCGACCGACGCGGTGGCCATCAGCACGATGATGCCGAGCGCGCCGATGTTGCCCATCCAGGTGAAGAGGTGCAGTACGGGCGCGGTGGGGTCGCCGATCGGGTGGCCGTCGGTGACCGCGAAGAGCACCACGACGACCAGCGCCACCGCGCTCTGGAGCAGCGAGCCGTAGGCGGGGGCGCCGCTGGAGGCGGCGGTGCGGCCGAGGGCGGCGGGCAGCAGTCCTTCGCGGCCCATGGCGAAGGCGTAGCGGGCGACGACGTTGTGGAAGCTGAGCATCGCGGCGAACATGCCGGTGACGTAGAAGACGTGCATGACGTCGGTGAAGGCGGGGCCGTAGCGGGCCTCGGTGAGCAGGAAGAGCAGGTTGGGCCCTTCCTTCTGGGCGGTGCCGACGATCGCGGAGGGGCCGGCGGCGACCGTCAGCGCCCAGGAGCTGACGACGAAGAAGAGGGCGACGAAGCCGACGGCGAGGAACATGACCCGGGCGACGAGGACGTTGGGCCGGCTGGTCTCCTCGGCGTAGACGGGGGCCTGTTCGAAGCCGACGAAGGCGGCGATGCAGAAGCAGAGCGCGGTGCCGAGTCCGGCGCCGCTGAGGGTGGCGGGGTCGAAGGCGTGCAGCGAGACCCCTTCGCCGCCCGGCCGGGCGAAGCCGGCGATGTCGAAGGCGATGACCATCGCGCACTCGACGAGGAGCAGCACGCCGAGCACCTTGGCGTTGAGGTCGATCTTCAGCCAGCCGAGCACGGCGACGATCACGACGGCGCCGAGGGACGGTATCCACCAGGCGAGGGTCGTATCGAAGTGGCGGGCGGCGAGGTTGGAGACCTCGTAGCCGAAGATGCCGAAGACGCCGACCTGGAGGGCGCTGTAGGCGACCAGGGCCACCAGGGAGGCGGCGGTGCCGGCGGTGCCGCCGAGGCCGCGGGCGATGTAGGCGTAGAACGCGCCGGCGTTGTGGACGTGGCGGCTCATCTCGGCGTAGCCGAAGCCGAAGAGCGCGAGCACGACGCCGAGGATGACGAACAGCAGCGGCTGTCCGATCATGCCCATGACACCGAAGGTGGTGGGCATGACCCCGGCCACCACCATCAGCGGCGCGCTGGCCGCGAGTACCGACAGCAGCAGGCCCGGCATGCCCAGCCGGTCGGCGCGGAGCCGTCTGCCCTGCCCTTTGAACGTGCTGATCTCTTGCGCCGTGCCCGTAGCCATCGCGGGATGGTCCTTCCATGGGGAATTCGGGGAGCTGTCGCCGAGTCACGCTGTCACTGGGTCATGTTGTCGCTGGGTCACGTTGTCACTGAGCCGTGCTGGCGCTGGGTCACACAGAGCCGAGCGCGCTGTCGCGCGCGGCGCGGAACACCTTCTTCGGGTCTCGGTCGGGGTAGGACCACGGGGCGCGGGTGGCGTGCGGTCCGATGCGGGTGAAGAGCGCGGCGGCCTCGGCCATCCGGCCCTCCAGGAATTTGGCGTGCGCCAGGAAGTTGAGGTCCACCTTGCGCCTCGGGTGTTCCTCGGCGTCCCATTCGAGCCACCAGTCGAAGGCGGACTTCATGACCTGCCGGGCGCGGCGGGTGGTCCAGTGGCCGCTGCGGGCGGGGTCGCGGGGCTCCAGTCCGGCGCGGGCCAGCACGCGGTAGCGCTCGGCGTGGGCCACGACCGGCAGGACGGCCAGGGGCGAGTCGGCGGGGGCCTGTTCGGCGGCCCAGGAGGCGAAGTCGTAGACCTCGTGCAACGGGTCGTCCCGGCCGCCGCGCTGTTCGGCGAGGCAGGCCGCCATCAGGTGGTGCGCGTGGTGGTGGTCCCGGTGCCGGGCCCGTACCTGGTCGAAGGCGCGTACGCACTCGTCCCCCGGGCCGGTGCGGTGGGCGAGGATCTGCAGCGCCAGCCAGGGCGAGGGGTCGGCGGGGTCCATCCGGGCGGCGCTCAGGCACGCCTCGCGGGCCCGCTCGGGTCCGCCCCTGCCGCGCGCGGCCCGGAAGACGGCGGCGCAGGCGAGCAGCGCCGCGGCGTCCACGCTGTCCGGCTCGGCCAGCTGCCACTCGTGCGCCCAGGTCTGGCTGGTCTTCCCCGCGCCGAGGACGACGAGCCGGTGGCCGCGGCGGTCCCAGTCCCGCCCGGTGCGGGCGAGCAGGTCGCGGGCCTCGGGCCAGCGGCCGCGGGCGAGGGCGTCGCGGGCCGCGGCGAGGGGGGCGTCGTCGAGCGCCGGGTCGAACTCGGGACCGTCCTTGTTCCGCGGCCGGCCCAAGGGCCGTGGAGGGGTCATCGGCGGACTTCCTCCATGGCGCACGTCCCCTCCGGGCGCGGGGTCAGCGCGTCCGCCTACAGATACGGACTCACACGTACGGACTCGCGGATACGGAATCGGCTGTCGCGGGCTCGCGGACACGGATCGGCTATTGCGGGCTCGCTGTTACGGATGGCTGCTACGGACTCGCTGTCGCGGACTCACGAACGCGGGTTCGGGGATACGGATTCACGGCACGGATTCACGGACACGGATTCACGGATGATTCACGGATACGGACTCGCGTGATCACGCACAGCAAACCGGTCCCCACGGGTCTGCGTCAAGAGCGGTCGCGGGACTGAACTTTCCCCAACTCCGGGGATAATCAGCAGAGTTGATCAACAAGGCCGTGTCATTCGAGCTCTACGGGGGTACGGGCGCAAGCCGCCCCGCCGCGCGGCCCCCGAAGCGGCCCCGCCGTACGGACACGCTGCCCCGCCGCACGGGCGGATTGCCCTCCCGGACAGGCCCGCGCGGCCTCGCCGTACGGCCCTGCGCTGCCCGCCCGGCCGCCTCAGCCGACGGCCTTCGCCGCCGCCCGCCCCGCCGTACGCCCGGAGAAGAGGCAGCCGCCGAGGAATGTGCCCTCCAGCGAGCGGTAGCCGTGCATCCCCCCGCCGCCGAACCCCGCGGCCTCGCCCGCCGCGTACACGCCGGGCAGCGCCTCCCCGCCCTCGGTCAGCACCCGCGAGGAGAGGTCGGTCTCCAGGCCGCCGAGCGTCTTGCGGGTCAGGATGCTCAGCCGCACGGCGATCAGCGGACCGGCGTCGGGGTCGAGGAGGCGGTGCGGCGCGGCGGTGCGGATCAGCCGGTCGCCGAGGTAGCGGCGTGCCCCGCGCACGGCCGTCACCTGGAGGTCCTTGGTGAACGGGTTGGTCATCTCGCGGTCCCGCGCGACGATCTCGTCGCGCAGTTCCTCCTCGACGATGAGCGGCTCCTTGGTCAGCTCGTTCATGCCCCGCACCAGCGCGCCCAGATCGCGCTCCACGACGAAGTCCGCGCCGTGGTCCATGAACGCCTTGACGGGGGCCGGCACCGCGGTGCGGGCCCGTTCGAGCACGCCGCGGACGCTCTTGCCGGTCAGGTCCGGGTTCTGCTCGGAGCCCGAGAGGGCGAACTCCTTGCCGATGATGCGCTGGTCGAGCACGAACCACGTGTAGTCGTAGCCGGTCTCCATGATGTGTTCGAGGGTGCCGAGCGTGTCGAAGCCCGGGAAGAGCGGCACCGGCAGCCGCCGGCCTATCGCGTCCAGCCACAGCGAGGAGGGGCCGGGCAGGATGCGGATGCCGTGCCGGGCCCAGATCGGGTGCCAGTTCTCGATGCCCTCGGTGTAGTGCCACATGCGGTCGGGGTTGATGATCCGGCCCCCGGCCCGTTCGGTGATGCCGAGCATCGCGCCGTCCACGTGCGCCGGCACCCCGCTGAGCATCCGGGCGGGCGGCGGACCGAGCCGTTCGGGCCAGTTCGCCCGTACGAGGTCGTGGTTGCCGCCGATGCCGCCCGAGGTGACGATCACGGCCTGGGCGCGCAGCTCGAAGGAGCCGGTCACCTCGCGGCTGCTGGCCGTGCCGCGCGCCGCCGTGCTCGGCTGGAGGACCTCGCCGCAGACGGTGTCGACGGCGCCCGCGCTGCGGGTCAGGGTGGTGACGCGGTGCCGGAAGCGCAGGTCGACCAGGCCGCAGGCGGCCGCGGCCCGGACCCGCCGTTCGAACGGGGCGACGAGTCCGGGGCCGGTGCCCCAGGTGATGTGGAACCGCGGCACGGAGTTGCCGTGCCCGGTGGCGGCGTACCCGCCGCGCTCGGCCCAGCCGACGACGGGGAAGAAGCGCACCCCCCGCTCGTGCAGCCAGGCCCGCTTCTCGCCGGCCGCGAAGTCGACGTACGCCTCGGCCCAGCGGCGCGGCCAGTGGTCCTCCGGCCGGTCGAAGCCCGCGGCGCCCAGCCAGTCCTGCCAGGCCAGCTCGTGGCTGTCGCGGACCCGCAGCCGGCGCTGCTCGGGCGAGTCGACGAGGAAGAGGCCGCCGAAGGAGAAGTGCGCCTGACCGCCGATGGACCGCTCGGGCTCCTGGTCGAGCAGGATGACCCGGCGGCCGGCCGCGGCGAGTTCGGCGGTGGCGGCGAGCCCGGCCAGGCCGGCCCCGATCACGATCACGTCTGCGTCGTAGGCCATGGTGCGTCCGTCCTGCTCGGCTGGGTCGCTGCGCTGCGGCTGGTCGCTTTGATCCTCGGATCGCGCGGGCCGATGCGTCAACTGTTCGGTACCGGTGCGTGCCGCCGCGCGCCGCCCCCGTACGCCGCGTCCGTCACCCGTTCGCGGCGGTCCCGCCCGCCGCCGCCCGGGGTGCGCCCCGGCTGCCGCTGCCGCCGCCGCGCGCGAATGGCAGACTGCGAATCCGGGTACTCGGCCGCCGCACCGCCCCCGACGGCGGCTAAGGTCTTCTGCCAAGTCCTCCACACCCGGCCGGTCTTGAGGTACGCGACGTGACTGTCCTCGTCTTCGTCTACGCCGTGGGAGCAGCGTGCTGCCTGGGCGTCGGCTTCGTCCTCCAGCAGAACGCGGCGCAGCGGGCCCCGATGAGCGACTTCCTCTCCCCGCGGCTGCTGCTCGACCTGATCCGGATGCCGCGCTGGGTGGCGGGCATCGCGCTGATGGCGGCCGGCATGGTGCTCGGCGCGCTGGCGCTGGGCTGGGGCGAGGTCTCGCTGGTGGAGCCGCTGCTGGCGACGAACCTGCTGTTCGCGATGGCCCTGTCCAGACGGCAGACGCGGCAGCCGCTCGGCTGGACGGGCTGGGGCGGGCTGTGGCTGCTGGCGGGCGGCGTGACGGCGTTCATCGTGGCGGGGCAGCCGCGCGGCGGCGACACCGTCGCGTCCCCGCTGCGCCACTGGCTGATCATCGGCCTGATGCTGGGGTGCGCGCTGCTGATGACGCTGACCGCGAAGCGGGTGCGGATGAGCGCCGAGGCGGTGCTGCTGGCGGTGGCGGCGGGCCTGCTGTACGGGCTCCAGGACGCGCTGACCCGCGTCAGCAGCGAGCGGCTGTCGGACGGCGGCTGGGCGGCGCTGGTCACTGGGTGGCAGCCGTACGGCGTACTGCTCCTCGGCATCACCAGCCTGGTGCTGGTGCAGAGCGCCTTCGAGACGGCCCCGCTGCGGATGTCCCTGCCCGCCCTGACCGCCGCCCAGCCGCTGGCGGGCATCGTCTGCGGGGTCGGGTTCCTGGGTGACCGGCTGCGGATGACGGCGGGCGCACTGGCCTGGGAGGCCGCGGGGATCGCGGCGATCGTCGTCGGGATCGTGCTGATCGGCCGCCATCCGGCGATGCCGGCGGGGACCTCGGAGGCCGGGCGGGTACGGGACCTTCAGCCGCGCTGACGGGCGGCTGCGGGGGCCGGATGCGTGTCCGGACCGGGGCGTACGGGCGTACGGGCGTACGGGCTTACGGGCTTACGGACCGAAGCGGTCCGCGGTACGGGGCCGGCCCGGCGGTGGCCGCCGTGGCGCCGCGCGGTGTGGATGATGTGATGGGCGCATGGCTGATACATCCGAGGAGCCGCCGCTCTCGGCGGACGAAGTCCTGGACATCGTGGACGAGCGCGACGAGGTGGTCGGGCAGGCGCGGCGCGAGGAAGCGTACGCGCGGGGGCTGCGGCACCGGTGCGCCTTCATTCTCGTGCGGGACGGCGAGGGCCGGATCTTCGTGCACCGTCGCACCGCGCGGAAGCTGGTCTTCCCCTCGCACTACGACATGTTCGTGGGCGGGGTCGTCGGGGCGGGCGAGACGTACGACGAGGCGGCGCTGCGCGAGGCGGAGGAGGAGCTGGGCGTGCGCGGGCTGGCGGCGCCGCTGCCGCGGCTGAAGTTCCTGTACACGTCGGCCGACTCCGGCCAGAGCTGGTGGTCGTGGGTCTACGAGGTGCGCTGCGACCTCCCGGTCGATCCGCAGGCCGAGGAGATCGCCTGGCACGCCTTCCTCACCGAGGAGGAGCTGGACGAACGGCTCGCCGAATGGGACTGGACGCCGGACGGGCTGGACGCGTACCGGCGACTGCGGCTGCTGCTCGACGGCAAGTAGGGTCGCACCATGATCGATCGCGACCGGCCCGCCACCAGGGGCTTCGCGTCCGCCGCCACGAGCGTGCGGCTGTGGTTCGCGCCCCGGCGCATCCACGAGGAGGGCACGACCCCCGACTACCGCTTCACGCTCGCCAACGAGCGCACCTTCCTGGCCTGGCTGCGCACCTCGCTGGCGATGGTGGGCGGCGGCTTCGCGGTCGATCAGTTCCTGCCGCACATATCCCGGCCGCTGCGGATCTCGCTGGCGCTGGTGCTGCTGGTGGGCGGCGCGCTGTGCGCGGTGCGGGCGGTGAACCAGTGGGTGCGCTGCGAGCGGGCGATGCGGCGCGGCGAGGATCTGCCGATCAGCCGGTTCCCGACGGTGCTGGGGCTGCTGCTGGCGGTGCTCTCGGTGGCGCTGGTGCTCGTGGTCGCCTTCGGCTGGGCGGGCTGATGCCGCCGCCGACGGCGCCGGGCGGGGCCGGGGCCGGGGCACAGCGGGACCCGGGGCTCCAGCCGGAGCGGACGCGGATGGCGTGGCGGCGTACGACGCTGTCCTGCGCCGTGGCCGGGGTGCTCGCCGTCCGGCAGGCGCTGCGCAGCGGCCCGGACCCGCTCGCCGTGCTGGCCGTGGCGCTGATCGCGCTGGCCTTCCTGGCCTTTCTGGGCGCGGCCAACCGCCGCATCCAGTCCTTGGACGCGCCGCGGCCGCCCGCCCTGTCCCCGCGGGCGGCCGCGGCCGCCGCCGGATGCACGATCGCGCTGGCGGCGCTGGGGGTGGCGGTACTGCGCTGAGGCCCCGGCGGCCCGGAGGTCACCGGCGGGGCGCCGTCGGAGTGGCCCACCCGGGCTCTGCGCTGAGGCCCCGGCAATCCGGACGGAGGTCACCAGCGGGGCATCGCCGGAGCGGCCCGTTCCGGCTGCGCGCTGAGCCCCGGCGGCCCGGAGGTCACCGGCGGGGCACCATCGGAGCGGCCCATCCGGCCCTGCGCTGAGGCCCCGGCAATCCGGCCCGAGGTCACCAGCGCGGCACCGTCGGACCGGCCCATCCGGCTCTGCGCTGAGGCCCCGGCAGCCAGGAGGCCACCAGCGCGGCACCACCAGAGCGGCCCATCCGGGCTCTGCGCTGAGGCCCCGGCAGCCCAGACGGAGGTCACCAGCGCGGCACCGCCGGAGTGACCCATCCCGGCTCGGCCACCCGCATCGCCGCCGCGTCGTCGCGTTCGCGCATGGTGCCGTCGTCGTCGAGCCAGCGGCGGTGGAGGGCGGCGAGGGCGGGGCGGTCGAGTTCGACGCCGAGGCCGGGGGCGTCGGGGACGGTCAGGCAGCCGTCCTCGAAGGCGTGGCGGCGGGTGATGACGTCCTCGGTCTGCCAGGGGTAGTGGCTGTCGCAGGCGTAGTCGAGGTTGGGCACGGTGGCGGCGACGTGCGTCATGGCGGCGAGGCTGATGCCCAGGTGGGTGTTGGAGTGCATGGACAGGCCGACGCCGAAGGTGCGGCAGATCGCGGCGAGTTCGCGGGTGTTGCGCAGCCCGCCCCAGTAGTGGTGGTCGGAGAGGACGACCTGGACGGCGTCGCGGGCGAACGCCTCGCGTATCTCGGGGAAGGTCGTCACGCACATGTTGGTGGCGAGCGGCAGCCCGGCCCCGGCCGCCACCTCGGCCATCCGGTCGGCGCCGCTGGCGGGGTCCTCCAGGTATTCGAGTACGTCCCCCAGTTCGCGGGCCACGCGCAGGGAGGTCTCGACCGACCAGGCTCCGTTGGGGTCGAGGCGCAGGGGCTGTCCGGGGAAGGCGGCGGCGAGGGCCCGTACGGCGGCGATCTCCTCGTCCGGCGGGAAGACGCCGCCCTTGAGCTTGAAGGAGCGGAAGCCGTACGCGTCGGCGAACCGCCGCGCCTGGGCGACGATCTGCGGCGGGTCGAGGGCGGCGCCCCAGTCGTCCTTGGGCGCGTCGGGGGCGGGGTGGGCGGCCCAGCGGTAGAAGAGGTACGCGCTGTACTCGACGCGGTCGCGGACCTTGCCGCCGAGGAGGGTGTGCACGGGCAGGCCGAGGGTCTTGCCGAGCGCGTCGAGGCAGGCCACCTCGAAGCCGGAGACCACGGAGAGGCGGAGTTTGGCGGCGCTGCGCACGCCGCGCAGGCCGCCGGCGTCGGTCCCCTCGTCGATGCCCCCGCCCGCCGCCCCGGAGAGCCCCTCCCCCGCCGCCGCGCATTCCGCCGCTTCGGCCAGCGAGAAGAGCCTGTTCATGTCCGTGACCGGGTGACCGATCAGGGACTCGGCGAGCGGGCGGGCGAGCGCGAGGTAGTCGCCGTCCCCGTACGTCTCCCCCACCCCGCTCACACCGCCGCGCGTGACGACTTCGACGATGAGGCGTGGGGTGTACGGCTGGTGGACGCCCTGGGTGTTGAGCAAGGGCGGGTCGGCTATCAGGATCGGGGTGAGGTGAACCTCTGCGATCGTCAGCGACGTATCCATACGTGAACCATATTCAGGGACGCGTTCAGTGCGCTAGATCTCATCACGAGATCACTGGACGACATACCGACTGGTCGGCATCATGTTCCGCGTACGCACGCACCGATCGCTTCCACCGCCTCACACCCGCCCGCCTACGTCCAACACCGAGGAGCACGCGATGAGCAAGGGCAACCCGCCGGGGCTCGACCTGGAGCGGCTGAGCGCGCACCTGGACCGCGAACACCCCGGACTCGCGACGGCGCCGCTCACCGCCGAGTTGATCGAAGGGGGCCGCTCCAACCTCACATACGCGGTCACCGACGGCGCCTCCCGCTGGGTGGTGCGCCGCCCCCCGCTCGGCCATGTCCTCGCCACCGCCCACGACATGGGGCGCGAGTACCGGGTGATCAGCGCGCTGCGCGAGACGGCCGTGCCGGTGCCCGGGACGCTGCTGTTCTGCGAGGACGAGTCCGTCATCGGAGCGCCCTTCTACGTCATGGAGTTCATGGACGGCACGCCGTACCGCAGCGCCGAACAGCTCGCGGCCATCGGCCCCCGGCGCACCCGTGACGTGGTCCTCGGCCTCACCGACACGCTCGTACGGCTGCACTCCGTCGAACCGGCCGCGGTCGGGCTGGCGGACTTCGGGCGGCCCGACGGCTTCCTGGAGCGGCAGCTCCGCCGCTGGGGCAAGCAGCTGGAGGCGTCCCGCAACCGCGAGCTGCCCGGCATCGACGAGCTGCACCAGGCGCTCGCGACGAAGCTGCCCCGCTCCCCCGAGCCGGCCGTCGTGCACGGCGACTACCGCCTCGACAACGTCCTGGTCACCGCCGACGACCGCATCAACGCGATCCTGGACTGGGAGATGTCCACGCTCGGCGACCCGCTCACCGACCTCGGCCTGCTGATGATGTACAGCGAGCAGGAGGCCGTCGAGGGCTCGCCCGTGGCCACCACGCGCGGCGCGCCCGGCCACCCCGAGCCCGCCGAGATCGCGGAGCGCTACGCCGCCGGCTCCGGCCGCGACGTGAGCGCCCTGCCCTGGTACACGGCCTTCGCCTACTTCAAGCTCGCCGTGATCCTCGAAGGCATCCACTACCGCTACACGCTCGGCCAGACCGTCGGCGCGGGCTTCGAGAGCATCGGCGCCCTGGTCCCGGTCTTCATCGACAACGGACTCACCACCCTTCAGGAGGGCTGAGCACACCATGGACTTCGCATTCGACGCCCGTACCGAGGAGCTGCGCGAGAAGCTCCTCGCCTTCATGGACGAGCGGATCCACCCCGCCGAGCCGGTCGCGGCCGAGCAGCGGGCGAAACTGGCCTCTCCCTGGGACACCCCGGCGATCGTCGGGGAGCTCAAGGCCGAGGCGCGCGAGCGGGGCCTGTGGAACCTGTTCCTGCCGGACGAGGAGTACGGCGCCGGGCTGACCAACCTCCAGTACGCGCCGCTCGCCGAGATCACCGGCCGCAGCCCGCACCTCGCGCCCACCGCCCTCAACTGCGCCGCCCCCGACACCGGGAACATGGAGGTGCTCGCCCAGTTCGGCAGCGCCGAGCAGCGGAAGCGGTGGCTGGAGCCGCTGCTCGCCGGGGAAATCCGGTCCGCCTTCGCGATGACCGAGCCCGAGGTCGCCTCGTCCGACGCCACCAACATCGAGACGCGGATCGAGCGCGACGGCGACGACTACGTCATCACCGGCCGCAAGTGGTACATCTCCGGGGCCATGAACCCCGACTGCCGGATCTTCATCGTCATGGGCAAGACCGACCCGGACGGCGCGGACCCCCGCCGCCAGCAGTCCATGGTCCTGGTCCCCCGCGACACCCCCGGCGTCGAGGTCCGCCGCGCCATGCGGGTCTACGGCTACGAGGACCACTCGCACGGCGGCCACGCCGAAGTCGTCTTCGACGGCGCGCGGGTGCCCGCGAGCAATCTGATCGGCGAGGAGGGCGGCGGCTTCGCCATCGCCCAGGCCCGCCTGGGCCCCGGCCGCATCCACCACTGCATGCGGCTGATCGGAATGGCCGAGCGGACCATCGAGCTGATGTGCCGGCGCGCCGTGGACCGTACGGCCTTCGGCAAGCCGCTCGCCCGGCAGGGCGTCGTCCAGGAGTGGATCGCGGACGCGCGGGTGGCGGTGGAGCAGCTGCGGCTGCTGGTGCTCAAGACCGCGTGGCTGATGGACACCGTCGGCAACCGCGGCGCGCACACCGAGATCCAAGCCATCAAGATCGCGACGCCGCGCACGGTCGTGGACATCATCGACCGGGCCGTGCAGCTGTACGGGGCCGGCGGCGTCAGCCAGGACTTCCCGCTGGCGGAGCTGTGGGCGGGCGCGCGCACCCTGCGGCTCGCGGACGGCCCGGACGAGGTCCACCAGCGCTCGCTGGCGCGGCGGGAGCTGAAGAAGTACCTCTGACACCGCGACGTACGGAGGGGCCGCCGGTCACCGGCGGCCCCTCCGTATGCGTGGACGGCTACGGCTACGGCTGCACGCGCAGCGCCCTCAGCAGGAGGTCGGCGAGGTGGTCCGCCACCTCGCGCGGCGTGAGCGGGCCCTGCGGGCGGTACCAGGCGCTGAGGTGGTGGATGGACCCGAAGTGGTAGTCCACCACCAGGTCGGCGGGGGTCTCCCGGCTGAAGACGCCGGCCTCCTGGCCCTCCTCGATCAGGGCGCGGAACCGTTCGTGGTAGCGCCGCCGCTCGGCCCGTACCTGCTTGTGCTTCTCGGGGCTGAGCTGATGCATCGAGCGGAAGAAGATGGTGGCGTCGTCGAGGTTGTCGATGGTGGTGACGACGACGTCGGCGGCGGCCTCGCGCAGCCGCCGCTCCACGGGCTCGGCGGAGCCGGCAATGGCGTCCAGCCGCTCCTGCTGGAGGCGGAGCAGCCGCGCGTACACCTCGTGCAGCAGATCGTCCTTCGAGCCGAAGTAGTGGTAGAGCGCGCCCTTGGTCACGCCCGCGGCCTCGACGATCTCCTGTACGGAGGTGCGGTCGTACCCCTGGTCGGCGAAGAGGCGGGTGGCGGCGGCCAGCAGCCGCTGCGGTACGGGCTTCGCGTCGCCCTCCGTCGTTCTGGCCATCGCCATCGCCGCCTTCCCCTGTGCTGTGCTGTTCTGTGTCGCATTTACGCTTTGTCGCGTCTGTAAAGGTTCGCGCCTCGGTCGCTACGCGCGGGCGCGCAGTTCCCGCCGCAGGATCTTCCCACTCGTCGTCTTGGGGAGGTCCGGCAGGATCTCCACTTCTCGCGGGTATTTGAACGCGGCCAGGCGCTCCTTGCAGTACGCGACGAGGTCGGCGCCCTCGGCGGGGGCGTCCGGCCGCAGGCTCACATACGCCTTGACCGACTCGCCGCGGTAGCTGTCGGGCACCCCAACGACGGCCGCCTCGCGCACGGCCGGGTGGGTGTACAGGACGTCCTCGACCTCCCGCGGCCAGACCTTGAAGCCGGACGCGTTGATCATGTCCTTCTTGCGGTCGACGACGTAGAGCCAGCCGGTCGGGTCCATGAAGCCGATGTCCCCGGTGCGCAGCTCACCGCCGGGAAAGGCCGCTTCGGTCTCCTCGGGGCGCCGCCAGTAGCCGGGTACGACCTGGGGGCCGCGCACCGCGATCTCGCCGTGTTCGCCGAAGGGCACGTCGCCGCCCTTCTCGTCGATGATCCGCACCACGGTGTCGGGTCCGGGCACGCCGACCGCGAGGGTGCCGGAGGCCGGGTCCACGGGGGCCTCCAGGCCGGGCGGGACGCTGGCGCAGGGGGCGGTGCACTCGGTGAGGCCGTAGCCGTTGTTGAGGTAGATGCCCGAGGCGGCGCGGAACTTCTCGGTGAGCGCGGGCGGCAGGGGCGCGCCGCCGGAGGAGATCGAGTGGAAGGACGCGAAGTGGTCCCGCGTGAACTGGGGCTGGGCCAGCAGCGCCATGAAGGCGGTGGAGGGGCCGACGGTGAAGGCGGGGCGGTGTTCGAGGAAGGCGTCGAGGACGACGCCGGGCTCGAAGCGGTATGTCAGGGCCAGCGTCCCGGCGTTCAGCAGGCAGGCCGAGAGCTCGTTGACCATGCCGGTGATGTGGAAGAGCGGCGCGAGGGCGAAGTAGGTGGCGCCCTCGGGGACGCCGGAGCCGGTGCGCTGGCGCTCGGCGTTGAAGGTGATGTTGCCGTGGGTGTTCATGGCGCCCTTGGGCGCGCCGCTGGTGCCCGAGGTGTAGCTGATGAGGGCGGTGTCGTCCGGGGTGAGGCCGGGGTCGGCGGGGCGGTGCGCGCCGGAGCGGGCGACGGCGCACAGGTCGTCGGCGTCGGACGCGCGGGCGGCGCGCTCCCCGCGCAGCACCCGCGTGTCGTCGCGGCTCTGGAAGTCGAGGGCGCAGGCGGTGAGGGCGATACGGACCGGGGAGTCGGCGGCCGCGTCCCGCAGGTATTCCGCCCAGGCGTGGTCGGCGCAGATCAGCGCGGTGACCTCGGCGTCGCGCAGGACGTGGCCGACCTCGCCCGCCTTGTACATGGGGTTGACGGGGACGGCGACGCCGCCCGCCTTCCAGACGCCGAGGAGCGCGATCACGAAGTGCGGGGTGTTCTGGAGCATGAGCACGGCGCGGTCGCCGCGCCGGAAGCCGCGCTCCACGAGGTGGGCGGCCACCGCGTCGGAGAGCCGGCCGGTCTCCGCGTAGGTCAGCCGGCCGTCGAAGTAGGCGAGCGCGGTGCGGTCGGGGACGCGGCGGGCCGCGGCCTCGAACGCGTGCAGGACGCTGGGCGGCGGGGAGGCGGGGGCGCGCTGCTCGGCGTTGAGGTGGGCGAGCCAGGGCTTGTCCTGGTACGTGGTCATGGGTACGGCCCTTCTTCGCGCGCGGTTACTCGCCGGTCCCGGTCGTGGCCTGTGTCGTCGCAGCCGATGGGGCGGCCTGCTCGATCCGTTCGAGCTTCTGCTGGAGGTGGTTCATGCCGCTCAGCCAGCGGTCCGGGTCCGAGGCCCGCGCCGTGTAATAGTCGGCGACCTCGGGGTGCGGCAGGACCAGGAACCGGCCGGTGGCCATGGACTCGAAGAGCGCGTCCGCGACCCGTGCGGGCTCGATGGCGGTGGGGCGCAGCACCAGGTCCCCGGCGGCCCCGGTCACCCCGAGCATGTCCGTGCGCACGCCCTGCGGGCAGATCGCGTGGACGTCTATGCCGCGGTGCCGGTAGGTGGCGGAGAGCCATTCGGCGAAGGCGAGGGCCGCGTGCTTGGAGACGCTGTACGGGGCCGAGCCGACCATGGTGAGCAGTCCGGCGGCGGAGACGGTGGAGACGAACCGGCCGCTGCCGCGCTCCAGCCACTCGGGGAGCAGGTCGCGGGCGGCCCGTACGTGCGCCATCACATTGACGTCCCAGGCGGTCGACCAGATCTCCTCGCTGGCCTCGGGGCCGCCGGCGGGGGCGACCCCGGCGTTGGCGCAGAAGACGTCGACGCGTCCGCCGAGCGCCTCGCGCGCCGCGCCGACGATGCCCGAGGCGTCGCCGGCCACGGGGGTCGCGCCGATCTCCTCGGCGACGGCGGCGGCCTTGGCGGCGTCGAGGTCGTTGACCACGACGCGGGCGCCCTCCCCGGCGAATCTGCGGGCCAGGGCCGCGCCGATGCCGCCGCCCGCTCCGGTGACCACTACTGCCGCGTCCCGCACGGTCTCCACGTTCGCGTCTCCCTCGACTCGACTGCTCCGGCAGACTAACCAGTCGGTATGTAGAAGCGGAAGGGGGCGGCGCGGGCTCGGCGGGATCGTTCCGCCGAGGCTTAGAGGGCGTTAGCGTGCCTGGGCATGGACCTGTCGAGAAGAACGTCGAGAAGAACACTGCTCGCCGCCGCCGGAGCCGCGGGGACGGTCGCGGCCACCGCTTCCGCGGCCCGCGCCGGGGCCCGTACGCACGGTCGGGACGGCCACGGCCACGGCGGGGCCCGGGTGCGTACGGGCTTCGACCGGCTGGCCGCCGACGGCTACGCCCCGCTCGCCGGCCGCCGCGTCGGCGTCGTCACCAACCCGACCGGCGTCACCGCCGACGTGCGGCACATCGTGGACGTCATGCACGCGGACGACCGCGTGGACGTCGTCGCCGTCTTCGGCCCCGAGCACGGCTTCCGGGGCACCGCGCAGGCGGGCGGTTCGGAGGGCGGCGGCAAGGACCCGGCGACCGGGCTGCCCGTCCACGACACGTACGGCAAGAGCGGCAAGGCGCTCGCCGGCATCTTCACCGCGTCGGGCGTGGACACCGTCGTCTTCGACATCCAGGACGTCGGCGCCCGCTTCTACACGTACATCTGGACGCTGTACGACTGCATGGTCGCGGCGGCCCTCGCGGGCAAGCGGTTCCTGGTGCTGGACCGGCCCAACCCGCTGACCGGGCTCGCGGCGCGGGGGCCGGTGCTGGAGCGGTCGCAGGCGTCGGGGGTCGGGCGGGAGCCGATCGCGCAGGCGCACGGCATGACGGTGGCGGAGCTGGCGCGGCTGTTCAACGGCGAGTTCGTGGCGCGGGCGGCGGGCCGCCCGGTGGAGCTGGAGACGGTCTGGATGTCGGGGTGGCGGCGCGCGGACTTCTTCGACGCGACGGGGCTCCCCTGGGTGCCGCCGAGCCCGAACATGCCGACGCCGCGGACGGCGCTCGCCTACCCCGGTACCTGCCTGTTCGAGGGCACCAACCTGTCCGAGGGGCGGGGCACGACGCGGCCGTTCGAGCTGCTGGGCGCGGAGGGGATCGACCGCCGGTGGGCGGAGCGCGCCAACGCGCTGGAGCTGCCGGGCGTGCGGTTCCGGGAGGCGTACTTCGCGCCGGTGTTCTCCAAGTTCCAGGGGAAGACGGTGGGCGGCGTCCAGCTGCACGTCCACGACCCCCGCGCCTTCGACCCGGTCCTCACCGGCATCGCGCTGCTGGTCACCGCGAAGCAGGTGTGGCGCGGCTTCGCGTGGCGCCCCGACCACTGGATCGACAAGCTCACGGGGTCGTCGCGGGTCCGCACGATGATCGACGCGGGGGCGTCGGCGGACGAGGTGGCGGCCGACTGGCAGGGCGGGCTGGCGGCGTTCCGGAAGACGCGGGAGCGGTATCTGCGCTATCGCTGAGACGACGGAAGGGTAGGGCGGGGTCTACCTCCGAACTGCTGCCAGCCGGATGGCAGTTGGTGCGTACGGATCTGAACCATGGCCCGTATGACAGCCACCCGACGCATGACCTCCGACCGGCGGCAGAGACGAATACGGCACCGGCCCGCCCTGCTCGTAGCGCTCCTGCTGTGCCTGGGCGCGACGACGCTCGCCCAGCCCGCGGCCCAGGCGCGGCAGCGCGCCGACGAGCCCGTACGAGCCGGTGGCCCCATACGAGGCGGTGACCCTGTACGAGCCGGTGATCCCGCACGAGGCGGTGATCCCGTACGAGCCGGGGCCGGCGCCCCCGTACGGGCGGCCGGAGCCGGCGGCTCCGTACGGGCCAGGGCCGAGGACCCCGTACCGGCGCTCACGCGCGCGGCGCACTCCCTGCGGACGACCGAACCGGCGGGCGGCACGCGGGATCTGCGGGCGTTCGGCCGCATGGTCGGTGACGCGAAGGTGGTCGGGGTCGGCGAGGCCACGCACGGCTCGCACGAGTTCATCGCCGACAAGGACCGCCTCTTCCGCTATCTCGTCGAGCGGAAAGGGTTCACCACCTTCGCCCTGGAGGTGGACTGGAGCGCCGGGCTGCGGATCAACGACTATGTGCTGCACGGGAAGGGGAACGCCCGGCAGATCATGAAGGAGGAGTTCCAGAACTCCTACCGGTTCTGGAACAACCAGGAGTACCTGGACCTCATCGAGTGGATGCGCGCCTACAACACGCACCACGCGCGGAAGGTCCAGTTCATGGGCGACGACGTCGGCTACGCGGGGCCGGAGCTCTTCGACCGGGTGACGGACTACGCGGCCCGGCACGCCCCCGCCCTGCTGCCGCGCCTCACCGCCCTCTACCGCGGGCAGCGCCCCACGCCCGGCAGCAGCGTGGACAGCTGGATGGCCGGGTACATGAGGAAGCCCCTGGCCGAGCGGCGGGACCTGGCCGCGCGGGCCGGGCAGGCCCTCGATCTGCTCCGGCGGCAGCGGCCGGGCGCGGACCGCTCGGAGTTCGCCTGGACGGTGCGGCACGCGCGGGCGATCTCGCAGGTCGCCTCCCTCTACGCGTACGACCTCTACACAGCGGCGGGCAACAGCGCGGCCATGCGCTTCCGCGACGAGGCGATGGCCGCCAACACGGCGTGGTGGCAGCGGCGGACCGGCCACAAGATGCTGCTGTCCGCGCACAACACGCACGTCGCGTACGTGAGCGACGACCCGGCGAACTACCCCAAGGTGCAAGGCGCGTTCCTGCGGGACCGGCTCGGCGACGACTACCTCAGCGCCCGGCTCACCTTCGACGCGGGCTCGTTCAACGCGACCGCCGCGAGCGGCACGGGGACGGCCGTCTACACGGTCGGTCCGGCGGAGCGCGGCAGCAACGAGTACACCCTGGACCAGGTCCCCTTCCGCGACTACTTCCTGGACATGCGCACCGCGCCGGCCGCCGCCCGCGCCTGGCTCGGCGAGGCCCGGCCGACCCGCAACATCGGCACGGCGTACCCCGACACGCCGCGGATGACGGCGCTGGGGAGCTCGTGCGATCTGCTGATCCACCTGCACCGCGTCACGGCGTCCCGGCTGTTCGACGACCGCCGCCGATGAGGCGCGGGCGGAGGGCCGGCGACCCCGTACGCCGCGCCTTCGCTCAAAGGCTCGTACGAGCACGAGGCCCCACCCGGGTACGGACGTCAGCGGGTCCGGCCCACTCCAGTGACGGCTCAGCGATGCCTCAGTGGCGGCGCGGGGCCGGGCTGAGGATGAGCGGCAGGTACACCTCGTCGACGATGTCCGTGATGATCTCGTCCTCAAGGGGCGAGCCGAACAGCAGGAACTCGTTGCGCAGCAGGTCGGTGGCGACCGTGACCCGCCGGGTGTCCAGGACCCAGGACTCGACCTCGCCGTTCGCCACCGCCCGTTCCAGGACGGCCCTGATCACCGCCGGGCCGGCGGGATGCACCCGTTCCCGGATGAGCTTGGCGAACGCGGGCTCGCGCGCCGCCTCGGCCAGCAGGCCGCGCATGACGCCGCCGAACGGGGTGGACATCTTCGCGGCCATCTGCCGCAGCGCGGCGATCACGTCCGTGCGCAGCGAGCCGGTGTCCGGGACGGGCATCTCGGAGATGCCGAACTTCTGCACCGCGTCCATGACCAGCTCGGGGCGGCCGGGCCAGCGGCGGTAGAGGGCGGCCTTGCTCGTACGGGCGCGGGCGGCGACCCGCTCCATCGTCATCCCGGCGTAGCCGGCCTCGACCAGCTCCTCCAACGTCGCCGTCAAAATGGCGTGTTCCAGTTCCTGACCGCGTCGGCGGGGGCCTTTGCGGTGGTCAGGGGCCGGTTCCGCGGCCGGATCGGCGTTGGGTGACAGCGTCATTCCACAGAGTTTACTCAGGGGTCATTGCGTTCTCTAACTGGGCGACCTAGCCTCTCACTTAGAGAACTGGTCGTTCTTTATGCGTCAGGGACTTCGAGGAGATCGATGACTGAGACGACTACCGCTCCCATCCACCAAGAAGACGCACCAGCCTTCCCGAGCAACCGCACCTGCCCCTATCAACTGCCCAAGGAGTACACCGAGTTAAGGGACTCGGGTGACGCGCTCCGCAAGGTGACCCTCTTCGACGGCCGCCAGGCGTGGGTGGTGACCAAGCACGAGACGGCCCGGAAGCTGCTCGCCGACCCCCGCATCTCGTCCAACCGGCAGGATGACAACTTCCCCGCCACTTCCCCGCGGTTCGCCGCGTTCCGTACCTCGCCGCAGGCGTTCATCGGCCTGGACCCGCCGGAGCACGGGCCGAAGCGGCGGATGATGATCAGCGAGTTCACGCTCAAGCGCATCAAGGGCATGCGCCCGGACATCGAGCAGATCGTCAACGGCTTCATCGACGACATGCTCGCCGCGGGTCCGACGGCCGACCTGGTCAAGCAGTTCGCGCTGCCGGTGCCGTCCCTGGTGATCTGCCGGCTGCTGGGCGTGCCCTACGCCGACCACGACTTCTTCCAGAGCGCCTCCCAGCGCATGATCCAGGGGGAGGACGCGGACGCCGCGCTCGCCGCGCGCCGGGAGCTCGCGGACTATCTGGGCGAGCTGGTCGACAAGTTCGTGGCCGAGCCCGGTGCCGGGCTGCTCAGCAACCTGGCCAACGAACAGTTGTCGAAGGGCGACGTCGACCGCGACGGCCTGGTCTCGGACGCGATCCTGCTGCTTGTCGCGGGCCACGAGACGACCGCCTCGATGACCTCGCTGAGCGTGATCACCCTGCTGGAACACCCGGACCAGCACGCCGCGCTGCGCGAGGACCCGAGCCTGATCCCGGGCGCCGTCGAGGAACTGCTGCGCTATCTGGCCATCGCCGACATCGCGGGCGGCCGCGTGGCGACGGCCGACATCGAGATCGACGGGCAGCTGATCCGCGCCGACGAGGGCGTGATCATCTCCAACGCGATAGCCAACCGCGACGGTTCGGTCTTCGAGGCCCCGGACGACTTCGACGTGCGCCGCCCGGCCCGGCACCACATCGCCTTCGGCTACGGCGTCCACCAGTGCCTGGGCCAGAACCTGGCCCGCCTGGAGCTCGAAATCATCCTCACGGCCCTCTTCGACCGCATCCCGACGCTGCGGCTGGCGGTTCCGGTGGAGGCGCTGACTCTCCGTCCGGGACATACGATCCAGGGCGTCAACGAACTGCCGGTCACCTGGTGACCGCAGCGAAAGGAGTGACCATGCGAGTGACCGCCGACCGGGACGTCTGCGTCGGCGCCGGACTGTGCGCCCTGACCGCCCCGACCGTCTTCGACCAGGACGACGACGGGCTCGTGGACGTGCTCAAGAAGGAGCCGGAGGGCGCGGCCGAGCTGTCCGCCGCCCGCCAGGCGGGCAACATCTGCCCGTCCGGCGCCGTGCGCATCGCCGAGTAGTCCGTTCCGAGGGGCCGGCCCACCCCCGGGGCCGGCCCGTCCGGAGGACGGGGGGCGTGTCCACGCACCGCCCGGCCCGTCTCAACGGACAAGACGCCGCGGGGCGAGTATTGACGCGGACACGGCGCTGACGTGAGAGTTCCGGTCGTGCTCAACGATGCGACGCCGGCGACGGCGGAAGAGAAAAGCGACGGCCGTCCCGGCGCGGGCCCGGCGGACGCGACAGGCTCGGGCGCCCCGGCAACGGGTCCGGAGCACCCCGAGAGTCCGGAGAGCCTGCGCCGGGTGGCCGTGGCCAGTTTCATCGGCACGGCCATCGAGTTCTACGACTTCTACATCTACGGCACCGCCGCCGCCCTCGTGCTGAACGACGCGTTCTTCCCGACGCTGACGCCGGTCAACGCGACGCTCGCCTCGTTCTCCACGTACGCGGTGGCGTTCGCGGCCCGGCCGCTCGGCTCCGTGATCTTCGGCCACTTCGGGGACCGCGTCGGCCGCAAGTCCGTACTCGTCGCGTCGCTGCTGATGATGGGCCTGTCCACGGCCTTCGTCGGGCTGCTGCCCGGCTACTCCACGCTCGGCCTCTGGGCCCCGCTGCTGCTGGTGCTGCTGCGCTTCGTGCAGGGCATCGGGCTCGGCGGCGAGTGGGGCGGGGCGGCCCTGCTGGCCGTGGAGCACGCGCCGCGCGGCAGACGCGGACTGTACGCGGCGTTCCCGCAACTCGGCCCGTCCGTGGGGTTCTTCGCGGCCACCGGAGTCTTCTGGCTGCTGTCGTCGGCGCTGAGCGACGCCGCGTTCCGCTCGTGGGGGTGGCGCGTCCCCTTCCTGCTGTCGTTCCTGCTCGTGGGGGTCGGCCTGTTCGTCCGGCTGAAGATCAGCGAGACGCCGGTGTTCGCGCGGGTCATGGCGGATCAGGAGGCCAGCAAGGTCCCCACCCTGGACGTGCTGCGCCGGCACTGGCGCGAACTCCTGCTCGGCGCGGGCGGCATGATCATCGCGTACGGCCTCTTCTACACCGCCACCACCTACTGCCTCGCCTACACCACCAAGAACCTCGGCATCGCCCGTTCCACCATGCTCGGCCTGTCGATGGTCGCGTGCCTCTTCCTCGCCGCCGGCACCTGGCTCGCCTCGACCCGCTCCGACGCCTGCGGCCGCCGGAAGGTCGTCCTGACGGGAACCGGCCTGGCGGCGGTCTGGGGCCTGGTCCTCTTCCCGCTGCTGGACACCGAGCAGCCGGTGCTGATCGCCCTGGCCATCGGCGGCGCGCTGTTCTGCATGGGCGTCGTCTACGGCCCGATGGGCGCCTACCTCCCCGAACTCTTCGGCCCCCGCGTCCGCTACTCCGGCGCCTCCCTCGCCTACAACCTCGGCGGCGTCCTCGGCGGCGCCGTCTCCCCCTTGATCGCCACCCGCCTCCAGCCCGCCTGGGGCTCCGCGTCGGTGGGCTGGTACGTGAGCGCCATGGCCGTGGTCTCGCTCCTGTGCGTACTGGCCCTCCCGGAGACGCGCGAACGCGAACTGGGCTGAGAGGACCTGGGCCGAGGGGACGCGGGCTGGGCGGCCGGGAGGGTTCGTATTCGGCCACTGCCCGCCGGGGGACGGGGCCGGCGCAGCCGCCGACGGGGCTCGTGTTCGCCCTCCGTACGCCGTGCGCGCCCGGCATACTGGGGCGCGGCGGACATCGCCACCGCTCGCCCGCCCGCCCCGCCCGCTCGCCGTGTTCGCGAAAGGACGCCGAGGACGCCATGGGAATCACCGCTCCCCTCTACGCCCTGTACGCGAACCGGTTGCGCCGGCAGGTGGTGCAGGGCGGGAAGCTGCCCGAGCACATCGGGCTGATCATGGACGGCAACCGCCGCTGGGCGCGGCAGATGGGGATGGCCGATCCGAGCCAGGGCCATCAGCGCGGCGCCGAGCACGTCGAGGATGTGCTGTCCTGGTGCGAGGCGCTGGGGATCAAGCACATCACGGTGTTCGTCTGCTCCACCGAGAATCTGCGGCGGCGCGAGGACACCGAGGTCGCCTTCCTCATGAAGCTGATCGAGCAGGTCGCCCACGACAAGCTGTGCCGGCCGGACGCGCGCTGGCAGGTGCACATCGCGGGGACGCTCGACGTGCTGCCCGACAGCACGTCGCACGCCCTCAAGGACGCGGTCGAGGCGACCCGTTCCTGCCCCACCGGGGCGCATGTCACGCTCGCGATCGGCTACGGCGGCCGGCAGGAAGTCATCGACGCCCTGCGCGAGTTGATGACCGAGCGCGCGGCCCAGGGTCAGTCGCTGACCGAGCTGGCGGCCGCCCTGACCGTGGACGACATCGCCCAGCACCTCTACACGGCCGGGCGCCCCGACCCCGACCTCGTCATCCGCACCAGCGGCGAGCAGCGGATGTCGAACTTCCTGCTGTGGCAGAGCGCGTACTCCGAGCTGTACTTCTGCGAGGCGTACTGGCCCGCCTTCCGGGAGATCGACTTCCTGCGGGCGCTGCGCAGCTTCTCGGCGCGGGAGCGCCGGTACGGCGGCTGAGCGGGCGGCCGGGGCGCGGCGTACGGCCTCGTACGGCCTCGTACGGCCTCGTACGGACGTAGGCGCCGCCCGCGCGAGGCGGGCTCCGGCGGAGCCGCCACCGGTCTCCCCCCGCAATTCACTTCCCCGGCGTATGGCCGGACCCCCCGTGCGGCGGGAGGATGCGGCACATCGGACCGCTGAGGGGAACCGCTATGGCCGGATTCAGTGTGCAGCCGTTCTGGGAGCTGACGTTCGACGCCGACGGGGATGTGAACACCGGCCAGCGTGACGCGCTGACGCGGGACGTCGCCCGCGCGGACCTCACCGACCTGGTGCTGTTCGCGCACGGCTGGAACAACGACCGGTCGATGGCGACCCGGCTGTACGACCGGTTCTTCGCCCCCTTCCCCGAGTTGCTCGCCGGGGCCGAGGGGGTGCGCGTCGGCTACGCCGGGGTGTTCTGGCCGTCGATGCGCTTCACGGACGAGCCCATCCCCGACTTCCCGTCCCACACCGCGGCGGCGACCGCCTCCGCCGCCCGTACCGGGACCGGGCTCGACAAGGACACCCGGCTCGCGCTCAACACCGTCTTCCCGGGCCGCGTCATGACCGTGGCACGCCTGGCGGAACTGCTCGAAAAGCAGCCGGACAGCCGGTCGCGCCTCGAAGAGTTCGCCTCGCTGGTACGCCAGTTGGCGGAGGCGCCGTCGGGCAGCCCGGCGGCGAGGTTCGCGGCGGACACGGACCACGACGGGCCGGGCAGCGGCGTGCCCACGATGCTCACGGACGACCCGGTGAAGGTCTGCGAGCGGTTCACCAGCGCGCTGGCGGAGGCCGGCGACGCCCGGCCGGAACTGTTCGGCGGCGGGCTGAAGCGGCTGTGGAACGGGGCCCGCGAGATGCTGCGCCAGGCCTCGTACTACGGCATGAAGCGACGGGCCGGCACCGTCGGCCAGCTCGGCCTAGGACCGGTACTGGGCCTGCTGGCCCACTCCTCCCCCACGCTGCGCGTACACCTGATCGGCCACAGCTTCGGCGGCCGCCTGATGTCCTTCGCCCTGCGCGGCCTGCCGGAGGGCGTCGACAGCGTCAAGTCCCTGACACTCCTCCAAGGCGCCTTCTCCCACTACGCGTTCGCCGAGAGCCTGCCGCACGCCGCCGGGCGGGGCGGGGCGCTGCGCGGGGCGCAGAGCCGGGTGGACGGCCCGGTGGTGGCCTGCCACTCCAGCCATGACACGGCGCTGAGCGTGCTGTACCCGGCCGCGTCCCAGCTCGCCGACGACGCCGAGTCGGTCCTGGGCATCGGCGACAAGCGCTGGGGCGCGGTGGGGTTCGACGGCATCAAGGCCGTGGACGCGTGCGAGAAGCTGACCCTGGCGGAAGCGCTCCGCGGCCCGTTCCCCGCCACCGGCTGCGTCAGCGTCGACGCCTCGGCAGTAGTCGCCCGCGGCTTCCCGCCCGCCGGCGCGCACAGCGACATCTGCCACAAGGAACTCGCCCGCGTAGCCCTGACAGCAGGCCGCGTCATCCACTGAACGAGCCCCCGCGCCCGCGCCAGCGCGAACACGGCCGGGCGGCCCGTGCCACCACTCCAGTGGTACGAGCCGCCCGTTCCCCTCCTCGTGCCCCGGTGTCAGCGATGTGCCGGGAATTCCACCACCTGCTGGTAGGTCGGCCTGTTCTGCCAGGTGATGGACTTGTGGGTGAGGCCGCCGACCGCGCGTTGGATGATCGAGTCGGCGCACCACTGGTCGCCCGCCTTGCAGCTGTCGTCGCCCGGGTAGACCTTGGCGGCGGGTTGGGCGGCGGCTTGGCGGAGGGTGTCGAGGAGGGCGGAGCGGCAGGTGGAGAGGTCGCCGTTGCCGCAGAACTGTTTGGCGAGGCCGCCCTTGACCGGTTCGCCCAGGACGGAGCGGAGGTCCTTGTCGACGTAGCTCCACCAGCCGGTGAGGAAGGCGGAGCCGGCGTGGGAGCCGGTGGGGCCGTGGCCGGCCGAGGGGGATTCGTCGATGGTGGCGTTGGCCTGGAGGGCTTGGTAGAGGTCGCCGCCGAGCCCTGGTTCGTACTCGGCCTTCACCAGCAGCGGCCACCAGGCGTCCATGGTGCGTACGGCGTCGGCGTGCGCGTAGGCGTGCGAGCCGGGCGCGGTCTCGCGGCGCTGCGCGCCGTCCGCGCGCCAGGACTCCAACTGCTGGACCGCCGCGGAGAGTCGCGGGTCGGTGATGGGCTGCGAGCGCAGCACCTTGAGCAGGTCGGGCAGTACGTCCTCGCCCCGCAGGTCGGTGACGGCGGCGTCCTCCATGGCGCGGGTGAGGGACGCGCGCGTCACCCCGCCCTCGGCCACCAGTTCGCGCACCCGGTCGTCGAGGAGGTTGGCGCGGTGCACCGAGCCCGCCGCGAAGTTGGCGGAGGTGTAGTCGTCCGCCTGCTTGTTGTTCCAGGAGATGTAGTAGTTCTGGTCGATGTCGTTGGGGTGTTCGGTCGCCGGGGTGTAGTCGGCCGTGTTGCCGGCCGGGTCGTACCCCTTCCACTCGTACGCCTTGTCCGCCGTGATGGGCAGCGACGGGTCCACGTCCGGGTTACGCACCGGGTTCAGGCCGCTGTTGAAGTAGGCGGTGTGCTGGGCGTCCGCGTAGAACCAGTTGAAGGCGTAGCCGATGTGGTCGGCCGCGCTCTGGAAGGTCTTGGGGTCCCGTACGTAGCCGGGGTCGTTCAGCATCTGGAAGCCGATGATGGAGTCGGCCTCGTGCCGGTAGGTGGAGCGCAGCGCGGTGTAGGCGACGGGTTTGCCGCCGACGGTCGCGCGGTGGGTGACCGTGCCGTACTCGGTGCGCAGCACCTGCATGCGGTACGAGCCGGCGGCGCTGGAGTCCGCGACGGTGGGCTTCCAGGAGTTGGTGCGCTCCAGCTTCTCCATAGGAAGGCACTTGCCGCGGAAGAGGTAGTGCTCGGAGCTCTCGGTGGGTTTGCCGCCGTTCGGCTCGCAGAGGTCGACGGCGTACGTGTCGGTGATGTCCTGGCCGGCGGAGGTCGCGCTCCACGCGTAGTCCGCGCCGCGCCCGAGCTCGACGTACATGCTCACGCCCGCGAAGGACGCGCCGCGCGCGCTGATGCCGGGGCCCTGGATCTCCTGGAGCATCAGCAGTTGCGGGGCGAAGTAGCCGGTCTGGGGGCCGAAGACGGCGACGGGGTGGCCGCTCGCGGTGTGTTTGCCGGAGACGAGCAGGGCGTTGGACATGCCGTGCTTCTTGCTGAACAGGTCGCCGGGGAGCACGCCCTTGTCGAACATGCCCTGCGCGGGCTTCAGTTTCTTCGGCGCGTCGACCGGGGTCTTCGCGGGCTTCTTGGCGGCCGCCGCGCCCGTACGGTCGTAGACCAGCGGTTCTTCCTTGACCGACCCGGCGTCGGGCAGCGCGACGCCCTTGGCGTTCTTCGGCTTGCCCGCGTACGGGAAGCTCTGGCCGTCGTGCAGGGTCTGCACGGCCTCGGGGTCGTCGCGCTCGCGGAAGGACTCCCACACCTTGGTGCCCTCGGCCGTGCCGTACCGCTTCTGCGCGGCGAGCAGGGAGAGCGCGGCCTGGACCTCGCCCCCGCCGCCGTTGCCGAAGAGGCCGCCCACCACGGAGGCGAGGGCGATGAGGTCGGTGAGTTTGAAGGGGGCGATCTCGCCCTTGTTGGTGATGGCGTCGATGTGGCCGGTGAGGACGTATTCGCCGGGGAAGTACCGGCCGTCCTTGGACTGCTGCCGGTAGGCGTTGATGCCGTCGACGTACGCCTGCGCGTCCTTCATGGCCTGTTCGCCGCGCGAGCCGCTTGCGGCGATCTTGTCGACCTGCGCCTGGAGGTCCTTCTCGGTATACGGGGCGGTGCGCCAGAACTGCTGCTCAAGCCCCTGGTTGGCGGCGGCGCCGCCCGCGAAGGAGGTGAGTTCGCCGCGGCCGATGTGGCGGAAGAGGTCCATGAGCCAGAGCCGGTCCTGGCCCGCCGCGTAGCCCGCGCCGTACTCGGTTCCGTACCGCGTGGTGCCCTGGATGTGCGGGACGCCGGTCTGCTTGTCGCGGGTGATCGTGACGTCGTCGCGGGGCTTGTCGACCTTGGCGACGTTCTCCTTGGCCACGCCGAAGGAGGAGTCGTTGAAGAAGTCGCGCAGCTTGTCGTCGGTCAGCGACCGGTAGCCGCCGGCCAGGTCGCCGTACGGGCCGAGCTGGTCGGTGCTGTGCTCGGGGTGGGTGCCGAAGGCGCGGTTGCCGAGGATCTGGACGAGGGTGGCGTTGCCGTTCTCGCCGGGCGGCAGGATGTCGCCGCACTGGCCACGGCAGTAGTCGTCGGCGGAGGCGGGGGCCGTCGTGTTCGCCGGCCGGCCCGGCTGGGCCGCTCGGTTCGGGACCGCCTGCGCCGCCGGGGCGACGAGGGCCGCGCCGAGCGCCAGCAGCGCCGCGGTCGCGGTAGTTCTGAGTCTGCCGATGCGCCGTCGCATTCCTGCTCCTCCCGGTGACCGTCGCGGCGGACGTTACCGCCGGTACGGGCGCGCCGGAAGATGAGCATCGGTCACCTTTCCAAATCCTCACAACTAAGTGGGGCCAAAGCCGTATGGAACGGATCGGCCTCGGTATACGTCCATTCCACAACGGTCCGAGTCCGCTTGTCGGAGGTGGGATGCATTGGCCGGCTTCAGAGCGCTCGCACGAGAAGTGCGCAATCCACGCAACAGCACGGCGCTGCGACGGACGTCACTGCGTAAATGCCTCGAACGATTCGCCCCCTACGGACACCGGGCCACCTGGCACCACCTGTGCTCCCGTGCCGGGCTGGCCCCCGACGACCGAGGCCCCGACCCGGCCCGGCTGATCGTCGCGCTGGAGGAGCTGGAAGAGGCCCGGGCGGTCTGGCTCGCCTACGAGGCCGAGTTCGCCGCGCGTCGGCGGCGCGAGAAGCACGACGGCATCCGGCAGCCGAGCGCCATCGACGAGTGGCACCGCCGCACATGGGGCGGATGCGACATAGTGCCGTGCGCGACCCCCCTGCACCATCCGACCGCGCGCCTGGCCGAGGTGCTGCGGCGCATGATCGCGGCCATGGAGTCGGGTCCGGGCGACGGCTGCCCGGTCTGCTCGCAGGGGCCCCTCGAATGGCACGACGACTTGGAGCGCTACCCGCTGTCGGGCCCCGTCTGCACGGGGTGCGGCGTGGTGGTGCCGCTGCCGGTCCTCTCGCCGGAGGCGCTGTCCATGGCCAGGCGGCCGCAGTTCGAGAGGCGTTACGCGGGGGTCTGACCGGGGCCGGCCCCCCGTGCCCCGTCGGCCGGAGTCCGGGCGGGTGACGGGCGACGGGTGACGCGAGGGCTGGAACCGATTCTTCGCCCGCCGGGAGGCTCGGGCGGCGGGGCTCCCGGTCGGGGAGCCCCGCCCCGGCCGCCGGGCGCGGCGGGGTGGGGCTCCTTCGTCCGATCCGATGGGTGCGGAGTGCGTCTGCTGCGCTCGGAGCGCGCCCCAGGGAGTACGCGCCGGAGTGCACCCGGAGCGCGTTCGGAGCGCGTTCGGAGCGACAGGCGCGGGGCGGTGGGCCCGGCGGGGGCCTCACGCCCGTACCGAGTTGCGGGCGCCGCCGAGACGGCAGGGCGTGAGGCCCTGAACTCGTCAGGACGCCGGCGCGATCAGGCGCTGCCGATCGCCGAGACCACGATGACGATGATCCCGAGCGCCGCGAACGCGCAGCCGACGATGCCGAGCACGATCCCGGCGACCGCCTGCCCGCGACCGCCCGCCTCGCCCCGGTCCGCCTTGCGCCGCGCGGAGATCCCGAGGCACAGCGCGATGACCGGCAGGATCACGGGCAGGATCAGCAGTCCGAGGATGCCGAGCACCATGGACGCCGTCGCCTGGCCGCTGGGCGGCGGGGCCTGCCAGCCGTATCCGGCTTCGTGGCCGGGCCCGGGCGCGTAATGCGGCAGTGCGCCGGAGTCGCCGTACGGCCGTGCCCCCGGCTGCCCTTGGCTCGGCGCTCCCCAGGGGTCCGCGGGCGCGCCCTGCTGCCCCGTTGTGCTGCTGGGCTTGCCTGGCTCGTCAGCCATGTCTTCTTCTCTCCGTCTTCTCTCTGTCTTCAAGGCTTCGGAACGAAACGGACTTCCGGGCCGGGTGTCGCGCCTCCTCCGCCACGGCGGACCCGGGGCAACGCCCAGTAGCCCTGCGCCCGGCGGCGACGGCGGCCCGGCCAGGCGGTTCCGCGCGTTCTGTCGTCGGGTGCCCGCCGTCGGGATATTGATGCGAGTCCATACGGGCGGGGTACGGCCGCGCCCGGCGAAAGTGCGGCAAAGCCGGTTGCCGTTCCGGGGAATTCACGCGTTGACAGGGGAGCGCCCGCGAACCATGCTGAGCAAGCGCTTAGACATCATAGGTACCTCAGCGACGCGACAGCGCCGCACCGCATCAGCGACATCACAGTCCGCACGACTCCTCATGACTGCTCATGACTGCTTGGGAGGCCACGACATGGCAGAGCCCCGGATCTTCACCTCGCTCGACGAACTGCGTGCCGCCGTCGGCGAGGAGCTGGGCACCAGCGACTGGCTGGAGATCGACCAGAAGCGGATCGACCTGTTCGCGGAGGCGACGGGCGACCACCAGTGGATTCACGTGGATCCGGAGCGGGCCGCCGCCGGCCCGTTCGGCGCCACCATCGCGCACGGCTATCTGACGCTGGCGCTGCTGCCCGCGCTCGTACCGCAGGTGATGCGCGTCGAGAACATCAAGATGGGTGTCAACTACGGCACCAACAAGGTGCGTTTCCCCTCCCCCGTACCGGTCGGCTCCCGGCTGCGCGCCTCCGCGCGCGTCGCGGAGGTGACCGAGGTGCCCGGCGGCGTGCAGCTGACCACGACGGTGACGGTCGAGCGCGAGGGCGGCGAGAAGCCGGCCTGCGTCGCGGAGACCGTCAGCCGCTTCTACCTCTAGGTCCTCTAGGTCCTCTGGGTCTTCTGGGGCCTCCGGGGCCGCTTGGGCCTCCAGGGCCGTCGACTCTGGGGGCTCCCCCCTCCGTAACCACTCGCCCGGATCGGGCCGGGCTCACCGGTCGGCCGCGACCGCGCCGACCATCCGCAGCGCGAGGCCCGCGTAGAGCGCGCCGACCTCGTCCGGGGTGCGTCGGCCGTCGGCGTTGAACCAGCGGGCGACGTCGATGCAGAGCGAGAGCACCGCGAGCGCCGTGCCGGGGATGTCCGGCACGTCGAAGTCGCCCGTCCGCACGCCGTCCTCGATGATCGAGCGGACCGCGCCGTCGCTGCCCCGGCGCATGGCGACGATCTCGGCGTAGTGGTCCTCGGCCAGTGCGCCCAGCTCGTACTGCACGACGCGGGCGGTGGTGTGGTGCTCGGCGTGCCAGCGGACGAAGGCCCGTACGGCCTCGGTGAGCCGCTCTACGGGCGTGCCGTCGCCGTCCCGCGCGGCGGTGAGGATGTCGAGGGCGAGCCGGTGGCCGACGCTGCTGATCCGGTAGAGCAGCTGTTCCTTGGTCTTGTAGTGGATGTAGAGCGCGGCCGGGCTCATGCCGGCGCGGCCGGCGATGTCACGGGTGGTCGTCGCGTGGTAGCCGCGTTCGGCGAACGCCTCGACGGCGGCGGTCACCAGCCGCCGGGCCGCGTCGGGCGTGATATCGGCCCACTCCTCGCCCCACTGCGCCGCCGCGTTCATCGCTCGCCCCGCTTCCCCGTCCGGCCGGGGACCCTCCACCGGCCGGACGGACACCATACCTCGAAGCTGAGCAAGCGCTTAGGTGTCCGACGGGCGACCGGCACCGCGCCCGAGGTCCCGACACCCACCGGTCGCTCCGGCAGTACCTCCCCAAGGGCGCCGGCCTCCGCCGGCCTCCGTACGGCCTCCGCCGGCCTCCGTACGGCCTCCGCCGGCCTCCGTACGTTCGGCCAGGCCCTCCGGGTTCAGGCGTAGGCGTCCTCGACGGCGGCTCGGCGCACTGTGCGCAGCGTCGCCCGGAGACTGTCCAGATCGGTCGAGCCCAGGGCCAGGCGGATCGCCTGTGGTGTGTGCGTCGAGGTGGTGAACGGCTCCGCCGTGGTGACCGAGATGTGTCGGCGCGCGAGGGTCGCGGTCAGGCGGTCGGCGCGTGCGTCGTCGGGCAGCGGCAGCCAGGTGAAGTAGGACGAGGGGTGGCCGATGAGCGGGAGGCCCGCCAGCTCTTGCCTCGCTAGTGCCTGGCGGGCCTTGGCGTCGTCCCGTTTCCGCGCTTCCAAGTGGTCGACCGTGCCGTCGTCGAGCCAGCGGCAGGCGATGGCGGTGGTGAGGGCGGGGGTGTTCCAGGTGGTCGCCCGGATGGCGCGTTCGAGCGAGGGCACCACGGGTGGCGGGGCGAGGACGAAGCCGACCCGCAGGCCGGTGGCGATGTTCTTGGACAGTCCCGAGACGTAGACGGTGATGTCCGGCGCGGTCGCGGCCAGCGGCGGTGGCGGGTCCTCGACCAGGTAGGCGTACGAGGCGTCCTCGATGATGAGCGGACCGTACTGTCGCGCGATCCTGATCAGGCGGGTGCGGTCGGTTGCCTGCATGACCCAGCCCAGAGGGTTGTGCAGGGTGGGCATGGTGTAGATCGCGCGCACCGGGCGGGTCGCGCACAGTGTCTCCAGGGCGTCGAGATCCGGTCCATCGACGGTGGTGGGGATGGGTTCCAGGTCGAGATGGAGGGCGTGCGCGAGCACCTTGAAACCCGGGTAGGTGAGCGCGTCGACCGCGACGACGTCGCCGACGCCCAGCGTGGCCATGATGGTGATGGCCAGGCCGTGCTGGGCGCCGTTGGCGATGAGGATCTGATCCGCGTCGGCGGTGACTCCCCGGCGTCCGAGGTGTCGTGCGATGGAGGCTCTGTCCTGTGGACGCCCTCGATGCGGCTGGTAGCGCAGCAGCGAGTCGAGGTCACCGGAGGTGGCCACCTCACGCAGGGCCTGCCGCAGGAGATCGGCCTGGCCGGGCAGCGACGGGTAATTGAAGTTGAGGTCGACCGCGTCCGCGGCGACGGCCTGCTGATCGATGCCGTGGCCGGCGGGGACCGCGATGTCGCGCACGAACGTGCCGCGGCCCTGCTCCCGGCTCACCAGGCCCATCGCTTCCAGCTCGGCGTAAACCCGGGTCGCGGTCACCACGGCGATGCCCTCGCGGACGGCGAGGGCGCGGTGGGTCGGCAGCCGCGTCCCCGGGGCGAGGCGCCCGGTCCGGATGTCGGATGCGAGCGCGTCGACCAGGTTTTTGTATCGCGGGGCTGCCATGCGCCGGATTGTATCCATGACAATTCTTTGACTGTCCTGCTCGTGGGTCCTTACCGTCGAGTCCCATTCCTCCGGAAAGGACAGCCGTCGTGCACATAGCCATCCTCACCTTCGAGGGCTACAACGAGCTCGACTCCCTGATCGCGCTCGGTGTGCTCAACCGCGTCAGGACCGACGACTGGCGCGTCACCATCGCGGCCCCCAGCCCCAAGGTGACGTCGATGAACGGGGTGGTCATCGAGCAGATGTCCACGCTTGAGGAGGCGTGCGCCGCTGACGCCGTCATCGTCGGCAGCGGCATCGCCACCCGCGAGGTCACCGAAGACCCGGCGATCATGAACGTCCTGCGGGGCCTGGACCCCTCGCGCCAGCTCATCGCGGCGCAGTGCTCCGGCGCGCTCGTACTGGCCAGGCTCGGCCTGCTCGGCTCCATCCCCGCCTGCACCGACCTGACCTCCAAGCCGTGGGTCGTCGCCGCCGGCGTCGAGGTGCTCGACCAGCCCTTCTACGCCCAGGACAACATCGCCACCGCAGGCGGCTGCCTGGCCTCGCACTATCTCGCCGCCTGGATCATCGCCCGCCTTGAAGGCAACGGCGCCGCCGAAGGCGCGCTGCGCTATGTCGCCCCGGTCGGCGAGAAGGAGGAGTACGTCGAGCGCGCCTGGCGCAACATCGCCCCCTACCTGCCCGCTCCCGCACCGGCGCTCGTCTGACCGACCACTCGTCCGACCGGCCACGGGTCCGACCAGCCAGTCGCGAGCGACGGCCGGCCAGGAAGACGCGATCTTCGCGACCTCCGTCTTCCACGCGGTTCCGTCGATCCTCCGGTCCGGTCCGTTCGAGCGTGCCGACCGGTCGACCGATTCACTGCCCCATACACGCACTTTCCGGGGGCGGTCGCGGGACCGTCATGATCGTCCGGTATGAAAGGAGTCGCGCGCCGCGATCCCACGGCGGACCACTCCTCGTAACGCCGGAGAGAGAACGTGCAGCAAACAGCCGAAGCAGGCCGGGTGCCGACTCCCCCGTACCGGTTCCTTACCGAAGTCCTCAAGGGCCAGGGCCAGGTCACCTTCATGCCGAGCGCCGTCACCGGCCTCTTCTTCGCCGCCGCGCTCTTCGCCGCCGGCTGGGAGTACGGGCTCTACGGACTGCTGGGAACCGCCGTCGGCACCGCCACCGCCCGGCTGCTGGGCGTGGACCGGGGGCGGGTGGAAGCGGGGCTAGAAGGGTTCAACGCCTGCCTGGTCTCGACCGGTTGCGCCGTCTTCCTGGGCGCCGACCGGATCTCGTCCGTACTCCTGGCCATCGGCGGCGCCGTCGTCGTGACGGTCGTCACCGGGGCGCTGACCAACGTGCTCGCCTCCTGGAACCTGCCGACCTTCACCCTCCCGTTCTGCCTCGTGGCGAGCGCTACGACGATGGCCGCGCCGGGCTTCCACCGGGTCTGGGAGGGGGCCGCGGGCACCACCGCGCTCACCCACCCGGCGACCGGGACGACGTCGCTCACCTGGACCGAGCTGTGGCATGCCTTCTTCGCCGACATCGGTCAGATCTTCTTCATGCCGCAGTGGTACGTGGGGCTGCTGTTCCTGCTGGGCATCTTCGCCGCCAGTCGCTCCGCGGGTTTGGTGGCCTGTTTCGGCAGCGTGGTGGGCATCGGCACCGCCTGGGCGCTGGGCTCGCCGGCGGATGGGATCGCGCAGGGGCTGATGGGGTACAACGCCGTGCTCACGGCGATGGCGGTGTGCGGCGTCTTCATCGTGGCCGACCGCTGGAGCGTCGGCTACGCCGTGGTCGCGGGGGCGGCGGCCACGGCTCTGACGACTGCCGTGACGTCGTTCTTCGCGCCGTCGGGCGGGCATACGTTCACGTGGCCGTTCGTGTTGACGTCGCTGGTGTTCGTGGCCGCCGTGCCATCGTTTTCGCGCCTGCGGAGGACGTGACCGGGGCGCTGCCCCGGGCCCTGGTCCTCAAGCGCCGGACGGGCTGGGTGGTGCGGGCTGGACTGCCGGGCGCGGCAGGGCGCTTTGTTCTCAAACGCCGGACGGGCTGGATGCCGTGCCCCCGCACGCCCAATGGGCGTACAGGCTGTCCTCAAGCGCCGGACGGGCTGGGTGGTGCGGGCCGGGCTGCCGGGCGCGGCAGGGCGCTTTGTCCTCAAACGCCGGACGGGCTGGATGACGTGCCCCCGCACGCCCAGCAGGCGGACGGGCTGAGTGATACAGGTTCAAGCGTCCTCAAGCGCCGGACCGGCCGCAGTGCGGACTGGGGGATTCAGGCCGTCCGGCGGTTGAGAGCGATCTGTTCGGCTGGTGGTCGGGGTCGGTCAGAACTGGAGTGACTTGGTCTGGAGGTATTCGGTCAGGCCGTGGGCGCCCAGTTCACGCCCTACGCCCGAGCGCTTGTAGCCGCCGAAAGGCGCGAGGATGTTGAAGCGGCCGCCGTTGATGTCGACTTGGCCGGCGTCCAGGCGGCGGGCGAAGGCGGTGGCGGTGGCCTCGTCGGCGGCCCAGACGGCGCTCGCTAGGCCGTAGTCGGTGCCGTTGGCGATGCGGACGGCGTCGTCCTCGTCCTCGTACTTGAGGATCGATACGACCGGGCCGAAGATCTCCTCCTGGGCGATGGTCATGTCCGGGGTGACGTCCGCGAAGACCGTGGGGCTGACGTAGTAGCCGCTCTTCTGTCCCTCGGGGGCCTCGGCGCCGCCCGTGACCAGGCGGGCGCCCTCCTCGACGCCCTTGGCGATGTAGCCGCGGACCCGGTCCCGCTGCTTGGCGTTGACGAGCGGGCCCAGCCGGCTCTCCCCGTCGCGCGGGTCGCCGGGTACGTACGTACGCGCCGCCTCGGCCGCGAGCGCGACGGCCTCCTCGTACTGGTCGCGGTGGACGAGCATGCGGGTGAGGGCGTTGCAGGACTGCCCGGAGTTGCGTACGACGTCGGCGACGTTGACGGCCACGGCCTTCGGCAGGTCGGCGCCGGGCAGGATGACGTTGGCGGACTTGCCGCCGAGTTCGAGCGCAACGCGCTTGACGGCGGCTCCGGCGATGGCGCCGATCTTCCTGCCGACGGCGGTGGAGCCGGTGAAGGAGACCAGGTCCACGCCCGGGTGCTCGGCGAGCGCCTGGCCGGCGACCGTGCCGAGGCCGGTGACGAGGTTGAAGACCCCGGCCGGCAGGCCGGCCTCGGCCGCGCACTCGGCGAAGAGCTGGGCGGTGAGCGGGGTGTCCTCGGCGGGTTTGACGACGATGGTGCAGCCGGCGGCCAGCGCGGGGGCGACCTTGTTGGTGATCTGGTGCAGCGGGTAGTTCCAGGGGGTGATCGCGCCGACCACGCCGACCGGTTCGAGCAGGACCGTCGAGTTGCCGACCCTCTCCTCGAAGGCGTAATTGGCGGCGAGTTCGGCGTACGAGCCGGTGACCGCGACCGGCACGCCGACCTGTACCGCCTTGCTGAACGCGAGCGTCGAGCCGAGTTCGGCGGTGATCGTCCCGGCGATCTCGTCGGCGCGGGCGACCAGCCGGTCGCGGAGCGCGGCCAGTCGCTCGCCGCGCTCGGCCGGGGCGGTGGCGGCCCAGCCGGGGAGGGCGGCGCGGGCGGCTCGTACGGCCGTGTCCACGTCCGCCGCGGTGCCGGCCGGTACGGCCCCGATCTCCTGCTCGTCGGCCGGGTTGACGACGGCGATGGTGTCCTCCCCCGCCGCCGGACGCCAGGCCCCGTCGATGTACATGCCGTCGTGTGCCTTCATTGCGTCGACCTCCCGTGGAGTCTGCGGGTGCGCGGGCCGGGCGGCGCGCCCCGCGGACCGTCGGAACCGGTGCGCGGGGCGTACGCCCACGACGAGGGTGCCACGCGCCGCCGCGCCGGGGAGCGGCGCGGTCCGGCCCCGGGGCCGCCGCGCCGCGCTGCCCCATGAACTCGGCGCCGCGGGCCCGGCCGCCCTCCTCGACCGCGCCGAACCGGCGGACGCGCGGGGCCGGTAGAGGCCGGTCCAAGCGGAGTTCAGTCGAGGGTGCGGGCCAGGTACGCGCGCAGCAGTTCCTTGGTCTCCGCCACGATCGCCGGGTCCCCGGCCGGGTCGAGGCGGAAGGCGAGGCGCAGCAGGGCGTCCGCGCTCTCGACGGCGACGAGGAAGGCGACGCGCAGCCGGCCGTCGTCCGGGTCGAGGTCCAGCCGGTCGGCGAGCAGGGCGCGCAGCCGGTCGGCGACCAGGTGGTTGGGCTGGTCGGGGACGGCCGTGGCGGGGACCGGCATGCCGAACTCGACGAGGGCGAAGCCGGGGGCGCCGCGCTTCATGGCGAGGTACTCGTCGACGACGACATCCATGGCGTGCCGCCACCCGCCCTCGCGGCCGGGCTCGGCGAAGCGGTCGGCGATGCGCGCCGCGTACACGTCGAGGTTGCGGTGGGCGAGCGCCTCGGCCATGGCGCGCTTGTTGGGGAAGAAGCGGTAGACGGAACCGATGGGGACCTCGGCGCGGGCGGCGACCGCGCGGGTACTGAGCTCGTCGTAGCCGCTCTCGTCGAGGAGTTCGGCGCAGGCGTCGAGGATGCGGCCGAGCCGCTCGGCGCTGCGCCGCTGTATCGGGGTGCGGCGGAGTGGTGAGGTGGACACGCGCCCATCCTGCCGCCACCCGCGTGCGGAAGCGGAACCGGAAACGGAACCAGAGCCGGACCCGAACCGCGTACGGGCCGGAACCGCGTACGGGCCGCCGGTGCCCGGCCGCCGCCGCCCCGGCCGCCGCGCGCCCCGATGGGCCGCTCAATGTCATTGACGCGCCCGGCCCGCATTCCTATGGTCTTGCACAGGAATCGTTGAGCGTCGGGAGCACACGATGAGCGGTACGGACAACGAGCGGGCCAGGAAGACGGCCGAAGGGCTGGCGTACTCGCCCGGGTTCGGTAACGAGCACAGCAGCGAAGCCGTTCCCGGTGCGCTGCCGCACGGCCGCAACTCCCCCCAGCGCGCGCCCCTCGGACTGTACGCGGAGCAGCTCAGCGGCACCGCGTTCACGGAGCCCCGGCGCAGCAACCGCCGGTCGTGGCTGTACCGCGTCCGGCCGTCGGCGGCGCACCCGCCGTTCTCGCGGATCGACAACGGCGCGCTGCGCGGCGCCCCCTTCACCGAAGTGGAGGCGGACCCCAACCGGCTGCGCTGGGACCCGCTGCCCGAACCGGCCGCGGGCACCGACTTCCTGGCCGGGCTGTGGACGCTCGGCGGCAACGGCGACGCGACACAGCGCACCGGCATGGCCATCCACCTCTACGCCGCCAATGCCTCGATGAAGGACCGGGTGTTCAGCGACGCGGACGGCGAGCTGCTGATCGTCCCGGAGCGCGGCGCGCTGCTGCTGCGCACGGAGTTCGGGCTGCTGCACGCCGCTCCGGGCCAGGTCGCGCTGGTCCCGCGCGGGGTGCGGTTCCGCGTGGAGCTGCTGGAGGAGAGCGCCCGCGGGTACGTGTGCGAGAACTACGGGCAGCCGTTCACGCTCCCCGACCTCGGCCCGATCGGCGCCAACGGGCTCGCGAACGCGCGGGACTTCCTCGCGCCCGTCGCCGCGTACGAGGACGTCGAGGGCCCGGTCCAGGTCGTCAACAAGTTCTGCGGCAACCTCTGGTCGGCGACGTACGGACACTCGCCGCTGGACGTCGTCGCCTGGCACGGCAACCACGTTCCGTACGTCTACGACCTGCGGCGCTTCAACGTGATGGGGTCGATCAGCTACGACCACCCCGACCCGTCGATCTTCACGGTGCTGACCTCGCCCTCGGACACCCCGGGGCTCGCGGGCGTCGACTTCGTGGTGTTCGCGCCGCGCTGGCTGGTGGGCGAGGACACGTTCCGGCCGCCGTACTTCCACCGCAACGTGATGAGCGAGTACATGGGGCTGATCGAGGGCGCGTACGACGCGAAGACCGCCGGGAAGGGCGGCTTCGTGCCGGGCGGCGGCTCGCTGCACAACATGATGTCGGCGCACGGTCCGGACCGAGACACCTTCGAGGCGGCGAGCGCCGCGGAGCTCGCCCCGCAGAAGGTGTCCGACGGGCTGGCCTTCATGTTCGAGACGCGCTGGCCGGTCACCGCCACCGCGCAGGCCCTGGCGGCGGACCACCTGCAGAGCGGGTACGACACGGTGTGGCAGGGTCTGGAGCGCCACTTCCGCAGCTGACCGGAGCCGATGTGACCACCTTCGCCCCCGACTCCCTCGCGCTCAACCGCAAGCTGCCGCTCTGGTATCAGGTCTCGCAGTCGCTGCGGGCCTCGATACTGGGCCGCAGCCCGCAGGACCCGCTGCGGCTGCCCACCGAGGACCGGCTCGCCGAGCACTACGGCGTCAGCGTCCTGACCATGCGCCAGGCCCTCAAGGAGCTGGAGGCGGAGGGGCTGATCAGCCGCCACCGGCGGCGCGGCACCTTCATCGAGCCGAGCGCCCGGCGCACCTCGCCGGTGCGGCTGCTCGGCTCGGTGGACGCCATCGTCGCCCAGCAGTCCGGCGAGCGCACCACGCTGCTCGGATACGGCCCGGCCCCGGTGCCGACCGGGCTCGCCGAGTACTTCCCCGGCGTCGAGGAGACGGTCCGCTACCGGCGGCTGCGCTGCGCGGAGGGATCGGGCGAGCCGACGAACTGGGCGGAGAACTACCTGCGCCCCGACATCGCCGCCCGCCTCGACCCCGCGGACCTCGCCCGCTGGCCGATGACGAAGGTACTGCGGGACGCGGTCGGGGTGCGGATCAGCCGCATCACCGACACGGTGGAGGCACGCCTCGCGGACCCCGAGACGGCCCGGCTCCTGGAGGTGCCGCTGCTCAGCCCGATCCTGCACTACACGGGCGTCACCTACGACGAGGACGGCGCGGTGGTGGACGTGGTGCTCATCCACTACCGGGGCGACCGCTTCTCGTTCACCGTCACCATGGAGGCGCGCTGAGAGCGCCCCCGCTCCTGGCCGTTGTGCGTACGGCGTGCCGAGCGCTGCGGGGCAGCGGGACGGCGGGGCAGAGGCCAGACACCGCACAGGGCGGAAGGCGCACCGAGGGCCTACCCCGGGGCGGCGCGAACGGGGCGCAGAGGGCTCCGCGCCCCGGAACGGGCGTATGAGGCCCGCCGCAGGCCACACCCGCCGGGGCGGCACGAAAAGCACGCCGCACGCCCCGCGCCGCGCCGCACCGGCGCGAACGGGGCGCAGAGGACCGCGGCCCCGGAGCGGGCGGCGAGGCTCGCCGCGCCTCCCGTCCCCGGACCGGCACGGACCGCACATTGAGGACCGCGCCGGGAAGGTCGCAGGCAGAGCTCCAAGGGCCGGCCCCGGTCCGGCCGGAAGGACATCCGATCCCGGACGGATGGACACATCGCATCCCGCCCCGGACCGGCACCTATGGCGCCCCGAGCAACGCGTCCCCGCCCCTAACCGGAAGGCCCGTAGAGCGCCTCGCCCTCCCACCGGACCTCGGGGCGCCGAGGACCGCGGCCCCGGAGTGGGCGGCGAGGCTCGCCGCCCGTCCCGCCCCCGGACCGGCACGGACCGCACATTGAGGACCGCGCCGGGAAGGCCGCAGGCGGCGCTCCAAGGGCCGGCCCCGGCCCGGCCGGAAGGACATCCGATCCCGGACGGAGGGACACATCGCATCCCGCCCCGGACCGGCACCTATGGCGCCCCGAGCACCGCGTCCCCGCCCCGAACCGGAAGGCCCGTAGAGCGCCTCGCCCTCCCGCCGGACCCGCGCCAGGCCCGCGAACCGGGCCCCTCCCCCGCCGGAGGCACTGGGTAGCATGCGTGCGGTGAGCGACGACGTGCCTCTCCTGAGCGACCTCATGCCCTGGTCCGTCGGCCCGCTGCGGCTCGGACGCGGCTGGGTCCTGGGGCCCGATCCGGCGGCGCTCGAAGCGCGTTGGGACGCGCTCGCGGGCGCCGGGAGCGAGGCGGAGCGCAGTGCGCTGTTCCGGCCGACCCGGGCCCGTACGCTGCACAGTTCGGTGCCCCAGCTGCCCGGCCGGCCCGCGTCGACGGGGCGGCTGGCGCGCGAGCCGGGGCCGTGCCCGGAGCCGGTGCGGGTGCTGCACGGGCCGTTCGACCAGCAGTGGCTGCTGCCGGACCACCGGCTCATCGACGTGGCCCGGCCCGAGCTGTGGCGGGTCGCCGACGACCGGCAGCTCTTCGCCGTCGCGCAGCCGCGGCTGCCGGGGACGCCCGGCCCCGCGCTGGTCTTCTCGGCGCTGCTGCCCGACGGGTACGCCCCGGCCGGGCGGCCCGGCCGCGTCCATCCGCTGTACCGGCGCCCCGGCGGCGCGGAGCCGAACCTCGCGCCGGGGCTGCTGGACCACCTCTCCCACCGCCTCGAACTGCCGGTGTCCGCGGCCGACTTCCTCGCCTGGACCGCCGCCGCGGCCCGCCACTCCCCCGCCGGCTGCGCGGTGCCGCTCACCGCGGCCCCGGACGTCTGGGCGGAGGGCGTGGAGCTGGGCCGCCGCGTCCTGTGGCTGCACACCCGCGGCGCGCGCGACGGCGAGCGGCCCCGGATGCCGGGCGGGCGGCGGCCGTACGTACGGGCCGCCCCGCCGTCCGCCGTGCCGCCGGGCGCCCTGTCGTACGACCCGGACGGGGAGGCGCTGCTGCTGGACGAGGGCCGGATCGCGCCCGTACCGGCGGCGGCGTGGGAGTTCCACGCGGGCGGGGCGCGGGTCCTGGAGAGCTGGTTCGCGAGCCGTACGGACCCGGCCGAGCCCGGCACGCTGGCGGCGGTGCGCCGGCCCGGCTGGCGGCGGGAGTGGACGTCCGAGCTGCTGGAGCTGGTCACGGTGATGGCGCTGCTGGCCGAGCTGCGGCCGCGGTGCGCGCGGCTCGGCGAGCGGGTCGACGCGGGGCCGTGCGTCGGGGCGGCCGGGCTGCGGGGCGCGGGCGTGCTGCCCGCGCCGGAGGGGGCCCGGCGGCCGGCGTCCGTGCTGGATCACCACGAGGAGGGCCCGGAGGGGCAGTTCGCGCTGCTGTGAGCGGGCGCCAGGTCATACCTTGGTCCCCCTGAAGCGTTACGCCTCCTGGTTCCCGCCCTCCGCCGCGAACCCGGCGAAGATGCGGCGCAGGGCGCGCTCGAAGAGCGCGTCCTGGTCGGCCGGGCCCGCCGCGCTCTCGAACGTACGGGCCATCCGCGGGTACCGTCCGCTGGCCAACTCCCGTGCGAGGTAGGCCGAACGCGCCGCGCGCTCCTGCTCGGGCGAGTGCGGCGAGGTGCGGTTGCGTTCGGCGGCGGTCAGCTCGCTGCCGACGAAGGAGGTGACGACAGCGGTGATCATGGCGAGCAGTTCCATCTTGGCGCCGTCGTCGACGTCGAGCCCGTCCAGCGCCCACAGGACGTACTCGAAGTAGCGCAGCGCGTTCGGGCTGAAGCCGTAGACGGGTGACATCAGCCCCGGCATCCAGGGGTGACGGTGCATCATCGCGCGGGTCTGCCGGGCGAGTGCGAGCAGGTCGGCGCGCCAGTCGCCGGAGGGCCGCTCGGGCAGCTCGTACTCGGCGGCGGCCGCGTCCACCATCAGCTCGTACAGGTCCTCCTTGCGCGGCACGTAGTTGTAGAGCGACATCGTGCCGCAGCCGATCTCGGCCGCCACCCGCCGCATGGAGACGGCGTCGATGCCCTCGGCGTCGGCGATGCGCACCGCCGCCGCCGCGATCTCGGCGCGGGTGTGCGCGGGGCGGGGGCCGCGTCCGGCGCGCTCGGGCCGCGCCCAGATCACCTCGGGTCCGGCCGTACGACCGCTGGCTGCCATGGATCATCACCTCGGCCCCCATCCTAGTTACGTACGCCGTACGTAGTGCGGTACGGTGTGCCGCATGACAACTACGTACGCTGTACTGAGTGAGGGGTTGCACAAGCGCTACGGCGAGGTGCACGCGCTGCGCGGACTGGATCTGGCCGTGCCCGAGGGCACCGTCTGCGGCCTGCTCGGACCCAACGGCGCGGGCAAGACGACCGCGGTCCACATCCTCTCGACGCTCCGCGCCCCCGACTCCGGCACCGCCCGCGTCGCGGGCCACGACGTCACCGCCGACCCGCGGGCCGTACGCCGGAGCATCGCCCTCACCGGCCAGTTCGCCTCGGTGGACGGTGACTTGACGGGCCGTGAGAACTTGCGACTGTTCGCCCGCCTCCAGCGGCTGCGGCCGCACGCCGCCACACGCCGGGCGGACGAGCTGCTGGACCGGTTCGGCCTCGCCGAACTCGCCGGACGCCCCGCCCGCACCTACTCCGGCGGCCAGCGGCGCCGGCTCGACCTGGCCGCGTGCCTGCTCACCGACGTCCCCGTGCTCTTCCTCGACGAGCCCACCACCGGTCTCGACCCGCGCAGCCGCGGCGACATCTGGGACGCCGTCCGCGAGCTGGCCGCGGGCGGCACGACCGTGCTGCTCACCACGCAGTACCTGGAGGAGGCGGACCGACTGGCCGACGACATCGTCGTCATCGACCACGGCCGGGTCAGCGCCACCGGCACCCCCGAGGAGCTGAAGGCGACCATCGGCTCGTACGTCGAGGTCGTCGTCGGCGACGCGAGCGAACTCGCCGGGGCGGCCGTCGCGCTCGGCCGGCTGACCGGCGCACAGCCCGCGGTCGACCCCGAGCGGCGCACCGTCGGCTCCGCCTGCGCCGACCCGACCCTCACCCTGCCCCACGTCGTACGGGAACTGGACGCCGCCGGCATCGGCCTGGCCGACGTGTCCGTACGGCAGCCCACCCTCGACGAGGTCTTTCTGCGCCTCACCGCCGACGGCGGGACCGACACCACTGCGAAAGAGGACGCGGCATGAGCGACACCTCCCTGACCTGGGCCGCCCGCGACGCGTCGGCCATGATCGGCCGGCAGACAACCAGGCTGCGGCACGCCCCCGGCCTGCTGGCCATGACGCTGACGGCGCCGCTGCTGATGCTGGTGCTCTTCGGCTATCTCTTCGGCAGCGCCATCGACGTGCCCGGCGGCGGCAACTACCGCGAGTACCTGGTGCCCGGCCTGCTCGTCTCCGTCTCCACGCTCGGCATCTTCACCGGGACCCTCCAGGCCGTGCAGGACCGGCAGCGCGGCGTCATGGACCGCTTCCGCACGCTGCCCATGAGCCGCTCGGCCGTGCCGGTCGGCCAGGCGGTCGCGGAGGTGCTGCTCGCCGCCGTGGGGCTCGTACCGCTCGCCCTCATCGGGCTCGCGATGGGCTGGCGGATCCGGAACGGGGTGGGGCCCGCGCTCGGCGCGATCGGCCTGCTGCTGCTCTTCCGGCTGGCCACGGCGTGGATCGGCCAGTATCTGGGGACGGTCGTCAAGAACGAGGAGGCCGCGGGGCAGCTGGCCGCACTGACCTTCGTCCTGCCGATGCTCTCCAACACCTACGTGCCGACCGCCGGAATGCCCGGCTGGCTGCGCTTCCTGGCCGAGTGGAACCCGATCAGCGCGGTCGTCGGCGCCTGCCGCGACCTCTTCGGCAACACGGCCGCCTCGGCCGCCGCCGCGCACCCCTCCTGGCCCGCGGCGCATCCCGTCGCGGCCTCGCTGCTGTGGTCGGCACTGCTGCTCGCCGTCTTCGTACTGCTCACCATCCGCCGGTACGTGCGCGACGGGCGCTGAGCCGGGGGTGCTGGACCGGGGGGGCACTGAGTCGGGGGGGCGCGCTGAGCGGGGGGCCGGTGCCGCTCGTACACGGCTGCCGCTCGTACGCGGCCTGGCGCTCGTACGTGGCCTGGCCGCTCGTACGCGGCCGACGCTCGTACGGCGGCTGTCTCTCGTATGACGGGCGGCGGCCCGGCGGACACACCGAAGCGCTCCCCGAGCGCCCCGGGGATAACGGGCTCTCAGGTCTCAGCGCTGTGCCGGGTCGGTGTGGCCGCCGGGCCTCGGGTGTCCGCCCGCCGTCAGTGGCGGCTGCCGAACAGCGAGCGCCGCAGCCGCCGCAGCGGCGCGAAGAGCGACACCCTGGCGGTCCGGCTCTGCTTGGCGCGCGAGTGGTCGCGCGCCGTCAGCTCGCGCATCAGCACGGTCGCCGACTCCGTCTCGCGCTGCGGCACGGCAGGGCCGCCCAGCACCGCGAGATGGCGGTCGAGGCGCGCGCTGGACGCGCCGCTCCCGCAGCTGATGGCAGGCACTCGCGGCCTGCTGCGCATTGCTATCTGCTCCATGAGACTCCCCACCCGTACGAGATACCCGGCCCGGGCAGAGTAACCCTACCGCCCCTTCACGTCACCCGCGCATCCGCGGGCCGGATTCACCACTCCGTCAAGGGCGTTGACGCGACTGGCGCGAACCCGTCGCGGCAGAGGGCCAGTTGACCGATACGGCCCCCTCCTGACAGGGGGCGATCACGCTGCGTCGCGGTACATTCACTGACGTTCGCCTCGCGTCGGCGGCCCCCGCTCCGCGCGGACCCGCATGTTCTCTTCGAGGCGGGGGGATTCTCCCCCGGAGAGAACACGGCGGTGGATCGCTCTCTCGCGGGAGGGGCTCGTCGATGAGCGGAATTCCTTCGGATGAGCGCGGCGGCGGCGCGCGGCCCGGCCGCGTACTGGCGGGCCGCTACCGGCTGCTGGGCGAGCTGGGCCGCGGCGGCATGGGCGTGGTCTGGCGCGCGCGGGACGAGGTGCTGGGCCGCGAGGTGGCCGTCAAGGAGGTGCGCGCGCCCTCCGGACTGCTCGACCGCGAGGTGCGGCAGCTGTACGCGCGCCTGGAGCGCGAGGGCCGGGCCGCGGGCGCCGTCTCGCACCCCAATGTCGTCACCGTCCACGACGTGGTGTCCGAGGACGGCCGCCCGTGGATCGTAATGGAGCTGATACGCGGGCTGTCGCTGGCGGAGGTGCTGGACGCGGAGCGGACGCTCTCCCCCGCGCGGGCGGCCCGCGTCGGCGTGGAGGTGCTGGCCGCGCTGCGGGCGGCACACATCGCGGGGGTGCTGCACCGGGATGTGAAGCCCGGCAATGTGCTCCTCACCAACGACGGCCGGGTGGTCCTCACCGATTTCGGCATCGCGATGGTCGAGGGCAGCACGGCGCTGACCATGACCGGGGAGCTGGTGGGCTCCCCGGAGTTCCTGGCCCCCGAGCGCGTACTGGGCGAGCAGCCCGGCCCGGCCTCGGATCTGTGGTCGCTCGGCGTGACGCTGTACGCGGCCGTGGAGGGGGCCTCCCCGTTCCGCCGGGAGACACCGCTCTCCACGATGCGGGCCGTGGTCGACGAGGCGCTGCCGCCGCCGCGCCGCGCGGGTCCGCTCGCCCCGGTGCTGGAGGGGCTGCTGCGCAAGGACCCCGTACTGCGGGCGGACGCCGCCGCGACGGAGCCGATGCTGCGCACGGCGGCGGCCGGGGGCACGCCGAGGGCGGCTCCGCCGCCGACGGTCCCGGCGGCGGCCCCGCCCAGGACGACGACCGGGGCCGGGGGCGGCGGTGTGGGTGGCGGGGCCGGGCGCTCGCCGCAGTCCCCGCACTCCCCGCAGGACGCGCCGGGCGGCGACGCACGGCCGCCCGCGGCCGGGCGCGTGTCGCGCCGGACCGCCGTGGCGGCAGGGGTGTTGGCGGCCGTGCTCGTGGCGGGCGGCGTCACCTGGGCGCTGCTGGCCCATGACGGCTCGGGAGGCGGGTCGGACGGCGGATCCGGCAACGGGTCGTCGTCGAGCGGCGGGACGTCCGGCGACAAGGGCGCCGCGTCCAACGGCTCGGGCTCGGGCTCTGATTCCGGCTCAGGCTCGGGGTCCGGCTCAGGTTCCGGCTCGGGCAGTACGCCCGGGGGCGCGAAGTCCGGTTCCGTGGCGGTATCGGTGACGGCGGCGCGCGACCGGTACACCGGCGCGTGCCCGCCGTCCGCCGCCGAGGCCCCGTACTTCGTGGCGACGCTCACCGTGGACGGCACTCCGGCGCAGGTCTCGTACCGGTGGGTCACGGGGAGCGGGAAGGTCACCGACGGCGGCTGGAAGTCCGTGCGGATCGCCGGCGCGAAGTCCCGGACGGTCGGCCACACGGAGCTGAACTACCACTCGGGGGCCACGGACGACGACTGGATCGCGCTGGAGGTCAGGGCCCCGGAGCGGGTCGTCTCGCGCCGGGTCCCCTTCAGCGTGTCGTGCGAGCAGACCCCGACGGGCGGGACCTCCGCCACGGCCTCCGCCACGGCCGACGCCGGGTCGGCCACTGGCGGCTGACCCGGCGTCGGTCACGGCCCGGCGGGCGCGTCGGGCGGTGGATCGGGGAGCGGGTACGGAGGCGGGTCAGGCGGCTGACGAGAAGGCGGGCAGGTAGCCCTTGGCCTGGCCGTCCGCGGTGGGGTGGTAGGACTCGTCGACGGGCAGCGTCACGCTGTGCAGCCAGGCGTCGTCGGAGCAGATCTCGTGCCCGGTGAACGGGGCGCCGACGTCGCTGAACGCGAAGCCGTGGTCGGCGGCGCGCTTGGCGGTGACGGTGTTGATCTCGTCGGCGGCGCCGTTGATCGCGGTGCGGGACTTCTCGCTGAGGCCCACCGAGCAGCTGCCGCCGAGCTTGTAGAACCGCGGGTAGCCGACCACGACGACGTGTGCGGAGGGGGCCTTCGACGTGATCGCGTTGTAGACCTTGTCGAGCTGGGCGGGGAGGGTCTTGTCGATGTACGAGCGGGCCTTGGCCACCCCGCTCAGGCAGGCGGCCTCGCCCTTGAGGACGCAGGTGGACATGGTGTCGGCGAAGCCCGCGTCGTTGCCGCCGACGCTGATGCTGACGAGTCCGGTGGAGGATTTGAGCGAGCCCAGCTGTCCGCTGAGCACGTCGCCCGTACGCGCACCCGAGCAGGCGGCGAAGGTGAAGCTGGCCGGCGCGTGGGCGGCTGCCCAGAGGGCGGGGTACGCCTTGGTGCTGCGCTTGCAGGCGCCGCTCGCGCCGTCGTAGCCGCCCGCCCCGACTCCGGCCGAGTAGGAGTCACCGAGCGCCGTGTAGGCGGGCGTTGCGTTCTTCTCTCCGGCATGCGCGGCGCCCGCCCCGGTGAGGGCGAGCGCGGTGGTGAGGGTGGTTGCGGAGACGAAGCTCGCAATTCTGGACAGTTTCATGAAACCTCCCGTTAGCAGGATCTCTGCCTATATCCGTAGTACCAGGCCACATGCGTAACGGGAAGTGTCCATGCCAAGGACAACGGCGACCGTAACCGACAGGTTGTGATTCCCTGTCACATTCGTAACTTCTCGCTGGTGGGCCGGTCGCGGGGGCGTGCGCCCCGGCGCACGGCGCCGCGGAAGGCCGCGTGCCACATACTGACGGAACGTCAACTGTGGGCGGGGGAAAGGCGAATGAACGGTCAACCGCCGGTAACCGGAGGCCGTTTGCACACCCTTCACATCTTGACGCGCATCCGCCGATTGCGCGACATTGAAGCCCGGCATCCGGCGCTTCGGGGGGCAAAGTCGCCAATGCAGAACATCACTGGAAAGAGCGACACCGGCGGGAGAAGCGACACCAGCGGGAGATCCGTGCTCGGGGGATCGCTCCCCGCCGTCGCGGGCGCGGCCGCCGCCGTCGGAGGGGTCGGCGCCGCGCTGGCGCTCGGCGATGTGGTCTCGCCGCTGCGCGCGCCGTTCGCGTTCTTCTTCCTCTTCGCCGCGCCCGCGTGCGCCGTGGCGGCCGTGCTGCGCGGCCTCGACCCGCTCAGCAGGTGGGTGGTGGCGGCGGGCGGCGCCATCGCGATCGATCTGCTGATCGCCCAGGCCATGCTCGCGCTGCACATCTGGTCGGTCACCGGCGGCGTCGTCGCCGTGGCGGCCGTGAGCCTCGCCCTCTGCGCTCCACCCCTGCTGGCATACGCGCGGCAGCACCGCGACCGCGCGGCGAGAAGTCGGACCTCTTGACGTGAGCATCAGCGTGTACCGCCCCGGCGAGCTGACGGCCGGGGACCGTGCGGCGTGGACCGCCATCCAGTCGCAGTCCTTCGAGAACGGCACGCCCCAGCTCGCCAACCCCTTCCTCGCCCCGGAGTTCACCCTCGCCGTCGGCCGCTGCCGGCGCGGGGTGCGGATCGCGGTGGCCCGGGAGGAGGGCGAGCCGGTGGCCTTCCTGCCGTTCCAGCGCTCCGCGACGGGGGTGGGCCGGGCGGTCGGGCTGGGCGTCTCGGACGCCCAGGGCCTGGTGCACCGGCCGGGGTTTCAGTGGGACGCGCGGGAGCTGCTGTCCGCGTGCTCCCTGTCGGTGTGGGAGTTCGACCACCTGGTGGAGGGGCAGAAGCCGTTCGAGGTGGGGGCCGTCCGCGCGTACGCCTCCCCGGTGATCGACGTCGAGCAGGGGTACGAGGCGTATCTGGCGCAGTTGCGCAAGCAGGCGGGGAAGTTCGCCCGCACCACTCTGGCGAAGGAGCGCAAGCTCGGCCGGGACGTCGGCGAGGTGCGGTACGAGCACGATGAGCGCGATCCGGCCGTCCTCGCGGCGCTGATCGGCTGGAAGTCCGCGCAGTACCGGAGAACGGGGCGCAGCGACCGCTTCGCCCATGCCTGGATCGCGCACCTCGTCGAGCAGCTCTTCCACACCAGCACCCCCTCCTTCGCCGGCCTGCTGTCGGTGCTCTACGCGGGCGGCCGGCCGATCGCGGCGCACTTCGGACTGCGGTCGGAGCGGGTGCTGGCCTGCTGGTTTCCCGCGTACGACCCGGCGTTCGCGAAGTTCTCGCCCGGCCTCGTGCTGCATCTGCGGATGGCCGAGGGGGCCGCCGCGCAGGGCATGGCCTATCTGGATCTCGGGCGCGGCGAGAAGGAGTACAAGGACTCCCTCAAGACACGGGAGCTGACCGTGTCCGAGGGCTGGGTGACCCGCCGTCATCCGGTGGCGCTGGCGCATCGCGCTCGGCGCGCCCCGGTGCGGGCGCTGCGCAATACGGTTCTCTCCCGCCCCGAGCTCTTCGATCCGGCAGATCGACTGCTGAAGCGAATGGGCCGTTTTCGGTCGGGCGACTGAGGAACAAAGGGCTCCGAATGCGCCATCGAAATCCGGCGTAAAAAACATAGAAGGAGGGGGCTCGGCTCAAGGTCTTGCCTTAGAGTCTCAACCGTCAATACCGTCGTACATCCACCCGCATCGGCCCATCACGCAAGGCAGCGCTAGGGGAGGGCTCAAGCGCCGCGATGGATACCGGCGCGGGGCGCGGTGGGGGGGCACCGTACCGGCCGAGCCAGTCGTGCCGAGCTACGGGCCGCGCGGCCAGCACCACACGCCAACTCGTCCTGCCCGTAAGGCGATCCACGCCGTCGGACACGGAGCGAGGACCCCCCTTTCGAACCGGAAAACCAACGGACCGCTCTGGGCGGGCGGTCCACCGGACGAGAGGGAAAAAGACTCATGAGTTCAGTTCTGCGTCCTGCGGCAACCAGCCAAGATCAATTAATTCCGGGCCAATACAGGCCCGTGACCTCGGATTTCGCAATAGCTCCGCCGGTGAGCGTCGTCATACCGGCGATGAACGAGGCGGAGAATCTTCCTTACGTCTTCAAGACACTCCCGGACTGGATACACGAAGTGGTCCTGGTCGACGGGAATTCAACGGACGACACGGTCCGCGTCGCCCGTGAACTGTGGCCGGAGGTCAAAGTCGTCGAACAGCGCGGCAAGGGCAAGGGGGACGCGCTGATCACCGGATTCGCCGCCTGCACGGGCGAGATCATCGTCATGGTGGACGCCGACGGCTCCGCGGACGGCGGCGAGATCGTCTCCTACGTCTCCGCGCTGGTGGGGGGCGCGGACTTCGCGAAGGGCTCGCGGTTCGCCAACGGCGGCGGCACGGACGACATGACGCCGATCCGCAAGCTCGGCAACCGGGTGCTGACCTCGGTGGTCAACCACAAGTTCGGCGCCCGCTACACCGACCTGTGCTACGGCTACAACGCCTTCTGGAAGCGGTGCCTGGACGAGATCGCGCTGGACTGCGCCGGGTTCGAGATCGAGACCCTGATGAACATCCGGGTCGTCAAGGCCGGGTTACGGGTCCAGGAGGTGCCGAGCCACGAGTTCGAGCGCATCCACGGCGTCAGCAACCTGCGGGCGGTCCACGACGGGCTGCGGGTGCTGAGAGTGATACTGCGCGAGCGGTCCGGGCGGCAGCGCGGACAGCGGACCGCGGCCATGGCGCCGGGCGCGAGCCGCGGGGAGGTGTCTTGAACCAGTCCCCCGGGCCGGGCGCACCGGCGTCCGGCCCGCCGGCCGTCTCGGTGATCGTCTGCGTCTACACCGAGGACCGCTGGGAGGACATCCTGGCCGCCGTCGCCTCGGTGCGCGACCAGTCGGCGCCGGCCCACGAGACGCTGCTGGTGGTCGACCACAACGCCGCGCTGCTGCGCCGGCTCGCCAAGCACTACGGCGACGACGGCGCGGGCGCCGCGGCCGGCCCCGGCGAGGTGCGGGTGCTCGCCAACGCCGGGCCCCGCGGCCTCTCCGCGGGCCGCAACACCGGCGTCGCCGAGTCCACCGGCGAGATCATCGCCTTCCTCGACGACGACGCCGTCGCCGAGCGGGACTGGCTGCGCCGCTTCGCCGACGCGTACGCGGACCCGCGCGTGATGGCCGTCGGCGGCCGCACCGCGCCCGTATGGGAGTCGCGCCGCCGGCCGGCCTGGTTCCCCGAGGAGTTCGACTGGGTCGTGGGCTGCACGTACCGGGGGCTGCCGCCCGGCCGGGTCCGGGTCCGCAACGTGCTGGGCGGCAACTCGTCGTTCCGGCGGACCGCGTTCGAGGCGGTCGGCGGGTTCGCCTGCGGCATCGGACGGGACGGCGACCGGCTGCCGCTGGGCTGCGAGGAGACCGAGCTGTGCATCCGGCTCTCCCGCGCGATGCCGGGCGCGGTCCTGCTCATCGACGACCGGGCGGTGATCCACCACCGGGTGCCGGCGGCCCGCGAACGGTTCCGCTACTTCCGTACCCGCGCGTACGCCGAGGGCCTGTCCAAGGCGCTGGTCGCCGGCAGCGTGGGACAGCGGGAGGGGCTGGCCACGGAGCGCCGCTATGTGACGCGGGTGCTGCCCGCGGGCGTCGCGCGAGGCGTGCGCGACGCACTGCTGGCGCGCCCCGGTGGGGCGGGGCGCGCCGGCGCCATCGTGGCCGGGGTGGCCGCCGCGGCGGGCGGGTACGCGCTCGGCAGCGTACGGGCGCGGCGCGGAGCCGGCCGGTTCGTGATCCCGCCGGCGGTCGCGCCGCCTGGCCCGCCGGAGCCGCCGGCGGACGGGGCGCACGACGTGGAACAGGAGCGGCACCGGTCGCGGGGAGGCGAGCGGACATGAACGGCGCGGTCAGAGGCACGGCCGTGAACGGCGCGGCGGGAAAGAGCGGACCGAACGGCCCGGCGAGGGACACCGGCCCGGTGCCGATCCTGATGTACCACGCGGTGGCGCACGCCCCCGCGCGGGCGGCGCAGGGGCTGTCGGTGTCGCCGAACGCCTTCGCCGAGCAGCTGGAGCTGCTCGCCGAGCGCGGCTGCACGCCGCTCACGGCCGGGCAGTTGGCCGGGGCGTGGCGGGACGGCGACCGGCTGCCGCCGCGGCCCGTGCTGATCACCTTCGACGACGGCTACGAGGGCGTGCACCGGCACGCCCTCCCCCTCCTCGCCCGGCACGGCTTCGCGGCGACCCTGTTCGCGTCCACGGGGTGGCTGCGCGGCGCGCACGAGGGCAAGGGAGCGCCGGACCTGATGCTCCACTGGGACCAGGTGCGGGAACTGGCGGCCGCCGGGATGGAGATCGGCGGGCACAGCCACACGCATCCGCAGATGGACCAACTCACCGACGAACGGCTGCGGTTCGAGGTGGAGCGCTGCCGGGAGATCCTGGCCCTGGAACTCGACGCCCCGCCGGTCTCCTTCGCCTACCCGTACGGCTACTCCAGCCGCCGGGTGCGGCACGCGGTACGGGAAGCCGGGTTCGGGGTGTCGCTGGCGGTCGGCAACGCCCTCGCCGCACGCCGGCAGGGCCCGTACGCCCTGGAGCGGGTCACGGTGCGCCGCTCCACGGACATCGGCGAGTTCGAGCGGCTCGTCGAGGGCCGGGCGCTGGGCCGCAACTTCGCCCGGGACCACGCCCTGACCAAAGGGTACGCAGTCGTCCGCAGGGCCCGCCGGGCCGCCCGGCGCTGTTTCCCCGGGGGGTGAAGCGCGACCGCGGCCGAGGAGCGGTACGAGCGGCACGACCCCGTACGAGCGGCGGTCTCCGGCCCGCCCGGAGCCCCAGCGTGAGGCAATCTTCGAGGAAGGCAGCCGAAGCCCGTGTCTGACACGACCACCCGGACCGAGGAGCGCCAGGAGCAGCGGCCGGCGGGCCGCATACTGCGGCTGCGGGGGCGGGGCGGCGGCTCGCCGCTCTTCCGCAACGCGTACGCGCTGATGCTCAACACGGGCATCAGCGCGAGCCTCGGCATGGGCTACTGGCTGGTCGCCGCCCGCTACTACTCGGCGGACTCGGTGGGCCAGGGTTCGGCGGCCATCGCCGCGATGAAGCTCCTCGCCGGGCTGACCGCGGTGACCCTGACGGGGGCGCTGGCCCGCTTCATCCCGATCGCGGGGCGGGCGACGGCACGGCTCGTCTTCCGCACGTACGCGGGGAGTTCGGTCGTCGTGGCGGTCGCGGCGTCCGTCTTCCTGCTGACGCTGAACCTGTGGGGGCCGTCCTACCGGTTCCTGCACGGGCCGCTGCACGGCTTCGGCTTCATCATCGCCGTCGTCGCCTGGTCGCTGCTCACCCTCCAGGACGGGGTGCTGACCGGGCTGCGCAGCGCGCTGTGGGTACCGGTGGGCAACACCGTCTTCTCGGCGGTGAAGCTGGCGCTGCTGGTGGGGCTCTCGGCGGCCATCCCGGCCACCGGGGTCTTCGTCTCCTGGATCGCCGCCATCGCGGTGTCGGTGCTCCCACTGGGCTGGCTGGTCTTCCGGCGGCTGGTGCCGCGCCATGTGGAGCGCACCAAGGAGTCGGCGCGGCCGGTCTCGTACCGGGAGATGGGGCGCTTCCTGGCCGGCGACTACACCGGCTCGCTGTTCTCGCTGGCCGTGGTCTACCTGGTGCCGGTGATCGTCGCCGCGCAGGTCAGCTCCGCGGACAACGCGTACTTCTACATCACCACCACCATCGGCGGCACCGTCAACCTGCTCGCGATCAACATGGGCGCGTCGCTGACGGTGGAGGGCTCGCACGACCCGGCGCGGCTGGCGGAGAACTGCCGGGCCGCGCTGCGCCGGATGGCCCGGATCATGCTCCCGGTCTGCCTGCTCCTCTTCTTCCTGGCCCCGTACATCCTCAAGGTCTTCGGCGCGGGGTACGCCCAGGCGGCGACGCCGCTGCTGCGCTGGTTCGCGGTGGGCGCGGCGCTGCGCGTGGTGATGGAGGTCTACTTCGCGGTGCTGCGCGCGCAGAGCCGCACCTCCGGACTGGCCTACCTCCAGGGGCTGCTGTGCGCCCTGGTGCTGGGGCTCACGCTGTTGCTGCTGCCGCGCATGGGGCTCACGGGCGCGGGCGTCGCGGAGATCTCCAGCCTGGCCGTGATCGTCTCCATCGCGACGGTCAAACTCCGCAGAATCCTCGCCGCGCACCCATCCGCCCCGCCCGTCAAGATCACGGCGGAGGTGGCCGCACCCGACGGCGACCTCGCGGACCTGGCCGCGGACGGCGACAAGGGGGACGCGGCCACGGTCGTCCGGCCCCGGCCCGGTACGGGCGAGGAGAAGACCGGCGCGTACGGCACGCGGTGGGCGCTGCGCCAGGCGCTGGACGCCGACACGGTGCCGCTCGGGGTCCGGCTGGACTTCGACCATCCGGAGCGGCGGCCGGATGTGCGGCACACCCCCGAGGGCATCAACGAGCCCCCTCCGGAGGACCGCCCCCGGCCGGGCCCGGCGGCGATCCCCTCGCAGCAGGACGGCGGGCCGCGGTGGGCGCACACGCTGCGCTCGACGCTGCCGCTGGGGACGAACCCTTGGCGGTGGTCCGCCGCGCCGCCGGAGAAGCCTGAGGCGGTGGGGAAGTCTGAGGTGCCGAAGAAGCCTGAGACGCCGGGGAAGCCTGATGCACCAGGGAAAGCCGAGCGGTCGGAGCGGGAGGAGCGGCTGGAGAAGGCGGAGCAGTCGGAAAAGGCGGAGAAGACAGAAAAGGCAGAAAAGGCAGAAAAGGCAGAAAAGCCCGAGCGGCTGAAGTGGCCCGAGATGCGGATGCCCGCCGCGCCGTTGCCGGCCGCCGCACCGACCCCTCCCGCCCCCGCTCCCGCTCCCCCGCCCCCCGTGCCACCCGCCGTGCCCGCCGCCGCGCGGCGCGTCGCCTCGGCCGCCGCCGGTCGCGTGCCGTCGTGGATGCGGGCGCCGGAGCCGGGGATCTGGCTGCTGCTCGCCGCAGCGCTCGGCCTGTACTGGCTGCCGCTGCGGACGCTGGGCGATGTGTCGCTGGACGACATGGGCGGGCTCGGGCTGATCTCGGTGCTGCCGGGGGCGACGCTGCTGGGGGCCGCGCTGCTGGTCCTCGCGTTCGCCTCCGCGCTCTGGCTGGGGCGGCCGAGTCGCGGGCTGCTGCTGGCGATCGTGCTGCTGACGGTGGTGTCGCTGCACGCGGTGCCCGCGGTGCTGGAGAGCGAGCCGAGGTTCGCGACGGCGTGGCAGCACGTCGGTTTCCTGGACTTCATCGACCGGACCGGCACGGCGGCGCCCGATCTGGACGCCCGCTGGAGCTGGCCGGGGTTCTTCGCGGCCGCGGCGTTCGTCGCCCGGGCGTGCGGCGTGGACGACCTGTCCGGGGTCTTGCGCTGGTGGCCGCTGGCGGTCCAGTTGCTGTATCTGGCCCCGTTCATGCTGCTGCTGAAGGCGGTACGGGCGGGCTGGCGGGCGAAGTGGACGGCGGCCTGGCTGTTCGCGCTGTGCGGCTGGGTCGGCCAGGACTACTTCTCGCCGCAGGCCCTGAACTACCTGATCTATCTGCTGTTCGTGGCCGTGCTGCTGGTGTGGTTCCGCTGGCCGCGCCCGCTGCGCGGCAGGCGGCTGCCGGGCGAGAGCGAGGTCGATCCGGTCGGGCGCAGGGAGCGGGCGGTGCTGCTGGCGGTGCTCATCGGCCTGTTCGCGGCCTCGGTCGCGAGCCATCAGCTGACGCCGTTCGTGATGCTGGGCGTGCTGACCGTACTGGTCCTGGTGCGCCGCTCGACGCTGCGCGGACTGCCGCTGCTGTGCTGCGTGATGCTGGTGGTGTGGGTGGGGTTCCTCGCGGAGCCGTACTGGTCCGGCCACTTCGACGAGCTGTTCGGCGGGCTCGGCTCGCTCGGCGGCAACCTCGACTCCTCGGTCTCCGGCCGCATCCAGGGCGGCAGCAGCACCCACAAGCTGGTGCTGTACACACGGGTCGCGCTCGCGGCCGGCATGCTGGCCTTCGCCGGGTACGGCTGGCTGCGGCGGCGCAAGGCCGGGCTGAGCGACGTGTCGCTGGTGGTGCTCACGGCGGTGCCGTTCCTCGCCTTCGGGATGCAGTCGTACGGCGGCGAGGTCGCGCTGCGCGTCTTCCTGTTCGCGCTGCCCGGCGCCTGCGTCCTGGCCGCGCTCGCGATCTTCCCGCGGACCGGCGGCGGGCGCGGCGCGCTCGGCCCGATCGCCGCGCTGCTGGCCGGGCTCGTCCTCATCTTCGGCTTCCTGGTGGCCCGTTGGGGCAACGAGCAGTTCGAGCGGGTGCGGCCCGGCGAGGTCGCCGCGATGGACTACGTGTACGCGCACGACAAGCCGACCGCGCAGGTGTTGTGGCCGAGCAGCGACCCGGTCAACAGCGTCACGCCCGCCATGCCGTGGGGCGCCCGCGACATGGAGCGCGTGAACTACCGGGCGACGCAGGCCCCCCGCGACCCGGTGGTCGTGGACGACCTCGTCGAAGCGCTGCGGGACGCCGGCCCCAACGGGTACCTGATGGTCAACCGCAGCCAGGCGGTGTCCCTCCAGCTCGACTCGGGGTACGCGCCGACCTGGGAGGCGCGGCTGCTGCGCGCCCTGGACGCGCGGCCCGAGCTGCGCCGGGCGCTGTCCAACGCCGACGCCACGGTCTACGAGCTGGCGCGGCGCCCGGAGGGCCGGGCCGCGGAGCCGGCCCCCGGACCGGTCGGGCCGAAGGTCACCTGGACGCCGATGTCGGTGGTGGGCGGGCTCGCGGCCGTAGCGCTGCTGGCCCTGCTCTCGGCGCGCGAGCTGGTACGCGTGGGCATGCGGTCTGGAGTGCGGCAACTGCGGTGGCTCCAGGGCAGCTTCTGGTTCTCGCTGCCGCTGCTGGCGGTGCTGCTGGCCTCGCTGGTCCACCGGCTCTGGACCATGTCGTAGGGGCCCGGTGCGCCCGTACGGACCGCTCCCGGGTCCGTACGGGCTCCGCCCGGTACTGCCGACTCCAGCCGGGACTACCGACTCCGGCCGGGACTGCCGACTCCAGCCGGGGCTAGCGCTTCAGCCAGCGCACGCCGTACGCGTCCATGTCGAAGCTCCGGCCGTCGACCGACGCCTTGATCCCGCGGTCGAGGGTGTTGACGACCAGCACGTCCTTGTCGGAGGCGACGGTCAGCACATTGGGCCGGTCGTCGGCGGCGACGTCGACCTGGCGCAGCCGGGTGCCGGGCGGGAACGCCTTCTCGAAGCGGGACAGCAGCTCCATCATCGGCAATTCCTTGCCCCCGCCGCCCAGTTCGGTGGAGCGCCACAGGCAGCCGGGGCAGGCGGCGCCGGTGTTCTGCGGGTTCCAGTAGAAGGCGGCGGCCACGCCCGCGCGGGCCATCCGCAGCAGCGCGGCGGCCTGCACGGCGGTGCGGTGCTCCTCGGTCCAGCCCTTGCGGTCGTCGTTGGCGTCGGGGGGCTCCACGTACCACTCGGCCCACCAGACGGGCAGGTGGGTGGTCCGCCGCAGCCAGGTGGTGACGTCGGCGAACTTCTGGGTGGCGGCGAACTCGTCGGGGATGAGCCGGTCGTCCTCGCGGGTGTAGCTGGAGCCGTCCACCGCGACGAAGTCGGCGCCTTCCTTGTGCCGGTTCCAGTACTCGACGGCGTCGAGGGAGCGCTGGTCGATGACGCCCCAGGGGCCGCTCAGCGTCGAGGCGTTGGTGGCGTCGCCCGGCGGGTCGCTGTCCATCACCGCGTAGGGACCGCCGACCTGGTTGTCCGGGTTCCGCTTCTTGAGCTCCTGGTAGACGAGGTTGTAGAGCTCGGTGTAGCCCTCGTAGTCCCAGCGGTTCTTGTCGTTGTCGTAGAACCCCTTGAGCTCGTTCCAGACGATGAAGTGGCGGATGTCCGGGTAACGTTCGGCGATCTTCCCGACGAGGTCCGCGAAGTCCTGGTAGTGCTCGGGCTCGGGGGCCTTCTCCAGGGACTTCCTCGACCAGTCCGTGTCGCCCTCGGAGCCGCCCTTCATCCAGTCGGGGGCGCAGCACAGCGTGAGTACGGGCGTCGCGCCGGTCTTGCGCATCAGCTCGACGCGCCGGTCGAGGTCGCTGAAGTCGTACGTGCCGGGCTCGGGCTCGGGGTTGTCCGCGCCCCAACCCATGATGTGCTGGTTCTGCGGCATGGGGTCGGCGGACAGCAGCTCGTCGGCGGACTTCTTGGCGGCGCTCCCGCCGTGGTCGGCGCTGTACTGGGTGTGGGTGAACCCCCATCCCAGCTCGGTCGTCGAGGAGCCGCCGGGCTTCTTCGGGGTGCCGTACACCCCGGTGCTGGTGGAGGACCCCGGTTCGGCGCCGCCGCCCGGCCAGCCGCTGCACAGCGTGAAGACCACCGCGAGCGCCACGGCGCCGGCCCCCATCAGGGTGAGGATGCGCCACCGCGCCCTCACCCGCGCCCGTAACCCCGCCCGTCCCCCACCATGACGCCCCATAAAGGGCAAGGGTATCGGCGGGCGCACCGCTTCCGGGGGCTTCTGTCCGAACAGTTCGCCAACTCCCCGGCGCGCCCCTCGTGGGCTGCGCGGGAAGGGGAAAATCTGTGTACGCCGGGGCGTTACGTGCCGGATCATGGGGGCATGTGCGCCGAGAACCACCCCGCGACCAGGAGGCAGACCCTGCCCACGCCCCCCGCCGAAGCCGTCCTCCCCATCCGGCTGAACATGGACGACAGCGATTCCTGTTCCGATGTCGTCGACGCCCTGTTCCTGGGCCGGTTCACGACCGGCGAGCAGCCGTACGCCCGCAGCCACTCCGTCGACCGCGTCAGGTCCGGCGCGACGCTGCTGCCCCCCGCGGCGAAGGTGGTGCGCTCGGCGCGCGACGACGACCGCAGCGCGACCCTCGCCGAGGGCGACGGCTGGACGCTGCTGGTCTCCCGCTGGAACCGCGGCGCGGACGTCACCGTGACGGCCACCACCGACGAGCTGGCCGAGCGCGTGCTGGGCCAGGCGGTCGACGGCGCGGAGGACGAGCCGGAGCCGCAGCCCGACCACGTCACGATGGGCTTCTGGTACGTCTCCCCGCGGCGCGGGCCGCACCGCACGACGCGGCGGATCTCCGCCGGCACGTGGGACGAGATCCGCCCCAACTACACCGCGCCGGTCGCGGACGCCATGGGCCGGCTGATGAAGGTCACCCCGGACGACATCGCGGGCCGGCTGCTGCTCCTGCACGGCCCGCCCGGTACGGGCAAGACCTCGGCGCTGCGCACGCTGGCCCGCTCGTGGCGGGACTGGTGCCAAGTGGACTGCGTGCTGGACCCGGAGCGGCTCTTCAACGACGTCGGCTATCTGATGGACATCGCGATCGGCGAGGACGAGGGCACGCCGAAGGGCCGGTGGCGGCTGCTGCTCCTGGAGGACTGCGACGAGCTGATCCGCGGCGAGGCGAAGCACACCGCGGGCCAGGCGCTGTCCCGGCTGCTGAACCTCACCGACGGGCTGCTCGGCCAGGGCCGCAACGTCCTGGTCGGCGTCACCACCAACGAGGACCTGGAGCGGCTGCACCCCGCGGTCGTACGGCCGGGCCGCTGCCTGGCCCGGATCGAGGTCGGCTCGCTGACCCGCAAGGAGTCGGTGGCCTGGCTCGGCCACGAGGACGGCGTCGGCCGCGACGGCGCGACGCTGGCCGAGCTGTTCGCGCTGCGCCGCGGTACGGGGCCGGCCTCGGTCCCGGCGCAGCACGAGGGCGCGGACGCGGGCCTGTACCTCTGACGGCCCCTATCAGAGCTGTCAGTTCTGCCAGCTCTGGCACCCTGACATCCGGTAAGCCCCGGAACCTCTGAACAGCGGGAGGCAAGCGGTGAGTTCGGCCTCGGTGAACGGCATAACGGTCGGCTATGACGACGAGGGCGGCGGCGCGCCGCTGCTGCTCGTGCACGGCCATCCCTTCGACCGCTCGATGTGGGGGCCGCAGGCCGCCGCGTTCGCGAGCGCGTCGCGGCGGGTGATCGCCCCGGATCTGCGCGGCTACGGCGAGTCGAGCGTCGTGCCGGGCGTGACGCCGCTGTCCGTGTTCGCACAGGACCTCGCCGCGCTCCTCGACCATCTGGAGATCGAGAGCGCGGTGATCGGCGGCCTGTCGATGGGCGGTCCCAACACTCCTGACTACCAGTTCTGAGCATACGCGCACGTCAGGGAACACAGAAGCCCCGCCCGGCGCGTGGCCGAACGGGGCTGGTGGCGCTGTCTGCGGGGAGCGCTATGGGCGCGTGCGGAGTTCTGCGCGGGTCGTCATGCCTAGCTCGACGCCGTAAATGTGGTCGGGGCAGACGTACAGGGTGTGTCCGGGGCCGCTCGCGGTCTCTATGTAGCGGACGGCTATCGGTGCGCTGGTGAGCGTGCGGCAGACGCAGCAGGTGGCAACCACGGCGGGCGGGACGGGCCGGAACAGCTCTTCGGCGGTCATGCGGCCACCGCCCGACGCACGGGGGTGATGTTGGTCGTGGGGTGATCGAAATCCGAACCGAGTTCCGCGAACGCGAGTGCCCACCATCGTTCCTGCTGTTCGAGGGTGAGGTGTTCGACTTCTTTGGCCTTGAAGATCGCTTGTGCCTGCGCGGAGGTCGGTCCAGTGCCCCATGACTTGCGCCAGGTGGGCATGGTGTCGGTCTCGGTGGTCGGCGTGGTCTCGATGGGGGCCGGTGCGCTGTGTCGCCCTCGGGCGGGAAGCAGCACGCGGAGTATCCACGTGAGGGCACGGCGAACGATAGGGTCACGCATACGTCGTTCAGCTCCTAGTCAAGCTGTTCGGTGAGCCCCGATGGACCGGGCCTAATCGGTCTGTCGGGGCGCTTTCATGTTCGACGGTAGGGCAACTGGTCTACCTTCGTCTATAGAGATACATGTACGTATAGGGAAGAGCCTCCACATGGCCAGTTGTCTACTGTCCTTCTATGACTGCATCCGAGATTGATCACGAGTCCCCGACGCCGGTCTATCGGCAAATCGCAGCGTTGGTCATCGCTGACATTCAGAGCGGGGCTCTGCCTGCGAACCGACGGATCCCCTCGGAAGCTTCCTTGGTGCAACGCTTCGGGGTAGCTCGCGAGACCGTCCGCAATGCCGTGCGGTTCCTCCGCGAAGAAGGCCACGTGTTCACCGTTCCGCAGCGCGGTACGTACGTGTGCGAGAGGGGCGGTGGTGGCGACAACTAGTGAGTCTGAGCGCAGAGCCCCGCCCCGGCCGACCCCGCTTCACGGGAAGAGGCGTGCGACCGGGACGGGAGTCTCATTCACTCACGTGGTCCGTGGTGTCCAGCCGGAGCCCGAGCGGGGCGTAGATGTCGACCCGCCCCGTCCCGCAGGTCGTATAGCGCCACTCGCCGGCGTTCCTGACCCACCGACCCACGCGATCACACAGGGGCATCATGTCGCCAAGTCCCGCGACCGTGCCGCGCGTTGGAACATGTGCGTACCCAAATTCCGTAGCGGTACGGCGAGTGGTCATCATGACCCTTCCCTCGATACCGGGCTGTGCTTCGACGCCTTGCAGCGCGCAATGCGAACACGACAGTCCGAAACCGCACTCGCGTCACGCGCGTTCCGCGCTTGGACCAATGCCTTTATCTGCGCTCGGCAGTAGGCACAGGACGGGAGAGGTTCTTCAATCATTTGCCTGGCCTTTCCGGACACCGGCAAGGGCCCCTGTCCGGTGTGTGGGGCCGCCGCCCCGCCGACTCCTCGGGGGGTAGCCGACAGGGCGGGGCATCTAGGGGTGGCGGGACGCGATCACGGCCAAGAGCCAGAGCGATACCACCACTGCGACCACGAGCCCGGTCGCCAAGAGGGCGACGGCGACCCGTTCGCGGGTCATGCCGCGTCGCCCCCAGTAGGCAGCGCGCGGGGCTGAATGACTTCGCCAGAGACCACGCGCACCCCACCCGGAGGTTCCAGCGTCACGTAGTCGCCGAAGTTCCGGCGGTAGCGGGTGTGCCCGGTGTCCTGCGTGTGGCGGCGCATCCACTCCTCGACCCATTCCGCGCCACCGGAGCGGATCATCTCCCCGCAGTCCTTTTCCTCGCCCGTGACGCACACGGCGCTGTACTCCGGGTACGTGGTCGCGTCCTGTTCGAATGTCCACGTCATGTACCGGAAAGTGCGGTTCACTTCCCTCTCCTCATGATCAGTTCATCGTCGGGGCCGAGGATTTCCCGCAGTAGCGGGCTGTCGTCGGGTGCACCGCGTGACTCCTCGGCATCTTTGATCCGCAGGGCAAGCCGCATGATCCGCGCCTCGTGCGCACGCGACTCGACCGGGCGATAGATCGAGGTCACGGCCGCGTAGGCTTGGCGCCGGTGGGGTGCGACAGCTCGCACAGGAAAAGAGAACTGGCCGTACAGCGACCACCAGTCGCAGACGGCACCGTAGGCGCGCTGGAGCCGCTTCACGGTCCGCTCGCCTGATCCTCGTTGGTGCGCCCGGCTCTTCATGAGAACACCCACATCATCCGGCCCAACTCGGTTCGGACACGGGCAAGTACGGCCCGGTCGGTGCGGTACTCGCTCGCGGGAAGCCACCACGCCGGAGCTATGCGCCACGCGCCACCCGCCCGGATCACCGCGTCAACCACCGTGTCCTTGTAGTCGGTTCGGGGTACGGAATGCTTGCGCGTGGTCATACCGGGCCTTCCTCGGGGCTTTCGCTCACCTAGACTTCAAGGATCGGTACGTTTGCGCACGCTCGACAGGGCCGGGCCCTTAACACTCCGAAAGTTAAGACACCAAGATCACGGAGGAAGGTCGTACATCCGTGCCAATGGAAGACGACAACGGGCAACCAGCAGCATCTACAAGCCTCTTGGGCTTCTTTGGCTCACGAGTACTCAAACTCCGTAATGCCCATGGCTGGTCTCAAACGGAGCTAGCGAAGAAGGCGCACACAACTGGGGCAATGATTAGCTATGTGGAACACGCGAAACGTGTGCCATCCTTCGATGTAGCTTGTGATCTCGATACTGCATTTGGCGTCGACTTCTTCGCCGACCTGCACCCTTTGGTCATCCGATATGCATACCCGAAGTGGTTTCTTCCGTACGTCGAATTGGAGGAACAGGCCACCTCAATTTGTGTATTCGACAGTCAGGTTGTGTCTGGACTGCTACAGACGGAAGACTACGCACGGGCACTACTGGAGAGCGGACGGCCCGACAAGGTGAGTGACCTGGTCGCGGCCCGCATGACCCGTCAGGCGGTCTTCGAGCGGGAAGACGAGCCGCGATGTTGGATCATCATGGACGAGAACGCACTCGAACGCCCCCTCGGGGGGCCGGAGGTGATGCGCGCCCAGCTCGACCGACTCCTGGAAGCAGGCGGCCAGCCACGCACCGTCATTCAGGTAATCCCCCGTTCCGTAGTCTCCCACCCCGGACTAGCTGGGCCCTTCACGCTCCTGGGCTTTGACCAAGAGGGCGGCGTGAAGACAGGAACTCACCCACCACACGATGTGTTGTACGTAGACGGCTTCTCTCAAGGACGCATGGCGCTCGACCACGATGAAGTTGCCGCCGCCACACACGCATATGATCTGCTTAGGGGCTACGCCCTGTCGCCCCAAGAGTCGGCCGAACTGATCCGGCGGCACATGGAGGAGCTAGCGAAATGATCGTCCACCCCGAGCGTATCGACTGGATCAAGTCCAGCTACAGCAGCAACAACGGCGGCCAGTGCGTCGAGTGGTCGCCCGGCATAGCGTCCACTACCGGCGTCGTCCCCGTCCGTGACAGCAAGAACCCCCACGGGCCGATACTCACGGTCTCGCCGGCCGCGTGGGCATCGTTCGTCGGCTTCGCTGCCCATCACGACGCCTGAGCATCCCCCGCGGGCAATAACACAAAAGAACCCCGTACCCGTCACCCAGCCAGGGGAGACGAGTACGGGGCTCTTTGATGGCGTCAGCCGTTAAGTACACCAGTGAGACGCGCAGCGGCCTTGCCGCCGAACACTCCTATGCCGCAGTAGAACTCGATGCGGGTTCGGTAGACAGGCATTGACTTGATCTGGCCGAGGTCATCGGCCTGTACGCCGCCGTTGGTGAGTCCGGTAACAGCTCGATCTTCTTCGTCCCCGCCAAACCTCACCGCATACATTTCTGAACCGTTCACCGTGGGCGCGAGAATGTCTGCCCCCGTGTTCGTCTGTCCGGCGTCTAGAATCGGGATTCCGTTGTAGCGCGTGACTACCTTTTTCGTTAGGTCCTCTCGAAGCTGGTCAACGCCGCCCACCCTCCGAGCGGCAGAGCGAATTTTCCCGATCACCAGAGCATTGGTGTATATCGCTCCGTTTCCCCCATCGATGCCGGGCACCGAACCCACTAGCTCATCCAGCTTGTCAAAGAACGTCAGCGCGTCTGAACTCCCGTTGCCCACAACTGGAATGTTTGCGGCGAGGATCTGCGAGCCGGCGAGCCGCTTCCGCAGCCCATCAAAAGATTTCGGATCCTTCTTCGTGTCGCCATTGAAGAACGTCTCGTTGAACTTCATCGATGCAGACTTGACCTTCATGCGCGTCTGCTCGACGCGGAGGTTAATCCGGTTGCTTCGGGTTTTCACTTCGAATCTGTCAACATCCGCATCACCACCGAGGATTACCAGCGATTCGAAGAGCTGATTTACGGTTCCAGTCGACTCCCTGTAGGACTCGCCGACGGATCGGAATTCTACTCCGGGTAGTTCGGATTCCTCATTGTAGGCATATGCATTTCCGTTGATCGTGAGCATCGGGATACGGTCCAGGATGCTGGATTGCTCAACGAAAGTCTCTATCACTCCGCGCTGTAGATCGGTCGTGGAAAACTTGGCAGATTCGGCAAGAGACAAAGACACTTTATTCGGTCTCCTTAATGGTTAGGGGGTTCTCGGTGATTTGCGGTCAGTCAAATATTCCGTCGTCGTCCTCATCAGGATCGGGCGGGGTGATGCCGCTACGGGCACTCGGCGACAGCCCCAATTCTCTGATGTAGCGGGCGAGTTGAGATCGATACTGTCCGGCGATCGTGGTTGCGCCGTTCTTCTGCCAGCCGCGCTCACCACGAATGAGCAATCCGTTCGCGGATAGCTCACGCTCGCACTGGTCGATACGAGCGACTGTGATGCAATAGTCCTTAAGCAGCGCCGTATCCACCTCTCCGAGCCCCACAGAAAGCTTCAGTACGGGGACCACGCGTCGCCACTCCTGGGACGCGACATTCCGGCAGCGGGCATTCACCGCGCTCTGTTCGGGGCCGTCCACGCCCTTGAATGTCTCAACCCAATCAGGTTCGGCCAGTTCGGCGGGCGGAACTTTGGCGCTTTCCTGAATGGCGCGTTTTCCGGGGTTTCCTTCGCGGACGACTTGCAGCACCGGCTTTCTGCGCCAAGGGTCGGCCATATGTAATTCCTCTCTTTTGAGGGAGCTTTTTGCAGCTCGCACAAAATACTTTAGTTACGGCGCAAGTTCTCACGCTCCCTGCCGCTCAGCGTGGCGAGGGGAAGGGAGTACCCCCCTGGTCAGAAAGGCGGACGCTCGCCCGACTCACGCCGAGAAATAGCCTCGGCAGCAAAACCACCACGCTGATTACGCGCCGTCTCACGGTTATGGCACGCGACACACAACGGACGAAGATGCTTCGCAGCATCCGGATTCGACTCGCCCCGAGCGATCAACTCACGCCGCGACAAAGGGAAATGGTCCGCGACGTTCGCCGCTCGGCCGCACAGCACGCACCACGGATTGCGGTACAGGTACGCGCGCCGGATGCGCTGCCAACGCGTCGTGTACACAGCACCGCCACGCGACGCACGGTCAGCGTTGGCCTCACGCTCGTGCCGCTCGCAGCGTCCGCCCGCCCTGGTCAACAGGGGGCAACCGGGGATCGAGCAAGGGGGGCTTACGCAGCACAGGGGGCACCTCCGAAAGGGCGGGTGAAGGGCGGGTAGAGGGCGGGAAGGAGGCGGGGGAAAAGACCTGTTCAACGCTGCGCGAGCCGTGATGGCATTGACGCATGACAAAGGCACCTGCACCTGCACCCGTTGTCGAACTCCGCTTTGGTGGACTGCACTTGACGATTCAGCGCGTCCCCAGGTGGCTGGTTACGGCCCTCACCACGGCCGCAGGAAGCGGGCTTGCCGCGTGGTTCACGTCGCGCTAGCCCCGAACTCCGTAGCCGTCTTCAGCCCATGGCACGAGCGGCACAGCACCTGAACGTTCCTGTCCACGTCCTCCCCCCATCGTGAGCGACCACCGATCTCGGGTATCAGTCCGTGTCGGTAATGAACGCCTCCCGTGCGGTCTTGCGCTGTTCTGCCTCGGCCGTGGCAATTCTCCGGGCCTGTTCGTCCGCGAGACGCGTCAGGTCCCCAATCAAATCTGCCTCACCGACCGTCACGTTGGGCACGGACATATAGTCGGCACCTGTGTTGACGGCAGCGTTCTGCGCTTCAACCGAGATGTCCCACGCCCGGTAGCGGGCTGCGCGCATCTCTGCCCACGCGGTGAACCAGGGCTGTTCGGCAATCAGCCGCTCAAACCGCGTACGCGGCTCCTCAGAGCTGTTACGCGCGTCCTCGGCCGCAAGGTGCCGGGCATCGAAGGTGCGGGCGTCATACACCTTGCCGCGCTCTTCCCTGCGGGTGTTCTCGGCTTCCTGTGCTGCCGCCAGCTCGGCTTCGGCAGCAGCGAGCGGAGACACGCTCTTTTCGGCGGCGGCACGCAGCTTGGCCACCTTTGCAGACAGGTTCTCGATGTTCACCATGATGATTAGCCGCCCCCAGCCGGCTCACTGGCCCGAGCGGGGACGGCACTCCTTCCTGTTCGTTTCGGGCATGAAAAATCCCCTCCGACAGTTGCTGAGGGGAAGTTCTGGTTTGACTGTTGGGCAACCACGGTCGGCCCCCGCGCCGACGGATAGCAGCGAGAGACAAGGGGTGCCCCCCTGTGGTCCTGGTACTCGTCCTGGCGTTCCTGGCTGCCTCTTGGCGTGGGTGTGCGGTATCTCTCCCCCGTAGTGGAAAGAAGAGGTTTCCCACATCACTCGGCTACCGGCACGGGCTCTCTTTCCTCTTGTTGTAGAGAGCAAGCCTTGCCAGCACAGTGGCGTGGTGGAGGCCCCCGTCCTGTCGGGCAGCCGGCGGGTTCCTGCTCTCGGTACTACGAGAGAGCGAAGGTTTCCCGTGTCTCACAGCCCTTGCGGTGCGGTCCCGCTCCCACTCCTGTGGTGGGTGCGCTGTAACCCGCACGCGCTGCGTCGTAGGGACCAGCGAATTCCTGCCCGCCGTAGCGGACCTGCCTCACCGCCCCTTTCCTCCCGAGTAGTAGGGACCGACGAGTTCCCGCGCTCAGCGCACGATTGAACCGCCGGGTTACCTCGTCCGGGTAGCACGCGGAGTGATCTCGCTCTACTTCTATGGGGAGGGCGAGCCTTGCCCAACGCGACTCGGTGACGCGGTGACGATCGGGGTACCAGTCTCTCTTTCTCTATATTTTTTCTATGTGTTCTAAAAAAGTGGTGTAAACCGTCACTCCATCACCTCTGCTTCTCGCTGTAGGGCAGTCATCGACCGGGCCGGGCCGACGAGTGGTCAGCGAGGTCCCCAAGAAGCCGTGTACGCCTGTCTGCGGGCACGGGAGAGCCCCGGCAGGCAAAGGGAGCTCACCAGGGCTCTTCTCGGGGCTGTACGGGGCCGCTACGCGGCCAGCCCGACCACCGCGGTATCAGTCCGCTTGACTAGCCGTATGCGGCTCATGGGCGTCGGGTCGTTCTCGTCGGTCGCCGTCAGTTCTTCCCGCAGCGCCATGTACTCCTCAATGGCGGGGTCCAACTCTCCCGAGATGGTGAAATCCACGCGTCGTGTGTCGAGCTTGCGCCACCCACCCCGTGTCCCCCTGCGGACGTCGAGCCGTGCCCCTGCCTCGATGAGCATGTGTCGTCGTGTCTCGTTGTCGGCGTCTGCCCACTCGTCGGCGAGCGTGCGGCCGGTCGGTGTCATTTCGCGTGTCTCCGGGCGTGCGGGGGTGGCCTCCAGTAGGGCTAGGCGGTTGTCGAGAGCGTCAGCGCGTTCCTGCCATGCACGCTTCGCTGCGTTGGACTTCTGCCGTCCCTTCTCTTCTTGGTGAGCGGCGAACTCTGCCTGTGTTGCCTCGATTTCCGGCGTCGGGTCGTATCCCGGCGTGATGATTGTCCGGCTGACAGGGATCGGGCCGACCAGCCGTAGGAACTCGGCCGTCACGTACTCATCGACCCAATCACCTCTGATGTTCGCAGGCTTCTCACACTTGAACCCGCGTGAGTACCAGTTGCACTTGTACGTGGTTGTTCGATTCGCCTTAGTTTCCTTGTTCAGGTACATACGTCCACCGCACGAGTCGCAGTGAATCACCCGCAACAGCAACGCGTCTGTATCCTTTCTGTCGCGGTTGTCGATGCTGCGCTTGTCCAGAGCTGAACCAATGCGGTCGAATTCTTCTCGCGTCATGATCGGCGTTTCCGCCTGCATGATCGGGTTGCCCTCGGCATCGCGCACGGGCTTGCCCTTATGCATCTTCCAGCCGAGCAGCGCTTCGTTACGCAACATGCGCGTAATGACCGCTGCGTTCCAAAGGAACGCGTCCTTTACCAGTTTCTCGACTCCTCCGGTCTTTCCGCCCTTCTTGCGTCCCTTTTGCACAGCCCAGTGATCACGCGGGCTCGGAACACTGTCTGCGTTGAGTCCCACAGCAATAGCAGAAACGGTCTTCCCCTCGAACAACTCTCGGACGATCCGCTCAATGACCTCTACGGCTTCCGGATCGGGGACGAGCGTCCAGCCGAAATTGCCGTGTTCCTTGGGCATAGGGGCAGGCATGTAGCCGTACGGAGGGCGTCCTCCGCTCCAACGCAACGGCATTTTGCGCATTGCTGCATGGGCACCGGTAACACGGTCTTTGATGCTCTGGGATTCGACTTGGGCAGCGAAAGCCAACATGAGCATCATGAGTTCGCTCATGGGGTCCATCGGGTTGCGGAAGTCGAACACCAGCCGACCACCGCCGATTCCCTCGGCAAAAACGAGCATCTTTCGATGCTCGCGCGCCCATTTCGCCAGCTCATGCATGTGCCCCATGGATCGGATCGCGCGGTCAAAGCGCCACCAGACAAGCGCGTCGAACTCGTCGGGGCGCGCGAGCCATCCACCTAGCTGCGGACGGTCGAACGGGCCGAACGTGGAAGCGCTGACGTCAAGGTCCACGGCTTCGCGGAACTGGTCACCCTCGCCGAAATCGATATCGAGGGCGGTAGCGGCTATGTCGCCTGCCTCGCGCTGCCGATCGGGGCTGGTGGTCTCGTCGGTCAGTACGGAGAGGCGTACGCATCGCACCCCCCGAAGGGTCTTGGTATAAGCCGTCCCTGCGAGCGGGTTCCGGTGGCCATGTGTTCTTTCCATACCCTCTGGGGAGGGCAGAGGTTTCCTACATTCGGTCTCTTCCATGCTCCCTGTAGGGACCAAGGATTGCCCGCTATCCGACTTGACCAGCCTCGGTGCCACCATTTTTTGCACTCCAGAACATCTAGTTCTGAGTGTTGGGCGGTCAGATCGTCATGGAGTTCTACCGGCTCTTCCCGGACCGGGTGCGGGGGCTGCTGCTCGCGGACACCTTCCCGGCGGCGGAGACCGAGGCCGGGAAGGCGGTGCGGAACGCGATGGCGGACCGGCTGCTGCGCGAGGGCATGGCCGGGTACGCCGACGAGGTGCTGGCGAAGATGGTCGCCCCGGCCAACGTGGCGGAGCTGCCGGAGGTCGCCGCCCACGTGCGCCGGATGATGGCGGGCGCCCCGCCCGAGGGTGCGGCGGCGGCGCTGCGGGGGCGGGCCGAGCGCCCCGACTACAGCGAGCTGCTGACGCGCGTCGCGGTGCCCGCGCTGGTCGTGGTGGGGCGCGACGACGAGTACACGCCGGTCTCGGACGCGGAGGCCATGCACGCGCGGCTGCCGGACTCGGAGCTGGTGGTGATCGAGGGCGCCGCCCATATGCCGAACCTGGAGCGGCCGCTGGAGTTCGACAAGGCGCTGGGCGCGTTCCTCGACCGCGTACAGCCCGTGCGGCCCGTTTAGCCCCGGTTCAGCCGGTGCCGTAGGCGGCGCGCAGGGCGTCGTCCACGGCGGCCCGCGCCGCCCGTTCGTCCAGGCCGAGGCGGTGGGCGCGCCGCGCGTACGCCTCGGCGGCGCTCGCGGCCTCCTTCTCGGCCGAGTCCCCGGCGGCGGCGACGAAGGTGCCGTTGCGGCCGCGGGTCTCGATCACGCCGTCCGCCTCCAGGGCGCGGTACGCCTTGGCGACGGTGTTCGCGGCGAGGCCCAGTTCCTCGGCGAGGCCGCGTACGGTCGGCAGTTTGTAGCCGGTGGGGAGCGCGCCGGAGCGGGCCTGCCCGGCGATCTGGGCGCGGAGCTGTTCGTACGGCGGGTGCTGCGCGCCCGGATCGACGGTGATACGCAAGGCCACGGTGGGACTCCCGGCTGGGGGGTGGTTTGTCGCACTCATTGTGCGCCACGCCCCGCGTGCCGGTCGCCCCGCCGTGGCCGGTCGGCGTGACCCAACGATGTGGCCGACCGCCGTGCCCGGCCGGATGCCCAGCCGGATGCCCGGCCGGTGCGGCTACAGCTCCAGCTCAGCGCCGTAGTCCCGCAGCCAGGTGTCGAGGCCGAGGACGAGTTCCGTGCCGGCCCGGTGCTCGGCGCCGGTGGGGTCGGCGAGGGCCTCAACGACGACGCCGGTGTCGAGCAGCGCCTGCACCGGGGAGTTCTTGTCGGCGGTGACCTGCTTCAGCTCGTCGCGCAGGGCGACCGCGTAGCGCGGGTCCTGGGTGCTCGGGTAGGGGCTCTTGACGCGGTTCGCGACGGCGTCCGGGAGCACGTCGCGGGTGGCCGCGCGCAGCAGGGACTTCTCGCGGCCGTCGAACGTCTTCATCGCCCAGGGGGTGTTGAAGACGTACTGGACGAGGCGGTGGTCGCAGAACGGCACGCGGACCTCTAGGCCCACCGCCATGCTGGCCCGGTCCTTGCGGTCGAGGAGTATCTGCACGAAGCGGGTCAGGTGCAGATAGCTGATCTCGCGCATCCGGCGCTGGAGCCCGGTCTCGCCGTCCAGGTGCGGGACTTCGGTGAGCGCCTCGCGGTAGCGCTGGTGCTCGTAGCCGGCCAGGTCGAGCTTGGCGAGCAGGCTGCGGTCCAACAGCCCCTCGCGGCCGGGGGTGCTGCTCCCGCCGCCGGCGAAGGTGCTCGCGACGCCGGCCGCGATCCAGGGGAAGGCGTCGGCGTTCACGATGTCGGGCTCGTGGAACCAGCGGTAGCCGCCGAACACCTCGTCCGCCGACTCGCCGGACAGCGCGACCGTCGAGTGCTCGCGGATGGCCTTGAAGAGGAGGTAGAGGGAGGTGTCGCCGTCGCCGAAGCCGATGGGGAAGTCGCGGGCGGTCAGTACGGCGCGGCGGTGCGCCCGGCTCATCAGGTCGGCGGTGTCGAGCGTGATGTCGGCGTGGTCGGAGGCCACGTGCTCGGCGAGCGCGTGCGCGTACGGGCCGTCGGGCGTGGGCCGCAGGTCGTTGGCCTTGAAGTTCTCGGTGTAGCCGGTGAAGTCGACGGCGAAGGAGCGGACCGGCCCGGTGCCGGCCTTCTTGAGTCCCTGGGCGGCGAGGGCGGTGATGGCGGAGGAGTCGAGGCCGCCGGAGAGCAGGGTGCACAGCGGGACGTCGGCGATGAGCTGGCGGGCGACGATGTCGTCGAGCAGTTCGCGCACCGTGTGGACGGTGGTGTCCAGGTCGTCGGTGTGCTCGGAGGATTCGAGCGCCCAGTAGCGGTTCACGGTCAGCTGTCCCCGGCGCACCCGCACGGTGTGGCCGGGGCGCACCTCGTGCATGCCCTTGTAGATGGCGTGGCCGGGGGTCTTGGTGAAGGCGATCAGCTCGGAGAGGCCCTCGGCGTCGACGACGGGGCGCACGGAGGGGTGCGCGAGGATCGCTTTGGGCTCGGAGCCGAAGAGGACGCCGTCGGGGGTCGGGTAGTAGTAGAGCGGCTTGATGCCCATGCGGTCGCGGACGAGCAGCAGTTCTTCGGTGCGCGGGTCCCAGAGGGCGAAGGCGTACATGCCGTTGAGGCGCTCGGTGAACGACTCGCCCCATTCGAGGTAGGCGTGCAGCACGACTTCGGTGTCGCTGCTGGTGCGGAAGGCGTGCCCCAGCCCCTCCAACTCGGCTTTCAGCTCGCGGTAGTTGTAGACCTCGCCGCTGTAGGTGGTGGCGAGCAGGGTGCGGCCGTCGCGCTCGACGAGCATCGGCTGCTTGCCGCCCTCGATGTCGATGACGGCGAGGCGGCGGTGGCCGAAGGCCGCGTGGGTGTCCAGCCAGACGCCGGCGGCGTCCGGGCCGCGGCAGCTCATGGTCCGCGTCATCGCGTCGAGCGTCCCGCGCTCGGCGGTCAGGTCGTTGTCGTAGGAGATCCAGCCGGTGATACCGCACATGGTCGCGGTGTCCCCTTTCGGTCGGCCGGCCCGGGAGTACCGGGACGCGGCTCTGCCCCCGTCGGTTACGGTCCGCCACGTCCCGGCGGCTGACCGCGACGCCGACCGTACGCTCCGTTTAGATGCATTCACCATCTATGGTTGGCAAAAACCTGTTGGAACCGGCCATGGCCGACCCATAACCTCCAAGGCCATGACCTTGGTGACCCGAGATTTCGCCCTGCCCGACGCGGAGGCCGCCGCCGCGGTACGGCGTTCGTCCATCCCCTTCATGGCGACCACCGCCGAGTCGGTCGTCTGGGAGGTGGCGAACGCGCCCGCCGCGCAGCGGTACCGGATGCTGGTCGCCGAGTCGGACGGCCGAGTGGTAGGCATCGCACAAGCGGGCCTCTTCCACGACAGCGACGAGCCGGGGCAGGCGTTCGCCCAGCCCTGCGTCCTCCCCGAGGAGCGCGGGCGCGGCGCGGGGCTCGCGCTGCTCCGGGCCGCCGAGGAGTATCTGAGCGGTCTCGGGGCGACCGACGTGTACACCTGGGTGCTGGACGACGGGCACGCGCCCGGCTTCGCCGAGCGGCGCGGGTACCGGCGCCGCCGCCCGAGCCGCTTTCAGCGGCTTGATCTCGACCGTACGCCGCTGCCGGAGCTCTCGCCACCCGCCGGCGTCGAGCTGCGCCCCTTCGCCCACTTCGCCGACGACCCGCGTCCGCTGTACGAGGCGGACGTCGAGGCCGTCGAGGACGAGCCGAGCGACGTGGCGGTCAACGGCGGCACGTACGAGAACTGGCTCCAGCGGACCTGGCGAACCCCCCTCCTCGACCGCGACTTGAGCACGGCGGCCGTCGTGGACGGCGCCGTCGCCGCGTTCACCATCGCCCACACCGACGACGGCGCCCGCTACTTCTCCGGCGGCACCGGCACCCGCCGCGCCTTCCGCGGCCGGGGCCTGTCCAAGCTCGTCAAGGCCCGCTCCCTGCACCTCGCCCGCGCCGCCGGCCGCACCGAGGCGTTCACGGGCAACGACGACGAGAACGCCCCGATGCTCGCCGTCAACAAGTGGTTCGGCTACGAGCGGGCCGCCACCGAATGGCGCTACGTACGCGAACTGGGCTCCAGCGCCACGGCCCGTGACGGGGCGCCGGGTTCGTAACCGATGGAATCCCCGCTCTCGTGCAGATGCAGTACGAACCGCTCCCCGCGCCGGTAGGCGTCCAACGCGGCCCGGCAGTACGCCACCATGTCCTGTGGCAGCGCGTCGAGCGGAAACCAGCCGAGCTGCGAGCACTTGTGCGGCTCGCGGTTGACGGGCTCACCGCAGCCCTCCGCCACATCCGCCTCGAAGAACCACCCGATACGGGCCGCGCCGCCGGGCGCCCGGTGCTGCATGACGAGCGCGACCCGCAGGAGACCGGGGTCGAGAACCACCCCGGTCTCCTCGCGTGCCTCACGTATCACGGCGGCCCGCACGTCCTCGCCGTCCTCAAGATGCCCCGACGGGGCGTGCAGCAGCCCGTCCGCGTAACCGGTGTCCAACCGCCGCCCGAGCAGCACGTCCCCGCCGCGCCGCAGGATCAGATGGACATCGACGATCTCCTTGTGGCGGGTGCGGGGCGCGGGCCGGGCGACCAGGGCGTACCGCTCGTCGGAGACCTGACGGCCCCACAGCAGAGGGTCGTACGCGAGGTGTTCGACCTGGGTGCGGGCGGCGACGGGGGCGATGAGACGCGCCAGTTCGTCGGCGGTGATGCCGACGCGCTCGGACTCGCCCCAGCGGCCCTCGATCAGGACGAGCCGGCCGCCGGGGCGCAGCAGGGCGGCCCAGTTCGCGAGGGCGCGCCCGGGGTCGGGCAGCAGCCACAGCACATGGCGGGCGAGGACGACGTCGAACCGCCGGTCGCCCACCGGTGGTTGGCCCGCGTCGCCGACGAGCACCTCCGCCGTCCCGCCGGCCGCCGCGAGCTTGGCGCGGGCGCGCTCCGCCATGCGCGGCGAGCTGTCGACGCCGGTGACCCGGTGTCCCTGCTCGGCCGCGAGCAGGGACAGGGACCCGGTACCGCAGCCGACGTCGAGCACGTCGGCGGGGTCCCGCGGCAGCCAGGAGCGCAGCCGGGCGGCCCACGCGGCCCGTACGGACGGGTCGCGCAGGCCGTGGTCGGCGGCCTCGTCGAAGTCGGTCGCGGCGGCGTCCCAGTACTCGGTGGTCATGTCCCGATCGTCGCACCCACCACTGACAACGGGGCCGGCGCGACGGCCCGGCCGGTCAGGTCGGGCCAGGCCAAGTCAGGTCAGGTAGTGGAAGGAGGGCGGCGGGTGCATCAGGAAGTCGTGGTGGGAGATGTTCCAGGCGTACGCGCCGGCCATCGCGAAGGCGACGCGGTCGCCGACGCGCAGTTCGGCGACGGGAGCGCGGGCGGCGAGGACGTCCTTGGGGGTGCAGAGCTGGCCCACCAGGGTGACCGGGGTGTCGCGGACGCCGGGGCGGGGCCAGGGGCGGGTCCAGTTCTCGCGGGGGAGGACGGTGAAGGGGTGGCTGTGGCCCTTGGCGGCGGGGGTGCGCATGTGGTGGGTGCCGCCGCGGAGTACGGCGAAGGGTTCGCCGTGGCTGTGCTTGATGTCGAGCACGTCGGTGACGTACCAGCCGCAGTAGGCGGTCAGCGCGCGGCCGGGCTCGACGCGGAGCGTGCGGCGCGGGTGCCGGTCGGCGAGGGCGCGCAGGCCCTCGCCGTACGCGGTCCAGTCGAAGCGCTCGGCGGGGCGCGCGTAGTCGACGGCCATGCCGCCGCCCACGCCGACCTCGGTGAGGTCGAGGCCGTGCCGGGCCTCGACGTCGCGGGTCCAGTCGGCGATCCGGCTGGCCACGGCGAGCTGCGCGGCGGCGTCGAGGCCGCTGGCGAGGTGCGCGTGGATGCCGCGCAGCCGGAGCGGGCCGTCGCCGGCGAACAGGGGCAGGCACGCCTTCACGCGGTCCGGGTCCAGGCCGAACGGGCTGGGGCGGCCGCCCATGGCCAGCGCCGCGCCGCCCAGTTCCGCCGCGTCCAGCGGCAGGTTGACGCGTAGCAGGACCTCGGCGGCGTGCCGGGGCGAGGCCAGGGCGGCCAGCAGCCGCAGCTCCTGTTCGCTCTCCACGTGGAAGCGCTCGACGCCCGCCTCCAGCGCGAGCGCGATCTCCGCCTCCGTCTTGCCGGGTCCGCCGAAGGCGAGCGGCAGCCGGGGAACGGCCTTCCGTACGTGCGCGAGTTCGCCGCCCGAGGACACCTCGAAGCCGCTGACGTGCGGGGCGAGGGCGGTGAGGAGTTCGGGGGCGGGGTTGGCCTTGGCCGCGTAGTACAGCTCCACGCGGTCCGGCAGGGCGGCTCGTACGGCTCGGGCGTGTGCGTCGAGGGACGTCAAGTCGTGTACGTACGCCGGGAGTTCTTCCAGCGTGCGAGCGCGCTCGGCGGCGCGGGCGGTGATCATGTGGCGCTCCGGAGTTCGGTGCGGGCCGCGCCCGACAGCAGGTCGCCGACCAGGGGCGAGGCGATGCGCACATACCCCGCCTCGCGGTCGGCCCGCCGCTCCCACCGCGTCAGCAGATTGGCCTTGGCGGGCAGCGGCACCCCGGCGACCAGCGCGCGCAGCGGCGGCGGGTCGCCGTGCGCGGCGGCACGCTCGGCGAGGACGCGGCGGACGGCCGCCCACAGCAGCGGTTCGAGCGGCGGGTGCCGGTCGGCGAGGGCCGCGAGGAGTTCGGCGAGGTGGTTGACGACCAGGCAGTAGACGACGCGGTCCCAGCCGCGCTCCCGGTCGTACGTCATGGGCCGCGCCACGGCCGGCGGGAGCCCGGCGAGCGGCGCCGCGTGGTGTTCGGGGAGCAGCTTGGCGCCCTCCAAGTCGCGCAGCAGCACCTGGCGGGGCGTGCCGTCGTCGGCGACCCCGACGACGACGTTCTGGAGGTGCGGTTCGAGGACGACGCCGTGGTCGAGGTAGGCGGCGAGCACGGGCGGCACCAGCAGGTCGAGGTAGGCGTCCCACCAGGCCAGGGCCGAGTCGGGGCCCGCGTCGCCCAGCAGTCGGGAGAGCTGCGCGGAGCCGGTCGGGTACTCGTCGGCGACGGCCGCCGCCAGCAGTCCGGTGACGCCGGGCCGCAGCCGGGCACCCAGCCCCTCGCGGACGATCACGCCGAACCCCTCGGCCAGTTCGCGGCTGCCGAGGTCGAGCGTGCGGTAGCCGGGTTCGCGCAGCAGGTCGAAGCCGGGGAAGCGGGCGGCGAGGTCGCGGGCGACCGGCTCCAGGATGCGGGTCAGCACCACGGCCCCGGCCAGCTCGTACTCGGCGTTCTTGCGCAGGCAGTTGGTGATCCGCACGTTGAGGCTGAACTTGAGGAAGTCCCGGCCGTCGTAGAGGGTGCGCACGGACGCGGTGGGCGCGAACTCGGGCCCGCCGGGGCCGAGGTCGAGGACGTCGCCGCGTGCGAGGGCGCGGACCAGCGCCGGGTGGTCGCGGAGCATGGCGTACTGCCAGGGGTGCGCGGGCAGCGGCCGGTAGCCGTCGGGGACGGGGCCCTGCCGGTCGAGGGCGTCGAGGGGGCCGGGCCGGCCCGCGCCCGTACGGACGTGCTCCTCGCGCACGTACCGCTCGCGCACCGCCAGGCGGTGCAGCGGGAAGCGGGCCCGGTTCTCCGGCGCGTACCGCTCCCAGTCCTGGTCGCGGCCGGTACGGGCCTTGGGGGTGGGGTGGAAGCGGTGGCCGAAGAGGAGGGACTGCTCGGAGTCCAGGTACGCGTCCCCGCCGGCCGGGGGGCCGCCGGGGAGCAGGGCGGCGGACACGCCCGCGTGGGTGGCGGCGACCTGGTCGAGGAACTCGTCGTTGCGGACGCCGGTGCGCAGCTCCAGTTCGCGGTGGATGTACTCGGCCAGGGTCTGCCAGGACACCTCCCGCCAGGTCCCGTCGCGCTGTTCGGCGGGCGGCCCGGTGAACCGGTGCGCGCCGATCAGCGAGGTGCGGCGCAGCTCGATCCCCAGCAGCACGCCGCAGCGCGGCATCCGCAGCAGCAGCCGGCCGTCGGTCACGGCCGTCTGGTGCTCGGGTCCCGAGACCTCGCGGAGCAGGCAGTTGAGGAGGGTGTGCGCGACCACGTGGTCGGCGTGCGCCACGGCCGTCACGGCCGTACGGGAGGAGGCGGTTGACATGGAGCGGCTCCAGCGGGTGCGGAGGCGGACGGGGTGCCGGGGGCCGCCGCGAGTGCGGCGGGGGGGGGGGGGGGGGGCGGGGGCCCCCCCCCCGGGGGGGCGGGGGGCC